>JAWLCQ010000080.1:0-19713 GCA_041687095.1 Phycisphaerae bacterium | reverse complement strand
CTCCTCCCGCTGGGCTGCAACGTAAGGTTTTGCTCATGACCCTCAGTCCATGTCGCGCCTCCTTACCCAGGCTTCGCCTGGCGCACGAGCAACCACGTCAGGACCGCGCGGCGTTCAGGGACGGAGGGGGCACCAGGACGCACCGGGACGGGCAGAGCCGTCCGCGCGCGGGATACCCGATCTCGCGTGCAAGCGTCTCCGCTGCGCGGCCCCTGCGCTACCGCTGCTCGGCCCCTGCGCAGCCGCTGCTCAGCCGCGGCGGTTGGCGTGGATCTCCGCGAAATGTGGCAGGAACGCCGCCGCCGCCACCGCACCGTTGTAGAACTGGCCGAGGTCGAACTTCTCGTTGGGCGAGTGCAGGTTGTCGTCCGGCAGGCCGAAGCCCATCAGGACCGGGTCCACCTGCAGCAGCCGCTGGAACTGTTCGGTGATGGGCACGGACGCCCCGCAGCGGATGAGCACGGGCTCGCCGCCGAAGGCCTCGCGGAGGGCGGCGACGCCCGCCTGCACGGAGGGGGCCTGGCGGGGGACGAGGACGGGGCGGGCCTCGGCGTGGACGGCGATCTCGTGGCGGATGCCCGGGGGAACGTTGGCCGCGACGTACGCCCGCACGCCGTCGATGATCCTTCGCGGGTCCTGGCGGGCGACGAGGCGGCAGGAGACCTTCACGTGGGCGCTGGCGGGGATGATGGTCTTGGAGCCCGCCTCGATGTACCCCCCCACGATCCCGTTGCAGTCCAGTGTGGGGCGGGCCCAGCGGCGCTCCAGCGGGCTGTAGCCCGCCTCGCCCCCGGACAGCCCCTCCACGCCCAGCGACCACGCGTAGGCCGCTTCGTCAAACGGCAGCGTCTCCCACGCGTCGCGCTCCTCGTCCATCAGCGGGACCACGTCGTCGTAGAACCCGGGGATCATCACGCGGCCGGTGTCGTCGTGCATGCCCGCCACCAGCCTCGCGAGGGCGTTGACGGGGTTGCGCACCGCCCCGCCGTGGATCCCGCTGTGGATGTCGGCCGCGGGGCCGTGGAGGGTGATCTCGAAGTACGCCAGCCCGCGCAGGGCGTAGGTGATGCTGGGCACCCCGGGGGCGAAGAACTCCGAGTCGCTGATGACGACCGTGTCGGCCGACAGGCGGTGGGCGTGGGCGGCGAGGAAGGGCTCGATGTGCGGGGAGCCGATCTCCTCCTCGCCCTCGACGAAGACCTTGACGTTGCAGGGCAGCTCCCCGGCGGCGGCGATCCACGCCTCCAGCGCGCAGAGCTGGGCCATGAGCTGGCCCTTGTCGTCGTTGGCCCCGCGAGCGTAGAGGCGGCCGTCGCGGACGGTGGGCTCGAACGGATCGGACCGCCACGGGCCCAGCGGGTCGGGCGGCTGAACGTCGTAGTGCCCGTAGACCAGCACGGTGGGCCGGGTGGGATCGACGATGCGTTCGGCGATGACGTTGGGCTTTCCGCCGGCCTGGACGACCTCGGCGGCGAACCCGATGGCGGCGAGGTGGTCGCGGCACCACTGGGCGGCGCGCTCGCAGGCCCCGTCGTTGACGTTCGCGATGGACGGGATCCGCAGCAGCGCCTTCAGCGCCTCCAGGTGCCTCTGCCGATTCGCCTCCAAATACGCCCGAACCGCCTGCGGTACTGCACTCACGATGACCTCCGCCAGAACTGCCACCACCGGGGCCGCGGGGCGAGCACGTCCCGCTCGATGTTGCGGCGCATCACGTCCAGGGAGGGCAGCTTGGCATGCATCCGCAGCAGCCGCTCCTTCGCAAAGCCCTCCGGGTGCTCGTGGAACGCCGCCGCCGACCGCTCCGCGTAGAACGCCGTCTCCGGGGGCAACTCGTCGTCGCCGTAGAACTTCAGGGCCTCGGCGAGGCAGAGCCCGGCCCGATACCCCTCCCGCCTCGCCGCCACCGCATCGGGGGCCTGGCTGGCGGACTCGGCGAGCAGGTAGAACAGGCTCAACCACCCCGCCAGGTCGATCACCGCCGACGGGGCGGGCTTGGGGTTCACGGTCTCCGACCCCGCCCCGCTCTCGGGCAGCTCGAACTCGCAGATGAACTCGACCTCGCGCTGGGCCTCGCAGGCCCGGCAGCGCACGGGCAGGGCGTACCGCGTGAACCGCTCGCACCGCGGGGGCGCGTGGGCGAGTTGCAGCGGGCCCTTGCCGCACTGCGGGCACCCCGTCACCATCAGGTAGTAGCGCAGCTCATTCACCGTCCGCACCCGCAGGGGAGCGGAGGGCTCGGTCGAGATCTCGGGCACAGGCGCACTCACGGTACGGACTTCCTCACTTTTCAGCTAACCCGCCGCGGGACGTGCAAAACGCGGCGCCGACCCTCCCTTTATACCATAGGACCCCCGGGGGAATTGCGGATTGAGAATGGCGGATTGCGGATTGTTGCGTGCGGGGAGGCAGGCCGAGCCCTCCCGCGCGCGTCCCCCGGCGCCTGGGTCCCCAGCTCCCCCGCAAACGACAAGCCCGGCGGAGACGTCGGGGCGGGGCTCGCCCCCGGTCTCCGCCGGGCTGGTCATGGAGCGCTGGATGGGTCGGGAAGAATCGCACGAACCGGGCGGTTCGCTACGACCCCAGTCCCACGCCCTGGAGCTGCTCCGTCGTCTCGTTGTAGACGGTGTTGATGCGGTCGGTGGCGTTGTCGGCCGTCAGCTTGCCGTTCTCGAACTCCCCGAAGATCTGCTGGACCGTCAGGATCACCGCCGCCCCCTGCGCCTGCGCCGCCAGCGTGGCGGGGTCCGGCAGGGCGATCTTGAGCTTCGCCTGCCCGTCGGTCTGGACGGCGTAGAGGTTCCGCCCGGCCGTGAACTGCCAGGCCTCCCCTGCCTGCTTGAACTCCATCTCCCCGACGTTGAGGTCAACGAACTCCTCCATGGGATGCCAGAGGGGCTCGGGCGGGGCGGCCGTCACGCCCAGGCGGCTGCCCACCTCGCCCGACAGGTCCACCCCGAGGGTGGCGAGCTGGGCGACGAGGGAGTTCTTGGTGGCGTCGAAGTCCTTGTAGGCGGCGGCGGCCCGCAGGAGGGTGGCGTCGGGGGTGGCGAAGAGGCCGTACATCGCGTCGGGGTTGGTGCTCTCGGCGGCCTCCAGGGCGGCCCCGAGGACGGTGCGGACAGCCTCGGGGGGCCCGACGGGGGCGGGGGGAACGGCGTTGGCTTCGGCGCCGCCGGCGGAGGCGGCGGACACGAGCGGCCGCACGCGGGACTGGTCCTCGACCAGGCGCGGGTTGGGCGCCATGACGGTGACGGCCGGGGGGCCCTCGACGGACTGGTCGAAGGCGGTCGGGGGGGGCTGGTTGACGCTGTCGTCACGGCAGGCGCTGAGGGAAAACGCCAGGGCGAACATCAGGGCGGCACAGAGGCAATGCTTCATGGCGAACTCCTTCTCCGGGCCCGCTCGCCGGGCCGGGGATGTTGCGGAACACTACGGCGTCACGTCGTCGTCTTCGGTCTCGCTGTCGGGGACGATCTCATTCGGCAGGGCGATGCCCAGCGCTTCCAGCGCGTTGCGTTCGATGATCGATCGCAGCGCCTCGCGCGGGACCGTGGGCAGGTTCGTCCCCTGCGTCATCTCGTGCATGCGGTAGACGCTCTCGATGGCCTCGGCGGCCGATCCGAACGGGAAGTCGCTCCCGAAGAGCACCTTGTCCGTCACGTTGAACTGGTGCGCCAACACCAGGGCGTTGTACGCCTGCCAGGGGCGGCGGATGAGCCCGGCGATGTCGGCGAAGACCCGCGGGTGCTTGCCCACCAGCGCGATCCCCTCCTCGACCCAGGGGTGGCCCAGCGATCCGAGGACCAGCGTCAGCTCGGGGTACTCCGAGGCGATCTCGTCGATCAGCAGCGGCCGCCCGTACTCCATCCGCCCCTGGGTGGGAAAGTGCGTGCCCTGCTCGAAGAACACGGGGGCCCCGCGGCGGGCGGCGAGTTCGTACAGGCGGATCGCCCGCGAGTCGGCGGGGTGGAACAACTGCCCCACGGGGCTGATGGCCAGGCCGCGGAACTCGCGGCGGTCGAGGAGTTCGGTGGCCTCGTCGAGGGCCCCGTCCTCGGTCGGGTCCACCGCCGCCACCCCGATCATCCGCTCGGGGTGCCCGGCGACGTAGCGGGCGACGAGGTCGTTGGGGACGCAGGCGTTGAGGGCCTGCGAGCGATAGGCGAAGACGAGCGTCTTGTCCACGCACCGCGCCGCCGCCTCATGATCGGCCGGGGCGGCCGACAACTCGCCCTCCCCGCCCTGACGGGCAAGGTACTCGGGCGCACCGGTCCCGAGCTGCTCTACGGTATTCCAAATATGCGTGCGGCAATCAACGATCATGAACGCGCATCCTCCGCCAGGGCGAGCCCCGCCCGCGGTGATCCGCATTTTAGACTTCTCCGCCAACGCATGCAAGACGCTGCCGCAGGCCGAAGTTGCGTGTGAGCGACCTTCTCTTCTGATACCCGTTCATGGGGTGCCACCCTCAAGCGGCGTTGTTTGCCGCTTGGGGGTGCTGCGGCGTGGCGAGCCCAACACCCCCAAGCCGCGAACAGCATGCGGCTTGAGGGTGGCACCCACACCAAGGCCCCGGGCCCAGAGCGGTTACCTTTTCTGAAAGAGGAGAAGGTTGCTCACAGATGCGGACCCTCACGTCCGCCCGACGAGGAGGACGGCGTCGGAGGCGGATTCGTCGAAGGGGGCGAAGGTGCGGTCGGCGAAGATTTCGACGTGGGACAGCCCCCCTTCCCGCATCGCCTCGCGGAGGGCGGCCCAGGTGTAGGGGCGCAGCGTGGTGCTGTGCAGCGTGTGCTCCGCCTCCCGCCCGGCCCAGCGGACCTCGAGGAGGTTGAAGCGGATCAGCCCCTCGCCTTCGGGGAAGTCGTAGAAGCGGATGAACTCGTGCTCCCCGCGGCGGTCGATGCTCACGATCCGCTCCCGCCTCCCGAGGATGCGAACGTAGTTCAGCAGGTGGATGGCCACCACGCCCTCGGGGCCGATCAGCCGGGCAAAGCCGCCGATGGCGGACGCGAGGTCGGCGTCGGTGAGCAGGTGCGGGATGGAGTTGCCCAGGCACAGGACCGCATCGAAGGGGCCGTGGGCGTGGCGGGCGGCGACCTGCATGGGGGCGTGGATCCAGGTGACGTCCACCTGCGCCTCTCGCGACCGCCGCCGCGCGTGCTCCAGCATTCCGTCCGACAGGTCCATCCCGACCGCCCGCACCCCCATCTCCGCCAGGGCCACCGCGGCCGCCCCGGTCCCGCAGGCGACGTCGAGGACGGAGGCGAGGTCGTAGCGTTCGGCGAGGTGGCGGAGGAAGTCGCGGAGGGCGGCGGCGCGTTCGGCGGCGCAGGTCATCTCGTCGTAGTGGGCGGCGATGTCGTCGTAGAAGTCCATGGCATCATGGTATCACGCGGGGGCCCTTCCCGGCGTCACCGCGCCTCGACGCGTTCGGCGGCGTTGCGGGCGTCGTCGGGGGCGAGGAGGAAGTCCTGGAGGATGGCGGCGGCGGCGACGGCGTCCTGGCGGGCCTTCTTCTGCTTGCGGGTGTACTGCCCGGCGAGGGCTTGGTCGGCGGAGAAGGAACTCAGCCGCTCGTCCCAGAGCACGACGGGGACGTTCGTGGCGGCGGCGAGGCGGGCGGCGAAGGCGCGGGCGGCGAGGGCCTGGGGGCCCTCGGTGTCGTCCATGTTCAGCGGCAGGCCCACGACGAGTTCCCCCGCCCCGTACTCCGCGGTGAGGGCGGCGAGGCGGGCGAGGGCGGCGTCCTCGGGGAGGGCGGGCACGACGGACACGGGGGCGGCGATGCGGTCCTCGGTGGACCCGATCGCCACCCCGATGCGGCGGGTGCCGTGATCAATGGCCAGGTAACGCATGGGTCTGGGATTTCGGATTCCAGATTTCGGATTTCGGATTTGCGTGGGTGTTCTACCGAAGTCCCACACGCGGGTGGACGTGGGTCCAATGACCGATGAAGTAATGACGAAGGGCAAATGCTCGCGGGAGGCTTTCGTTGAGTTCCGGGCCTTGCCGGGACGTCCACTCCACCATTCGTCACCATGTCCTTACGTCATTGGTTCTTCCTTCACGAGAGGACGTTGCTCGTCGCCCACGCGAATCCGCAATCCGAAATCCCAAATCCGAAATCCTACAGGTACTTCCCGCCGTACTTCTGCCCGATGAGTTCGACGAGTTCCTTGAGCTGCTGGGCGTCGGAGGTGCTGCAGACGAGCGTGGCGTCGGGGGTGTGGACGATGATGCAGTCGTCCACGCCCAGGACCGTCAGCAGGTGCCCGGGGTCCTCGCTGACGAGGATGTTCCGCAGCCCGTTGATGACGATGGCGGTGTCGGCGAGGACGACGTTGCCGCCCTCGTCCTGCTCACTCACCGTCTCCAGGGCCGGCCAACTGCCGACGTCGAACCACTCGCAGGGCAGCTCGACCATCTTGACGGTGGCGGCCTTCTCCATGACGGCGAAGTCGATGGAGATCTTCTGCAGCGAGGGGTAGACCTCGCGGAGGATGGCGGTGAGGTCCTTGTTGCGGGAGGCGGCGTCGGGGATGGCGGCGAGCTTGGCCATCGTCTCGGGGAGGTGCTGCTGGAGGGCGGAGCGGATGGCGGCGACCTTCCAGACGAACATGCCGCTGTTCCAGAAGTACTCCCCGCTGTCCACGTAGCGGCGGGCGTCGGCGCGGGAGGGCTTCTCGCGGAACCCGATCACGCGGTAGGCGTCGTCGAGCTTCTGCCCGCAGTGCACGTAGCCCAGCCCGGTGTGCGGCCACGTCGGGCGGATGCCGAACGTCACCAGCGCCTTCGGATCGCCCTCGGCGACTTCGCAGGCGGTCTGGACGGCCTCGGCGAACCGCTCGACGGGGCGGATGACGTGGTCGGCGGTGAAGACGGCCATGGTGGCGTCGGGGCTGCGGCCGTGGAGGATCTGCGCGGCGAGGGCGATGGCGGCGGCGGTGTCGCGGCCCTCGGGCTCCCCGATGATGTTGTCTCGCGGCAGGTCGGGCAGGGCCTTGGCGACCTCCCCGGCGTACTCGGCGTTGGTGACGACGCAGATGTTCTCCGGGGGGAAGGTCCCGCGGAGGCGGTCGACGGCGAGTTCCAGCAGGCTCTTGCCGCCCACGATGGGCAGGAGTTGCTTGGGCCGGCTCTTGCGGCTCATGGGCCACAGGCGCTTGCCCGACCCCCCGGCGAGGATGACAGCATGTCGCATAACGTTCTCCCGATGCCCGGCGGCCGCGCCGCCCGAAGGCCTCATGTTCTAAAGATCGTCCAAGTATAGGCATTCCTCCACCAACGTCCAGTCCCTGCCGGAACCATCGACCGCCCGGATTGACAGCGGTCCGTGCAAAGGGCTAGCATGGCGGACATGGCCATGATGAAGGTCACTGTACTCGGGGCGGCGGTTCTGGCGGCCGCGCTGACCGTGGGCTGCGCGCCCGCGGGCGGCGAGGGCGCGGATCGAACGCCCCCATCGCTCCCCCCCGCGGCCGGTCCGCGGGGCCACGCCCCCCCCGTCGACTCGGCGGCGGCGCCCACGGAGTTCCGCTACCTCATCCGCTTGCAGACCGTGACCGTCGAGGTCCCCCTCGGAACCATCAGCCAGTCCGAGCAGCTCTGGAGCTACCTCAACGAGGAGCCCGTGAACCTCTCCCACACCGAGACGCTGAGGAGCAACGGCCTGCGCGTGGGGGTGGCGGAGAAGCGGGCGTGGCCCGACGTGGTGCGGGTGCTCGAGGAGATCACCGGCCAACCCGTTGCCGAGCAGCTCATCTGGGTCGTCCCCGGGGAACCCGTCCAGATCGTCCTCAAGCCCCATCAGGACGCCCAGACCATCTTCACCCGCCACCCCGACCGCACCCTCAGCGGGGCGGACTTCCCCCCCGGGGACAACCTGCTGTCGCTGCTGTGCACGCTCAACGACCGCCACGACACGGTCGTCCTCACGGCGGTCCCGCAGCTCCGCTCCGCCCGCCTCCGCCCGCGGTACGTGAAGCGAAACGGCATCTACACGCTGGTCAACGCTTCACAGATGCACACCTTCGACGCCCTGACGTTCCGCGTCCGCGCCGCCAGCGGGGACCTGATCGTTCTGGGGCCCGGCATGAACGCCGACGCCCCCGACAGCGTGGGCAAGCACTTCCTGCTGCGGAACAAGGAGGGCGTGCCCTACGAGACCGCCCTCGTGCTGATCCCGACGGTGGAGAAGATGGCCCTGCGCGAGGTCGTCGAAGCCCACACCCTGCCCGACGCCCCCCCCCTCCCGGAGCCCCCCAGGCAGCCATGACCCCCCACGACCCCATCACCCCAACGCCCGCGGACCTCTACCGGCGGCTGTTCGAGCACGCCAGCGTCGCCCAACTCGCCGCCGACGCCGACTTCCGCATCGTCTGCCTCAACCGCCCCGCCTGCGAGATCCTGGGCGCGAGCGACGCGGACCTTCGGGGCCGGGCCCTGACGGAGATCGCCCCCGAGTCCCGGCGCGGCCTCTTCGACCGCATCCTCCGCCGCGCCCGCGACCGCGGGGAAGGGGCGCAGTTCGAGTTCGCCCTGCCCACCCCCGAGGGCACGCAGCGCCACCTGCTCGTCATCCTCTCCGCCCTCCCGCTCGACGGGGGGCAGACGGGCGTGGCCGCCTACCTCATCGACGAGACCCAGCAGCACCGCATCGCCGACCGCCTCGCGCGGGCCCAGAAGAGCGCCTCGCTGGGCACGCTGGCGGCCGGGGTGGCGCACCACTTCAACAACATCTTCGGGGGAGTGGCGACGTTCGTGGACTTCGCCCTCACCAGCGGGGACGCCACGGCCATGCGGCGGGCCCTGCAGATGACCGCCGAAGCCACCACCCGCGCCGCCCGCATCACGCAGTCCCTGCTCAGCTTCGCCGCCCAGGACGGCCGGGGGGGCGACTACGCCGACCTCACCGAGATCCTCCTGACGTTCCTGCACCTCCACGAGCAGCCGCTGTCGGACAAGGGGATCCTGCTGGACCTGGACCTGCGCCCCACCCCGGTGGTTCCCGTGGACGCCCACCGCATGCGCCAGGTGCTGGCGAACCTGCTGAGCAACGCCGAGGACGCCATGCCCGACGGGGGCACGCTGTCGGTCTTCCTGGCCCCCGACGAGCAGGGCGTCCGCCTCACGGTGGGCGATACGGGGGCGGGCATCGCCCCGCGGAACCTGCCCCTGATCTTCGAGCCCTTCTTCACCACCAAGGGCCTCCACGCCGGGGGCGACCGGGCGAATGTCGGCTTGGGCCTGTCGGTGGTCCAGGGCCTCGTCGGGGAGATGGGCGGGACGATCGACGTCGAGAGCGAGCCCGGGCGAGGGACGCGGTTCGTCATCACCCTCCCCGTGCGCGAAGACGAGTAGGCGAAAATCGCGACTCGCGCGTGACATCCGCTCCCCTGCGCGGTATCATAAGCGACTCGGTATCCAGCAAACTTTTGATACGGAATGAGGAAGATCCATGGCTAAATCCCGTCGCCGCCGCAAGGTCGGCAGCAAGAAGCGCCGCGAGCGCCGCAATCGCCGCAAGAAGAAGTAACGCGGACACTGCATCGGGGACTCGCGGCGGCGGGACGGGAACCTTTCCTCGTCCTGGCGTCCGCCCTGTGTGCCGCCGCCGCAAGAGGCAAGCCAGGCCCGGAATTGAGATCGGGGCCTGGCTTGTCTCTTCGCGCGCTATGCCCAAATGCCCTCAATCCCCTCCCCGCAGTTCGGGCACGCCCCGTCCTGGAGCCTGACCTCGCGGACGGAGAACCCGTAGCGGTCCACCAGCATCTCCTCGCAGCTCGGGCAGTACGTGCTCTCGTCGCACAGGCCCGTCACGTTCCCGCTGTACACGAACCGCAGGCCCTCGCGGCGGCCGATGTCGCACGCCATCCGCAGCGTCTCGGTGGGCGTGGCGGGCGTGTCCGTCATGTGGTAGTCCCCGTGGAACCGCGAAACGTGCCACGGCACGTGCGGGCCCAGCTCCCCCGAGATGAACCGCGCGATGTCCCGCAGCTCCTCGGGGGAGTCGTTCATCCCCGGGACCACCAGCGTCGTCACCTCCAGCCAGATCCCCTGCTTCACGATCGCCCGCAGGCAGGTGAGCACCGGTTCGAGGCGGGCCTTCATGACCCGGCGGTACGTCTCGTCCCGGAACGCCTTGAGGTCCACGTTGATCGCGTCCAGGTACGGGGCGATGGTCTCGACGGCCAGCGGCGTGAGGTACCCGTTGGACACGAAGCAGTTCTTCAGCCCCCGCTCGTGCGCGAGCTTGCCCGTGTCGTAGGCGAGTTCGAAGAAGACCGTCGGTTCGGTATACGTGTAGCTGATGGACTTGCAGTCGTGGGCCAGGGCGGCCGACACGATCTGCTCGGGCGAGACCGCCTCCCCCTTCGCTCCGCCCCCGCGGGTCTGCGGGAGCTGCGAGATCTGCCAGTTCTGGCAGAACTCGCACTGGAAGTTGCACCCCGCGGCCGCGATGGACAGCGACTTCGTCCCGGGCAGGAAGTGGAACAGGGGCTTCTTCTCGATGGGATCGACGTTGACCGCCACCACCGAGCCGTAGCTGTGCGTGCGGAGGACGCCCTCGACGTTCTCGCGGACGCGGCACACGCCGTAGCGGGACTTGGCGATCACGCACCGGTGCCCGCAGAGTTCGCAGCGCACCCGCTGCTCCTCGTCGGGGGACCAGAGCATGGCTTTATGGAGTTCGGACATGATTGTCTTCCTGACCTGTCTTCGCTCGCCGGGGAGCGCTGGGTTCGCGAAGCCCGCGGCCCCCGGCGCTGCATTCCCGGACGGACCGTCCCGCACGGCGGGCGGGGCTCGCCACGGGTTTCCCACACCATTCTAACGATGAGCCCCCTGCTCCCGATCCGTCGGTTCGGAATCGACCGGATCATAGCCCCCGTGGCAGAAGGGGTTGCAGCGAAGGATCCGCCACAGGCCCTTGAGCGTTCCCACGACGGGCCCTTTGCGGCGGACGGCGGTGATGAAGTACTCGCTGCACGAGGGCACGAACCGGCAGCGCCCCCCCAGCAGCGGCCCCAGCAGCACCTGGTACGCCCGCACCAGGCCCACCAGCCCCCCCACCGCCGCTCTCCGCAGTCCGCTCACGCGTTGCCCTCCCCATCCACACCGAAAGTGTGCGGTCCTGATCGAATCCGGGAATGAGCGGGGATGAACGCAGATGAACGCGGATAAAGAAACGCACTGGGGACCTGGGACCAGGCACTGGGTGGCAGGACATCGTCTGCCCTTGAATGCCAGGCGGGTCGGCTCACGCGTTGCCCTCCCCCGGGGCCGGGCCCTGCTCGACGAGCTTCTTCGCCAGGGCGAGGATGGACTGCTGGAGGCGCGGGAGGGAGAGGCCCTTGTCGGGGCGGGGCAGGAGGATGAAGTCCCACCCGCGGGGCAGTTCGGGGCGGACAATGCGGAAGGCCTCGCGGCAGAGGCGTTTGAGGCGGTTCCGCTGCACCGCCCCCCCGCACCGCCGCGATACCGCCACCCCCAGCCGCGCCGGACCCTCCCAGCCATCGTCGGCCGGTCCGCCCAGCAGCGTCATCCGCCGGTCCGCGGCCCGCCGGCCCCGATCGAACAGGCGGCTGAAGTCCTCCCCGCGACGGACCCGCAGGGCCCGCCCCGCCGGTCGTCGCTCCGCGCTGTCCCGTTCCTCGGCCATGGCGACCATTGTACTCCGCCCCCCCCAATGAAAACGACCCGCGTCGGCGGTTGCCTTCGCGGGTCGCATGGAGCCGAAGGGAGTTGAACCCTTGACCTCTAGAGTGCGATTCTAGCGCTCTCCCAACTGAGCTACGGCCCCGTGGGTCAGACGAGCAGTATATCGCGGTCGCCGGGGACTTGTGAAGCCCTTTTCGACGATTTCTCGCGCGGGCGCGGGGAGGCTCATACGCGTTCCACTTAATTCTCGGGTGGGTGCCGTGGTTTGCGGAGCGCAGCGGAGCAACCACGTCAGACCGACGCTGCCCGAGAATTACCTGGGATGCGTATCAGTCCTTGCGGTGGACCACCAGGACGCGGTCGATGTTCTGGTGGTCGCGGAGGATCTTCGGCGCGGCATAGCCGTCGATCTCCCCGACGAGGTCGTAGACGTCGTCGGCCTGCAGGTATCCGAACTCCATCACCAGCAGCCCCCCCGGGCGGAGGAACCCGACGGCGTCTTCGAGGAGGGGCGTGATCTTGTCCAGCCCCTCGGGGCCCCCGCGGAGGGCGAGGTCCGGCTCGTGCTTGACGGACTCGCCGATGGGTTCGTTGTCGCCCACGTAGGGGGGATTGGACGTGATGACATCGAAGGGGGTAAGGTCCGCGCACGACTCGGGCAGCGTGACGAGGTCGGAGACCTCGAAGCGGACGCGATCCTCCAGCGCGTGGGCGGCGGCGTTGGCGCGGGCGACGCCGATGGCCGGGGCGGAGACATCCGTCCCCAGCGCCCGCAGGTCGTCCCGTTGCTTGGCGGCGGCGATGGCGATGCACCCGCTGCCGGTGCAGATGTCCCACAGCGTCCCCCCGCGGCCGAGGGTCTTGAGGTGGGCGAGGGCCTGCTCGACGAGGACCTCGGTCTCGGGGCGGGGGATGAGCACGTCGGGCGTCACCTTGAAGCGGAGGGAGTAGAACTCCTTCTCCCCGACGAGGTAGGCGACGGGCTCATGCCTCCCCGCCCGGCGGACGAGGTCGCGGTACTGGGCGAGCTGCGCCTCGGGGGGCACGTAGTCGTAGCGGGCGTACAGCTCGATCCGCTTGCAGCTCAGCACGTGCGCCAGGAGGACCTCCGCGCAGAGGCGGGGGCCGTCCACTTGGGACCGGGTGAAGTAGTCCTTCGTCCACTCCAGCAGACGCAGAACCGTCCAGGGGGCATTGCCTTCCGTGGTCATGGCACTGGAATATCAAAAAGGGAACCCCCGGGCAAGGCCCAGGCGGAAAGGCCCGTCCGCTATCGCATCGGGAGCAGCACCCCCACCGCCGAACCGCGGAACCCGTTCCGTCTTCGGGCTCCCGTCCCGGGGGGGGCCGGGCCGTCAGCGCTGCCGCGCCTGGCTGGGCCTTCCCGTCCGCAGGGGCACGGTCTTTCTCGGGCGGGAGGGGGCGATGATCTCGGCCGTGGGGACGAAGATGGCGCCCTTGGCCTCCATCCGCCGGTGGGCCATCTCGGCGAGGGGGTGGCCCAGGTCGAGGACGGCGTCGCCGGCGATGATCACGCCGAACCCCCGCGACCGCAGCCCCACCGTCGCCTCGGCGATCCCGTGGGCGACCCCGGCCCCGCAGATGACGAACGTGGTGGGCGGCAGCTCGGTGATCAGCCGCTCGGCCCGCGCGTGGTCGAACAGGTCGGTGGTGCGTTTCTCGAAGATGACCTGCTGGTAGTGCTCGAACAGGTCGTCGGGCAGATCGGTGGAGTTCCGCAGGCCCAGGTTGATCCGTCGCGGCAGGACGGTGCGGGAGAGCTTCTGCTCCCCGTCGGTCCCGTCGACGCAGTGCGGGGGCTCGCACAGGGGGCCCTTCTCGTGCGGGCGGACCCGCAGCAGCGTACTGATGACCGGAACCTGCTCCCGCTTCGCCCAGTCGAGCAGCTTGTAGATCCGCTTGGCGATTTCGCTGGCGGCGGAGGTGTAGCAGGCCCCCCCGGGCGCAAAGAAATCGCGTTGGGTTTCCACGTCGAGCAGTATGCGGTTGTGGTGCAGTTCAATCATTCCGCATCCTCTTTCCTTGAGGCGGGATGCACTCTTTGGCGTCCCACAACCCTTCTAACGATCATTGTAGCCTGTTCGTTCGCGCGGAAGCGGAAAAGGGCGGCGAGGGGGTGCTGCGTTCCGGGACAGCGGGCGCCGTCGTTCGGGGGCGGATGGTTCCCCCGCGAGGCAGCGAAGAAAGCCCTGCCCCATGGGGCGAACCGCACACCGGCTGAAGAACGAGTTCCCAGACCCCCTGATCTCCCCACGCCCCCTCCTCTGTTGCTGCGCGACATCTGGTCCCCCGCGGGAGAGGGGCGGGGGCTCTCCCCGTGCGTCAGGGCCAGAAGCGGATGAGGGCCCACAGGCCGGCCCCCAAGGCCGTCAGGCCCAGCAGGACGGAGGCCATGGCGAAGGCGACGTCGCGCGGGATGCGGGAGGCGTGCTCGGCGCGGAGGGTCTTGTAGACGATGGTGACGGAGAGGCTCAGGGGCAGGATGAGCCACAGCACCCAGCCTCCGGGCAGGGCCAGGGGGGTCTGGAAGGGGATCCACGCGATCATGGGCGCACCTCGGGCTGCGGGGCGGCGGGCGGGGGCGGTTCGGCGGCGCGGCCCATGAGGCACAGCATCAGGACGTCGAACATGCACAGCAGGTTGAGCATGCCGGCGACCCCGGCGTAGGCGCGGGCGACGACGTCGACGGGGGCCACCAGGGCGAGTTGGCGTTCGGCGAGGTACTGGTCGAAGTAGGCCTGGCGGAGTTCCCACTGGGCGCGGACGGGCAGTTGGCGGGCCTCGCGGATGAAGGCCTCCTGCCGCACCAGCCAGACCTCGAAGTCGGCCGTGAGCGCCTTGTGCCGCTGCCACGCCACCAAACCGTTCACGCCCGTGAAGCCCTCGGCGATGAACCACCAGCGTTCGTTGACGGGGTCCGCGGTCATCACGCCCCCCAGGGCCATTCCGGACCAGAAGGTGGCGGTGAGGGTGACGAAGAGGATGAGGCCCCGGCGGACGCGTCCGGCATAGACGTGCCCGGCCCCCGGCACCAGCCAGGCCAGGAACAACGCGATCGCGAAGTTCGGTTTCAGTTTCGTCCGCTGCGGTCTCGCCATGCACGGCTCCGGGGGGGGCGAAGGGGTAAACCCCTACTTTCCCTTTCCCGCCCCCCTCCTGTCAAGCGCGGACTGCGCGACTACGCCGCCGCCTGCCAGCGGATGAGGGCGTGGGAGTACTCGCTGCACCAGTCGATGGCGGCGCGGGCGAGGCGGGGGTCGAACTGGGAGCCCGCCCCGGCGTCGAGTTCCTGCAGCACGCGTTCCAGGGGGTAGGGTTCCTTGTAGGTGCGGCGCATGAGCATGGCGTCGATGCAGTCGGCGAGGTGGATCACGCGGGCCCCGAAGGGGATGTCGTCGCCCCGCAGCCCGTCGGGGTAGCCCTTCCCGTCCCACCGCTCGTGGTGGGCGCGGACGAGCGTCGCCTCCGTCTGGAACAGCGAGATCTTCGCCAGGATGTCGAACCCGATCGCGGGGTGGCGGCGGATGTGGGCGAACTCCTCGTCCGTCAGCGCCCCGGGCTTGGTCAGGATGTTGTCGGGAATCCCGATCTTGCCGCAGTCGTGCAGCAGGGCGGCGGTGCGGATGGACTCGAAGATGTCGTCGGACACCTGCAGGTGCCGGGCGAGTTCGATGGAGTAGCGGGCGACGTGCTCGCTGTGCTTGCGGGTGTAGGGGTCCTTGGCCTCGACGGCGTGGACGAGGGCGCGGATGCTCTCGAGGGACACCTGGCGGAGATGGGGCTCGCAGAGCATGGCGCGGGCGGCGCGGAGGGAGAGGTACTGCCCCGGGCCCCGGTCCGACAGGGCCTGCCGCACCGACCGCTCCACCTGGTCGAGGTCGAAGGGCTTGAGGATGAAGTCGTAGGCCCCCAGGAGCAGGGCCTCGGCGAGGGACTGGGCGCACTGCAGCCCGCTGGTGAGGATCACGCGGCACTGCGGGCGGTGGGCGCGGACGTGCTGCAGCAGTTCCAGCCCGCTGAGGGCGGGCATGGAGACGTCGCTGATCAGCAGCGGGTACTCCCCCTGCTCCAGCAGCGTCAGGGCCTCGGGCCCCGAGCCCACGCACGTGCACGGCAGCCCGCGGGGGGTGAGGTAGGTGTCGATCATCTCGCAGATGCGAGGGTCATCGTCCACGACCAGAATGGGTGCGAGGTTCTCGGGCACGGCAGGTTGCCTCCGTTGGGTTGTTCCGCCGGACCTCGGGGACTACAGGTCCGGCAGACCCTCCGACACCGTGAAGGTATTGGAAAGGATCGGCGTTCCAACCGGGGGGCTTAAATGGCGAGCGGGAAAACCCGGAATTCTCCGACCCGCCCGGCGACGAGGGGGTGCTTCCCGCCCTGCCGTGGATGGGGCCGCCTTGGGGAGGTTCACATTGCCCCTGAAGGCAGGGCGCCTTAGAATGAAGGAGAGGAAGCTGCGGACTTCCCAACGCGCCTCCAGGAATCAACCATGACGGCCAAAGAGCAGATGAAAGCAGTGATCGAAGCGCAGCCTGACGATGCGACCTATGAGGAGATCCTGCGCGAACTGGCCTTCCGTGCGGTGGTCGAGGAAGGGCTGAAGGACGCGGAGGAAGGGCGCAGTATCTCCAACGAGGAAATGGGCCGTCGGATCCAGCAATGGCGCAGATAAGGTGGACCGAAACCGCATCGGATTGGCTGGAGCGGATCTTCGAGTACATCGGGCAGGACAGCCCCCAGGCTGCATCCGACGTGGTCTCGGGGATCTACCAGAAGGTCCAGCGTCTTGCGGAGTTCCCCGCAATCGGGCATCTCTACCGGCGCCAGGCCAACGGAGACGTCCGTGTCCTTCTCTACGGGCCCTACCGCATCGCCTATCTCTTCAGCTCCAGGGAAGACACCGTGATCATCCTCGGGGTCTTCCATGGAGCGATGGACATCCGCAGGCACCTGTAGAGGGCGTCCGTACCACTCCCTCCAGTCCTGCCGGCTGTGCGCTCACGCCCGGCCCTACCGCTCCATCGCCGTCCGCCGCTGGTCGAGGAAGCCCTCGAGCTTGCGGGCGCGGACGGGGTGCTGGAGCTTGCGGATGGCCTTGGCCTCGACCTGGCGGACGCGCTCGCGGGTGACCTTGAAGATCCGCCCGACCTCCTCGAGGGTGTAGGTGTACCCGTCCCCGATCCCGTAGCGGAGCTTGATGATCTCGCGCTCGCGGTACGTGAGGGTCTTGAGCACCTCCTCGATGCGGTCCTTGAGCATCTCCGTCCCGGCCGACTCGACGGGGTTCTCGGCGGTCTCGTCCTCGATGAAGTCCCCGAAGTAGCTGTCCTCGCTCTCGCCCACGGGGCGGTCGAGGCTGATGGGGTGGCGGGAGATCTTCAGCACCCGCCGCGTCTCGGAGACGCTCATCCCGGCCTGGTCGGCGATCTCCTCGATCGTGGGCTCGCGCCCGAGCTGCTGGACGAGCTGCTTGGAGATGTTCCGCAGCTTGCTCATCGTCTCGATCATGTGCACCGGGATGCGGATGGTGCGGGCGTGATCGGCGATGGCGCGGGTGATGGCCTGGCGGATCCACCAGGTGGCGTAGGTGGAGAACTTATAGCCGCGGCGGTACTCGTACTTGTCCACCGCCCGCATGAGCCCCGTGTTGCCCTCCTGGATGATGTCCAGGAACGACAGCCCGCGGTTGCGGTACTTCTTGGCGATGGAGACCACCAGCCGCAGGTTCCCGCTGGACAGCTCGCGCTTGGCGTGCTCGTAGTCGTTGAAGACCTTCTGGATGGCCTTGACCCGCTTGGCGAGCAGGTCGGGCTCCTCCTGGACGAGGTCGATGAGGCCCGCGACCTCCTCCTTCATGACCTCCACGTCCTCGGGCGGGATCCCGTTCGTGTCCGCCGAGTCGATGGACCGCTGAAGCTCCTGGATCTTGCGGGACAGGTGCTCGAGCTTCTTCATGAGGGGCTGGATCTTGGAGGTGCGGAGGGACAGCTCCTCGAGCAGCTTCGCCGCCCGGCGGCGGCGGCGGACGAGGGCGCGGCGGAGTTCGCGGACCTCCGCCTCGGGCGTGGCGGGGGCGATGGCCCGCTCCCACTCCTGGCGGTTGCGCTCGATGATCTTGACCACCGTCGCGAGGTTCTCGGGCATGCGGTCGGTGATGGTCTCCTTCGAGAGGTTCTCGGCGGTGGAGACCTTCATCGTGCGGTCGAAGGGCAGGTCGCCCGCGTGGACCTGCGAGAGGACATCGAAGGCCTGCTGCGTGCAGTAGGGGCTTTCGAGGACGCGGCGGCGGAAGTGCATCCGCGTCATCTCGATCTTCTTGGCGAGGTTGATCTCCTGGTCCCGCGTCAGCAGGGGGATCTCGCCCATCTGGGTGAGGTACATGCGGACGGGGTCGTCGATCCGCTTGGTCTCGACCTCCAGGTCCTCGGCGGCCTCCTCGGCGGGGGCCTCCTCGCTGTGGTCCTCCTCCTCCCCGCCCTCGTCGAAGGCCTCCTTGCGCTGCTCGGCCTCGGACTCGTCGATGAGGTCGATCCCGATCTCGTCGAGGGTCATGAGCAGCGTGTCAAGCTGGTCGGGGGAAACGGCCTCGTCGGGGAGATCGTCGTTCATCTCCTCGTACGTGACGTACCCGCGCTGCTTGCCCTTGGCAATCAGTTTACGGATGCTTTCATTCACGGCTTCGGTCATGCGGACAGCTCCCGAAGAGGGCTGGGAATCGCCGGTGTGTACAGAGCCCCGGATTCTACTCCATGAGTCATACGATCGTCAAGGGGGCGAGTTCATCAGGAAATTCTAGGCCATCGCCGCACGTCGCGGCAACGTAAATTCAGCTCCCGCAACGTCTCCTCCGTCAGCCCGGCGGCCTTGCGGGACTCGGTCTCGCGGCGGTGGCGGCAGTACAGCAGGTGGTCCGTCGCCCCCCGCAGCGTCTGCTCGAAGTTGCCCCGCGCCTCCCCCGCGTGCGCCAGGTCCGTCAGCAGCCCCCCCAGCGGAATCATCCGCTCGCTGCCCAGAAGGTCCTCGATGACCAGCGAACCCTCCGACCCCCGCCGCCACATCTCCTGGGCAATCGCCCGCAGCGACGGGTCCGTGAACTCCTCCGGGTCAATCCTCTCCACCACTTCGTCAAACAAGTCCGGCCGGTTGAGCAAAACCTCCACGACGTGGGCCTCGGCGAGCGGGAATTTCGCCCGCCGCCGCCCCCCGACCCCCGACCCGCCCCCCGATCCGCTCCCCGACCCGGCCCGCTCCGCCGCGCCCCCCCCCACCGGCCGCACCCCCCGACCCAGCCGCACCATGTGCTCCGCCAACGCCCCCGGGGCAACGTTCAGCATGTGCCCGATGTGCTGCGCCAACTGCCCCCGGCGAATCTCGTCGATCGCCCCGTACACGCTCGACGACACCACCAGCCGCAAAAAGTCGTCGATCAGCGCCCGCCGGTCCGACAGGTTCCCCCCCGCCTCCCGGTACGCCGCCATCCGCCGGTCCCACACGTACTGCAGCGCGTCGGGGGCCTCGTCGATCAGCCGCCGCAGCGCCTCGGGCCCCTCCGCCAGCACGTAGTCGCACGGGTCCTTGCCCGACGGGATCGCCGCCACCCGCACGTGCAGCCGCTGGGCCAGGAAGATCTCCAGCCCCCGCTCCGCCGCCGCCATCCCCGCCGCGTCCGCGTCAAAGATCAGCACCGCCTCCTTCGCGTACCGCCCCAGCAGCCGCACGTGGCGGTCCGTCAACGCCGTCCCCATCGTCGCCGCCACGTTCCCCACCCCCGCCTGCAGCGGCATCAGCGCATCCAGATACCCCTCCACGATCACCGCCTGCCCGCTCGCCACCATCGCCTGCTTGGAGTGGTTCAGCCCGAACAGCAGCGAGGACTTGTCGAACAGCGGGGAGTCTGGACTGTTGAGGTACTTCGCCGGATCCTCCGGGTCCAGCGCCCGCCCCCCGAACGCCACGATGTGCCCCGCGGGGTCCTGGATCGGGACCAGCACCCGGTTGCGGAATCGATCGTAGCAGCCGGAC
>JAWLCQ010000079.1:0-19887 GCA_041687095.1 Phycisphaerae bacterium | reverse complement strand
CGGTAGTCCCGCACGTCCGGATCTGAGGGGGCCGGGGGCGGGCAACCGCCCTCGGCTACCCGATCGCTGCGATCCGCAAACCACGGCACCCGGCGATGCACGCGCCCACCTCTTGCGCCGGGGGTCTCCTGACCCCCGGCGTCCGGGAGGGGTGAGGGGCGCCTCCGCGTCAGCGTTGTTGGAGCGCCCCCTTCGCGGCGGCCCTTCGACAAGCTCAGGGACACCCGGCCGCCGCGACCGAAGCGCCGCCATAACGCTGTCGCGGAAGCGTTCGTTGACGTTCCCGGACGTTGGGGGTCAGGAGACCCCCAACGCACGCGCTTGAGGCATCGCACGCGATTGAGGCATCGCACGCGCTTGAGGCATCGCACGCGATTGAGGCGTCCCACGCGCTTGGGGCGTCCCACGCGCTTGGGGCGTCGCACGCGCCGGCGGCATCGCAAAGTCCGTTTCCGTGGCCTTTGCCTGCGAGACCACATGGGATGGAGAGGGTTTCCGAGGCCATCCGGCCCCACTTGCCAACCGGGCAGGGGCGAGACGCCCGTGCCACGGACGTTGCGGCGGACGCCCCGGCATTGCGGCGGAAGAACGACTTGCGCGACTACGGATTGCGGGCGGGGCGGGGATGGCTATAATGGCGGTCTTGACGGTTAGGATGTCGCGGTGCGCCGCCCTGTGCGGGCGGTGTATGGGCGGAAGGCGACGGTGCGGAGTGGCTCCCCCGTCCCGCAGGAACCAGTGAACGGGCCAGCATGCTGCAGTTCGAAGTCTTCGACAACGGAGTACCGGCCACGAACATCGACCTCACCGGGGCCTACGTCTTCGGTGAGGAGCAGGTCCCGCTCCGCGCGGACCTGGCGGCGGACGGCAACCGCGTGTCGTGCATCAAGCGGGTGCCCGGGGCGTGCGGGCTGTGCCTGCTCCGGGAGGCCGGGGCGGCCGGGCGGCTGCTGCTGGCGACCACCCGCCTGCCCGAGCGGGCCAAGCCGTACCACCTCAACATCGAACTCGCCCGCGCCCAGCTCACCCGCCTGGGGCACAAGGTCGAGGAGTGGGGCCTCTTCGACTTCCCCGAGGCCGAGCCCCTCATGCGCGAGTACGAGGCCCTCCGCCGCCTCTTCGTCGAGGCCCTCCAGCGGCCCACGCCGGGCGACAGCGCCCGCTCGGCCGACCGCGTCCTGGACGTGGGCGTGACGCTGGGGGAGAAGATGGCCCTGTTCCACGCGGAGATCCTCCTGGACCGCCGCAAGTCCTCCTCCGGGCGGGCGGCGGCGTTCGGGTGCGTCGTCGACCTGCTGTCCCAGACGGAGTCCTACCGCGAGCGGCTCCGCGAGACCTTCGACTTCCTGAGCATCCCCCTGCCCTGGAAGCAGACCGAGCCCCAGGAGCGCGTCCACCAGTACACCCAGGTCGACGCCTACGTCAACTACGCCGCCCGCATCCGCCGCCCCGTCCACCTCGGGCCCCTGCTAAGCTTCGACCCGCGGAACCTCCCCGAGTGGCTGTACCTCTGGGAGCACGACTACGAGTCCCTCCGCGACCTCATCTACGAGCACATCCAGCGCATCGTCCAGCGCTACGAGCGCCAGGTCCGCGTCTGGAACGTCGTCTCGGGCCTCCACTCGCACAACAGCTTCGACCTCAGCTTCGACCAGCTCATGGAACTCACCCGCATGAGCTGCCTGCTGACCAAGAAGCTCGTCCCCCAGGCCACCGTCCTCATCGAACTCGACATGCCCTGGGGGGAGTACTACGCCCGCAACCAGCGGACCATCCCCCCCTTCCTCTACGCCGACATGGCCGTCCAGAGCGGGATCAAGTTCGACGCCTTCGGGGTGCAGATCTACATGGGCGTCCCCGCCGACGGGTTCCACGTCCGCGACCTGCTGCAGGTCAGCTCGCTGCTGGACGAGTTCTCCCACCTGGGCAAGCCCGTGCACGTGACGGCCGTCGGGGTCCCGTCGGACGTCACCCCCGACGCCTGGGACGCGTGGGGCGGCAAGGCCCCGGTCGAGCAGGGCGGGCAGTGGCACGCCCCGTGGTCGCCCCGCCTCCAGGCGGAGTGGCTCCAGGCCTTCTACCGCATCGCCCTGTCCAAGCCCTTCATCGAGAGCGTCTGCTGGCGCGACCTGGCCGACTACGAGGGCCACGTCATCCCCCACGGCGGATTGTGCCGCAACGACCTCGAGCCCAAGCTCGCCTACAAGGAGTTGCGAAACTTCCGGGCGTCGCTGCTGTCGTCGGCGAAAGCCGGCGGGGGCCAGGGCAGGAGCTGACATGGGGACCGCCCGCCCGCGGACGTACGATCTCCGCTGGTCCGCCCCCCACCTGCGGGCGCTGCTGGTGCTTTGCCTCCTCGCCGCCGGCGCGCTGGGCCTGGCGTGGGCCCGCTCGGTACGGCGCGGCCCCCAGCACCTCCCCCCCGTCCTCCCCCACCGCCTCACCGCCGCCAGCGAGCGTGTGAACCCCAACACCGCCCCCCCCGCCTCCCTCCGCCGCCTCCCGGGCATCGGCGCCGTCCGGGCCGCCGATATCGTCGCCTGGCGCACCGCCAGCCCCGCCCGCCCCGCCTTCGGCCGCCCCGAGGACCTGGAGGCCATTCGCGGGATCGGACCGGCGACGGTGAAGGGGATGGAACCGTGGCTCGACCTGCCGCGAAGGGACGAACCTTGATGCCCGCGGGCGGGGGAGCATAGTACGGCCATGGCGCGTCGCCCCCCCTCTCTCGCCCGCCGCCGCGACACCTACGCCGCCGCCACGCGCAGGCCCGTCTACTCCCTCGTCTTCGTGGGCATGCTGCTGCTGGCGTTCCACGTGGGGACGTACCTGTACGGGACGAGCCTGCTGGCCCCGTGGACGCTGCAGAAGTTCCTCGACCTCTTCGGGGCGGGCGCGGCGATCTTCGCGCCCCTCTTCGTCCTCCTCGTGCTCTTCCTCCAGCAGATCCTCCACGGGGAGCGGTGGAAGGTGCGGCCGATGGTGGTGGCGGGCATGGTGGGGGAATCCATCGCGTTCACGCTGCCGCTGGTGGCGCTGGACTACCTGACGCGGTCGGCGGTGACGGCGCAGGTGGCGGAGGGGGCCGCGAGCGCGGGCCCGGCGACGGAGTTCATCTTCAAGGCCCTGGGGGCCGGGATCTACGAGGAGTTCCTCTTCCGCCTCGTCCTGGTGGGGCTGCTGCTGCTGCTGCTGGTGGACGTGTTCGAGCTGCACGAGGAGGCGTGCTCGGTGGCGGCGATCTGCGTGAGCGGCCTGGCGTTCAGCGCGGTGCACTTCACGTTCGCCCGCGTGGGCGGATCGCTGGAGTTCGACATCGGCAGCTTCGTGTTCCTCACGCTGGCGGGGGTGTACTGGGGGTTCCTGTACCTCTACCGCGGGTTCGCCATCGCCGTGGGATCCCACGTGGTGTGGGACATCTTCGTGCCCCTGGCGAACCTGTAGCTACCGGTAGTGCCGGTCCAGCTTCTGCCAGATGGAGTCCTGCAGGTCGGCCCTCTCGCCCACACCCCGTCGCACGCGCGCACCTCCTGCGCCGGGGGTCTGCTGACCCGCCCCGCGCGCCTGCGCCGGGGGTCTCCTGACCCCCGGCGTCCGGGAGGGGTGAGGGACGGTTCCGCGGCAGCGCCGTTGGAGCGCTCCCTTCGCGGCGGCCGCCGCCGCGACCGAAGCGCCGCCATAGCGCTATCGCGGAGAGGTTCCGCTCGTTCCGGGACGTTGGGGGTCAGGAGACCCCCAACGCACGCGCTTGAGGCGTCGCGCGCGCGTGAGGCGTCGCACGCGCTTGAGGCGTCGCGCGCGCTTGGACCGCCGCACTCCCCAAGAGGCCCCGGACGACTGGGCGAGACGCCCATGCCACGGAAGAAGGACCCTTGCGAGGCCCCTGCGAAATCCCCGCCATTCCTTGTGATGCTCTCCCGAGCCTCTTATCATTCCAGCGTGATGACTACCCTACGCGACGAAACATCGCCATCGAGAGATCCTCGCGCCGAGCCCCCCACTCCCAAGACGTGGCCCGCGCTGCAGATCGACCCCCTGCCGACGCTCAACCTCACGCACCTGCTGGTCCTGACCGACGATACGGGCATCCTCCAGCACGCCACCTACGCCACGCCCGACCTCCACCACGGGTACTGCACCGACGACAACGCCCGCGCGCTCATCGCGGCCGTCAACGTCCTGTCCCTGCCCCGCGAGGTCTGGGCCCAGGGCGACACCGTCGCCTCCGACCCCGACCGCCTGCTCATCGCCACCCAGCGATACCTGGCGTTCCTCCACTACGCCTTCAATGACGCCGCCCACCGCTTCCGCAACTTCATGCAGTACGACCGCTCCTGGCTGGAGGAGGTCGGGTCCGAGGACTCCCACGCCCGCACCATCTGGGGCCTGGGCAAGGCCATCCGCCTCGCCCCCAGCCGCGACATCCGCACCCTCGCCGAGCGCCTCATGGACCGGGCCCTGCCGGCGGTCAACGAGTTCCACCACCTCCGCCCCTGGGCCTACGCCCTGCTGGGCTTCGACGCCTACGCGCGGGCCCGGGGCACGCACCCCCTCGCCGAGGCCGCCCGCGCCGAACTCGCCGAACGCCTCTTCGCCATCCTCCAGGAGCACGCGACGGACGAGTGGCCCTGGTGGGAGGACTGGCTCACCTGGGGCAACGCCAAGCTCCCCCACGCCCTGCTGGTCGGCGGGCACGCCCTGCACCGCGACGACATGATCCACGCCGCCCTCCGCGCCCTGCGCTGGATCCTGGACGTCCAGACGGGCGACCACGGGCAGTTGTCCATCATCGGGAACGCGGGATGGTACCTCCGCGGAAACCCCGAGCGGGCCCGCTTCGACCAGCAGCCCATCGAGGCCAAGGCCCTCGTCCAGGCCTGCCTCACCGCCGCCGCCGTCACCCGCGACCCCGTCTGGGCCCGCCAGGCCGAACGCTGCTTCGCCTGGTTCACCGGCGGGAACGACCTGGGCCTGCCCGTCTATAACGCCAAGACCGGAGGGGGCCAGGACGGGCTGACCGTTCACGGCGTGAACGCCAACCAGGGGGCCGAATCCACCCTCGCCTACACCCTCTCCGTCCTCGCCCTGCACAACTACGAACGCTGCCGCACGGGCGACCTCGAAGGGCCTCCCTGCCCGGACTTCTGATCGGCGGCTCTATAATACAGATATGGAGCACGGCCGATACGTAATCGGCCGCCGATTCCGAAGGCTTCCAACGGAAGGAGACCGACCATGAAGGCCCGCGAAATCATGAGCCGCGGCGACCTGTACGCGTTGGCCGAGGACTCCCGCGCCGACTTCGCCGCCCGCCAGATGGCCGAGCAGGATATCGGCGCGCTGCCCGTGCTGGACCAGGCGGGACGGCTGGAGGGGATCGTGACCGACCGCGACCTCTGCTGCCGCCTCCTCGCCCAGGACGGCGACTTCGACACGCCCGTCAAGGAGATCATGACCCGCCACGTCTGGTGCGTCCACCCCGACGACGACGTCCACGAGGTCGAGAAGGTGATGAAGGAGCACAAGGTCCGTCGCGTTCCCGTCGTGGACGACGAGAACCACCTCCAGGGCTTCATCGCCACGGCCGATCTGGCACGGCACCTGCAGAGTTCGGACGACCGCCTGGAGTTCTTCGAAACGATCGAGTCGATCTGCGAGCCCAGCGCCTCGCCCAGCATGTAGGCCCGCGACGCGCTCTCCGGGATCCAGAGGCCCCGCCATCTGGAATCCAACGGCCCGTATGCCTGCGCCGGGGGTCTCCTGACCCCCGGCGTCTGGGAGGGGTGAGGGGCGCCTCCGCGGCAGCGTCGTTGGAGCGCCCCCATCGCGGCGGTTCCCGCCGCGACCGAAGCGCCGCCATAACGCTATCGCGGAAACGCTCGTTGACCTTCCAGGACGTTGGGGGTCAGGAGACCCCCAACGCACGCGATTAAGGCGTCGCTTGCACGCACCTCCCGCGCCGGGGGGCTCCTGGCCCGCCCCGCGCGCGTGCGCCGGGGGTCTCCTGACCCCCGGCGTCCGGGAGGGGCGAGGGACGCCTCCGCACCAGCGCCGTTGGAGCGCCCCCATCGCGGCGGTTCCCGCCGCGACCGAAGCGCCGCCATAACGCTATCGCGGAAACGCTCGTTGACCTTCCAGGACGTTGGGGGTCAGGAGACCCCCAACGCACACGCTTAAGGCGTCGCACGCGCCTGAGGCGTCGCACGCGCCTGAGGCGTCGCTTGCGCTTGAGGCGGCGCACGCGCTTGAGGCGTCGCTTGTACGCACCTCCCGCGCCGGGGTCTCCTGGCCCACCCCGCGCGTCTGCGCGGGGGGGCTCCTGGCCCCCCCGCCCGTGCAGGACGATTGACATGCATCCCCTCGCCCCCTAGAAAGGCTCCTTGCACCCGTACGCGGTGCGTCAACCGCAGGAGGCCGCAGAGCAATGAGCAGACCCACGTACGCAGTCATCGGGGCGGGCAGCCGGGGGGCGGGGTACGCGGACTTCATCCGCAACCACCCCGAGATCGGGACCGTCACCGCCGTCGCCGACCCCCGCGAACACTACCGCCGCAACCTCGCCCAGCAGTTCGCGATGGCGGAGGAGAACGTCTTTGCGGACTGGCGGGAGCTGCTGGACCGCCCGCGCCTGGCGGACGCGGTCATCATCGCCACGCCCGACAGCCTCCACACCGGCCCGGCCATCGCGGCCGCCCAGAAGGGCTACCACATCCTGCTCGAAAAGCCCATGGCCCCCACCGACGACGAGTGCCGCCGCATCATCGCCGCCGTGCAGGCCGCCGGAAAGCTCTTCGCCGTCTGCCACGTCCTGCGCTACACCGACTACACCACGAGGTTCCGCGAACTCGTCCAGGGCGGGGCGATCGGGGACCTCGTGAGCCTCCAGCACCTCGAACCCGTGGGCTTCTGGCACCAGGCGCACTCCTTCGTCCGCGGCAACTGGCGAAACGAAAGCGAGTCGAGCTTCATGCTCCTCGCCAAGAGCTGCCACGACCTCGACTGGATCCGCTTCCTCATCGACTCGCCCTGCCGGCGGGTCAGCTCCTTCGGGAACCTCTACCACTTCCGCCCCGAGAACCGCCCCCCCAACGCCGCCGACCGCTGCCTGGACTGCCCCGTCGAACCCTCCTGCCCCTACTCCGCCAAGCGCAGCTACCTCGGGCTGATCGAGCGCGGCAGCACCGGTTGGCCGGTCAACGTCCTCACGCCCGACCCCACCGTCGAGAGCGTCACCCAGGCACTCCGCGAGGGCCCCTACGGCCGCTGCGTGTACGCCTGCGACAACGACGTCGTCGATCACCAGGTGGTGAACCTGGAGTTCGCGGGCGGGCAGACGGCCGTCTTCACGATGACCGCCTTCCACCCCGGGGGGCACCGCCAGACGCGGGCGTTCGGGACCCGGGGCTACATCGAGGGCGACGGGGAGACGCTCAAGCACTTCGACTTCCTGACCTGCCGGTGGCAGACCGTCGACACCCGCAGCGGGGACGCGTCGATCACCGGGGGGCACGGCGGGGGCGACTTCCGCCTCATGCAGCGCTTCACCGCCGCCGTCGCCGCCGCCGTCGCGGGCGAGCCCCTCGAAGCGGCCGCCCGCGGGATCCTGTCGGGCCCCGACGAGACCCTCGAAACCCATCTGACCGTCTTCGCCGCCGAACGGGCCCGGCGGCAAGGCACGGTCGAAACCGTCTCCCGGAGGTGAACCCCATGAAGGTCGTCGCATTCAACGGCAGTCCGCGGAAGGACGGCAACACGGCGAGGATGCTCGAGTACGTCCTGGAGGCCCTCCGGGGCGAGGGCGTCGAGACGGAACTGGTGCAGCTCGGGGGCAACCTCGTGCACGGGTGCATCGCGTGCTACCAGTGCTTCGAGCGCCAGGACGGGCGGTGCGTCCTGGAGGACGACGTCATCAACGACTGCATCGCGAAGATGCGCGACGCGGACGGGATCCTCATCGGCACCCCCACGTACTTCGCCGACGTGAGCACGGAGGTCAAGGCCCTCATCGACCGCGGGGGGCTGGTCTCCATCGCCAACGGGCGGTTCCTGAAGCGAAAGCTCGGCGCCGCCGTCGTCGCGGTGCGGAGAGGCGGGGCGACGCACGCCTTTGACTCCATCAACCACCTGTTCCTCATCAGCGAGATGATCGTCCCGGGCTCGTGCTACTGGAACCTCGGGATCGGCCGCGAGAAGGGCGAGGTGGAACGCGACGAGGAAGGCGTCCGCACCATGCGCGTCCTGGGCGAGAACATGGCGTGGCTGCTGAAGAAGACGCAGTAGCGGACGAGTCCGCGCCTGTGCTCATCGGCGCATTCCCGCGGGCCCGGCCAGGGCCAGGGCCCAGTTCTTGCCACGTAAGAGAACGCCCGCTGGAGTCTTGCCCGGGAGGCCCTGCGCGCGGAGAATCCCCCCATGGCGTCCCATCGTGATCTTCAGGCCAAGCTGCGGTCGCTCGCGGATCCCGCGGACGCGGCCTTTCTGGCACGATTCTTCAAGACCGGGCCCGGGCAGTACGGTGAGGGGGACGTGCTGATCGGGGTGCGCGTACCCGCGATCCGATCGGTCGCGAAGGAGTTCGGCGACCTGCCCCTGGCGGAGGTCCGGGAGCTGCTGCACTCGGCGGTCCACGAGGACCGGCTGGCGGCGCTGGTGATTCTGTGCATGCAGGCGTCCCGGGGCGACGAGCGGACGCGCGAGGCGATCTGCCGCCTGTACCTCGACAACACGCGGTTCATCAATAACTGGGACCTGGTGGACGTGTCCGCCCCGCAGATCGTGGGGGCGTACCTGGCCGACAGGGACCGCTCGGTGCTCGATGGGCTCGCGGGGTCCGCGTCGCTGTGGGAGCGGCGGATCAGCATCCTGGCGACGCTCCATTTCATCCGGGGCGGAGAGATGGCGGACACGCTCCGCATCGCCCACCGTTTGCTGGCGGACCCGCAGGACCTCATCCACAAGGCCGTCGGGTGGATGCTCCGCGAGGTCGGCAAGCGCGACCTGCCCGCCTTGGAGGCCTTCCTCCGCCGCCACGCCCGCTCCATGCCGCGAACCATGCTCCGCTACGCCATCGAACGATTCCCCGAACCCCAGCGGAAGGCGTACCTGGCCCTCAAACGCGAGAAGACCCCATGATCTACAGCGTCGTCCTGCCCGACACCAAGCCCGCCGACTGGCCCACGATCCGCGAAGGCATCCGCGCCAAGATCCTCGCCTCCATGGGCACGGTTCCACCGGAGGCGGAGGCCCTCACGGAGCCCCCGCGTTTCGAGGTGCTCGAGCGCTACGAGAGGCACGGACTGCGGCACGTGCGGGGGCGGTATCGCGTCGTCGACGACGAGTGGACGCATGCGATTCTCGTCCTGCCCGAGGGCGCTTCGCCCGCCGGCCCCGTCCCGTGCGTGATGACCGTCCACGGGACCGCCGACGAGGGCAAGCTCAACATGCTGGACCCCGTCGGCCGTCCGCGGCGGGCGTACGGGATCGAGCTGGCGAGGCGGGGCATCGCGACGTTCAGCCCGGACCAGTACGGGTTCGGGGAGTCCGCTCCGGGCGGGAGCTTTCCGGCGGCGTTCGAGGCGTTCACGCGGCGGTATCCCCAGTGGTCGCTCGACGGGCGGCGGACGCTGGAGCAGCAGCGAGGGCTCGACGTGCTGGGAACGCTGCCCGAGATCCGCGGCGGCGGGTTCGGGGTCATCGGCAACAGCCTGGGCGGGCGGGCGGTGATGTACCTGGCGGCGGTGGATGAGCGGATCGTGGCGGCCGTCAGTTCCACCGGGGTGAGCCCCAACATTACGAACGTGTACCGGCAGGTGCAGGGGCAGATCCCCCTGAGCCCCGCGCTCAACGGCGTTATCGCGGCCGGGGGGCGGACGCCCTGGGAGTACCAGGAGATGCTCGCCCTGTGCGCCCCGCGGGCGCTGCTGCTGGTCGAGCCGTTCAACGACCCCTACAACCCCTACGTCGAGCCGATCCTCGCGTGCTTCAACGAGGCGAGGCGGGTGTACAGCCTCCTGGGCGCGGCGGCCAACCTGCGGCTGCTGGTGCATGGGGACGGGCACGACACGACGGACGACATCCGCGAGTTCGCGTACCGATGGCTCGCGGAGCACCTGGCGTAGGGCGCTGCGCCTGCGACGCCCTATGCGCGTGCGTTGCCCTATGCGCGTGCGTCGCCCTATGCGCGTGCGTTGCCCTATGCGCGTGCGTCGCCCTATGCGCGTGCGTCGCCCTATGCGCGTGCGTTGGGGGTCTCCTGACCCCCAACGTCCGGGAACGAGCGGGACGCCTCCGCGATAGCGTTATGGCGGCGCTCGGTCGCGGCGGTCCCCGCCGCGAAGGGGGCGCTCCAACGACGCTGCCGCGGACGCGTCCCTCACCCCTCCGGGACGACGGGGGTCAGGAGACCCCCGTCGCAGGCGCGTGAAGCGGGTCAGGAGACCCCCAATGTCCCGGAACGAGCGGGACGCCTCCGCGATAGCGTTATGGCGGCGCTCGGTCGCGGCGGTCCCCGCCGCGAAGGGGGCGCTCCAACGACGCTGCCGCGGACGCGTCCCTCACCCCTCCGGGACGACGGGGGTCAGGAGACCCCCGTCGCAGGCGCGTGGGGCGGGTCAGGAGACCCCCGTCGCAGGCGCGTGAAGCGGGTCAGGAGACCTCCGTCGCAGGCGCGTGAAGCGGGTCAGGAGACCCCCGTCGCAGGCGCGTGAAGCGGGTCAGGAGACCTCCGTCGCCGGTGCGTGGGCCGGGGCGAGGGCGGCGGGGCGGGAGGCGGGCGGCCCCGCCCTTTGGCCGACCTTCAGGACCGCCTTCTCGTGGCGGCGGGACTGCTCGGTCTGGATGGTCGCGAGGCAGTCCAGCAGGTACTGCCGGATGTCCGGGCCCATGAAGTGAATGGGCACGTGGCTGACGGGCGGGTGCGGGAAGTTGCACCACGCGACCACGTCCATCTCGTGCGGGTGGTACCGCACCGACGCCCGCAGGCCGGCCGTCGCGTAAGGCACGAGGTTGTCGTCGCCGATCACCAGCGCATCGGGCCGCTCCGGGTCCATCGTCAGGAGCTGGCAGATGTGGTTGGCGCAGGCGAGGCTCTGCACGCACAGCGCGTGGTTGAAGCGGGCGGGGTTGACCAGCCCGTACTTCTCCGCCGTTCGCTCCAGGATGCGCCAGTTGTCGTCCCCCCACATGGCCACCACGCCCAGCCGCCGCCGCCCCCGCGAGGCGAGGAACCGCAGCGCGCGGTCGATGAACTGCCCGTAGTCCATGCTCGGGATCGGCACGCACCAGGGCCAGCGGCGGAACCGTGCCGGCGCCATCTCCGTCCCGCACACCGCCGGCGGCAGATCCGCGCGAGAGAATACCGGCAGGGTCATCAACTCCTCGGAGAACAGCACGAGGATCAGGCCCCCGATCCGGTGGCCGGCGACGTCGTCGAGGAGGGCGGCGTAGGCCTCGGCGTCCTCGCGAAAGGTCAGGCCGTCGTAGAGGGTGAACTCCAGGCTCTTCTCACGGCCAATGGCCGTCGCCTGGTGCCAGATGGCCTCGTGAAACTTCGACCACGGCTGATACCCCCCGCCCTGCTCCCGCAGCGGCGCCGTGATGATCCCATACTTCCGCAGGTGCGGGGGCGAATCGCAGACGAAGGTCCCCAGCGCCCCTCGCGGGGCGAGGAAGCCATCCTCGACCAGCAGATCGACCGCCTTCTGGAGCGTCCCCATCGCCACGCCCAACTGGCGTGCGAGCTGCATCCGCGTGGGCAGCGGATGGCCGGGCCGATACCGCCCGGACACAATGAGGGTACGGAGTTTTGCTGCGGTGTCGAGATATCGCTGATGGGCCGGCATAGCGTCTCGTACTCCCGTTCGCCTATTCCACCAAGCCTACCGACTATTCCACCTTCGTCAACAGAAAAGAGAATGGCACGTTGACGATTCAGCATTTTCCCATAGATTGAAGCGTGCAGGATTCATCTCGTCGCCAGGCGTCGCCACGCCCGACCCGTCTTCTCGTGGCGGCAGCCCGGCCGCTGTACGCATCGGCAGACATACAGAGCGAACCCAGGCACGGAAGGAAGGTCTCCCATGTCCCGCAAGAACCGCGCGCCGCGCACGACTCCCCAACCCCAGATGGAACCCCTCGAGGCCCGGCTGCTGCTGTCCGCGGCCTACCCCGACCTGTTGAACGTCGTGCAGCCCGCCGACAACCCGACGCTGCTGACGGGCATGGATGCCTTCGCCCCGCCTGTCGATGCCCAACTCCCCGACGCCGACGCGCCCGGGATCGCGGAGTGGACGCGGACCAACCAGCCCGATGACGTGATGGGCCTCACGGGCATACAGTTCTCGCACTACAGCGGTACTACATTCGGCACGGACACCCGGTTCCTCCTGTACGGGCAGACGACGGGCGTGAACGGCACGCTGTCGGACGCGTCTGTGCTCCAGGTCGAGGACCTCGAGGCCGCCATCGTCCTCCCGGGCTCCCTGCCCGCCAACTCCATGTACCTCCTCTGGGCCCAGAACGCCGAAGGGGCCAGCCGGCCCGTGGCGATCAACAAGACCGAGGCATGGTGGACCGGCCCGGTCAAGGCGGTGTGCGGGGAGACGACCAGCGTCTTTGGCCGCAACCTCTCCTACTACGACAGCAGCCACACGGGGCAGAACGCCTCCTGGGTCTACCTCCAGCCCACCGCCGGCGGCAGCGGGCAGTGGGTCACCCCGTCGGCCGTCAACCCCTACAAGGTGGACTTCACGGTCCCCGCGGGGCTCGCCAACGGGGCCTACGAAGTGTGGGTGCACAACGGGCACGGCGGGGCGTATGGGTGGTCGCGCAGCCCCAATAATCTCACCGTGTGGGACGGGATGCAGTGGAACGGCGTGGTGCGGAACGTCAAGCACTACGGGGCCGCGGGCGATGGCGTCACCGACGACACCGCGGCCGTCAACGCCGCCATCAGCGAGTCCCTCCCGGGCGACCGCATCTACTTCCCCGCGGGCACGTACGCCTTCGGGACCACGTCCCAGATCGTCTTCAAGGCCAACACGCACGTGTACGGCGAGGGCATGAACGACACGGTCCTCAAGGCGGCCGTCAAGCTCCAAGGCAACAGCAAGATCGCCGACCTCAAGGCCGACGGGGGCACGGGGACGAGCGAGAACACGTTCACCGGCGACTACAACTGGGCCGAGAATGTGTGGTTCTCGTCGGACAACGGCTCGTTCGCGTTCAAGGTCCTCAACACCCAGAGCTGCCACGAGGTGTTCTACAACGGCTGCAAGTTCACCGGGCAGGCCGTGTGGATCGGGGCGACGGACGGGCACTACTTCAACGACTGCGACTTCTACGCCCGCTTCGACACCGAGAACTGCATCAGCTCCTGGGGCTCCAACCGCGTGAGCATCACCAACTGCACGTTCCAGCACTACGACATGTCCAACCCCACGAGCAACAGCGGCTGGGGCGAGGGGCGGGTGCTCACCAACACGTGCGACTGGAGCGCAGCGGGACAGATCTACTTCGGGTCCAACACGATCACCGACTTCGTCGCGCGTCCCGGGGCGGATCAGAACTCCGGCGAGATGATCATGAACGAGTCGGGCGTCACCTATCACATCGGGGGGATCAGCGGGGCGACGGAGAACACGGTCACGTTCCCCGCCGCCGTGAGCAGCGGGCCGATGATCGCCATCGTGTCGGGGCCCGGGGTGGGGCAGATCCGCCACGTGAAGTCCTACGACGCCAACACCCTCACGCTGACCGTGAGCGAACCCTGGAACGTCATCCCCGACGCCACCAGCCAGGTGCGGCTGATGAAGTCGGCGGAGAAGTTCGCGGTGTACGGCAACTACTTCGACGGGACGGCCGCCGCGGCCGACCAGACCGCCCACGTGGCGAACGTGGGCGTGGACACGTTCACGGGCGGGTTCGAGTGGGTCGTGGACAGCAACACGTTCCACGAGATGCGCAGCGGCGTGGCGTGGTGCCCCTACGGGTCGGAGCCCAGCAGCTCGGTGGACTACTCGCACTACGTCGTCAACAACACTTTCGACTACGTCCGCTGGGCGGGCGTGGACCGGGGGTCATCGCAGGCGGGCGTGACGTCGCTGCTGAACGTGTGGCGGGACAACTCCATCACCAACGTCCGCGACGGGGGGGCGGCGTTCCGAGAGCTGGGCGGCGGCGGCAGCCTGGCCTCGCCCACGCTGACGATCTACGACGGCAACGACGTCACCAACGCCGTCGTCGGCTACCAGGTGACGCAGACGGGCGACACGCACAACACGATCCTCTACAACAACAGTTTCGACCGCGGCACGGCGACGCTGGCGGGCTCCAAGGGCGTGGAGTTCGGGACGTACAACACGATGCTGCACGGCAAGGGCAGCAGCGACCCCGCGTGGGCGGGGCTGTGGGACGGCAGCTCGTCGAGCGGGAACGAACACGCGAAGTACTTCAACGGGCGGCAGTTGAGCCTCACGAAGACGGGGTACGCCAACGGCGGGGAGAGCGGGGCGAATGACGGCGTGGCGGGGCAGACGGTGGAGAACACCCGCGAGGACCGCTTCACCGACCGCTTCCTGACCACCCCCCTGGCCGGGACGGTGTGGGTCAGCGCGCTGGTGAACCGCTACGAGGCCCAGATCACCGCGCTGGGGTTCAACCCCACCGGCGGGGACGGGGCCAACAGCCACCGCACCTGGATCGGGCTCAACGGGTCCAACCAGGCCCAGTTGAAGTTCAACGGGACCGCCAACTACGCCACCGTGACGGCCAACCTGAGCACCACCTACCTCATGCTCGCCAAGATCGAGGTGAACTACGACGGGACGTACGACCGGGTGAGCTACTGGTTCGACCCGGACCTCTCGGGCGGGGAGCAGGGCCTGGGCACGCCCACGATCCTCCGCGACGGGGCGGACACCGTGGGCGACACCGTGCTGGGCGTGGGGCTGTCGTTCAAGCGCACCAGCGGCGCCGCCGACACCAACCTCATCGACGCCATCCGCCTCTCCAACGACACCGACGGGTTCGGGGAGGTCACCAGCGGATCGGGCGACGGGCTCGTCGCGGACTACTTCGACGACACCTGGGGCCCCGTGAAGTGGGAGCCGGTCTTCCGCGGGAACACCTTTGCGGGCTTCGAGAGCACGCTGGCGGGCAACTACCCCCGCCCGGGCGGGCTGCTGAGCGCCCCCGCCCGCTCCCTGACCGCCATCGGCGCCGTCGGGGGGGGCTCGGTGCAGATCACCCTCCCCGTCTGGAACGCCGGGACCGAGTCCATGACGTGGACCGCGAGCGACAACGCCTCGTGGCTGTCGCTGTCGAGCACCCAGGCGACCCTCGACGCGCAGACCGGGGCGAGCAGCGTCACCCTCACCTGCAACCCCGCGAGCCTGACCGCGGGAGCGTATACGGGCACGATCACCCTCACCGCCGACGAGGGCCAGCAGGTCGTCGTCGGGGTGACGTTCGTGGTCAACCCCGCCGCCATCCCCACCGTCACCCTCGCCGCCACCGACGCCAACGCCTCCGAAACCCTGCCCAACAACGGCGTGTTCACCGTCACCCGCACGGGGACCAGCGGGGACCTGACGGTGTACTACCAGGTCCAGGGCACCGCCGCCGAGGGCGAGGACTACACCGCCCTGCCGCGGAGCGTGGTCATCCCCAACGGCCAGAGTTCCGCCACCATCACCGTCACGCCGATCAACGACAGCGTGGTGGAGAACAGCGAGACCGTGGTGGTCCTGCTGCAGGAGGGGTTCGGGTACGCCGTGGGGGCGTCGAACACTGGAACCGTCACGATCGCCGATAACGACACCGTCGCCACGCCATCCGTCACCGTCTCGGCAAGTCGGGCCTGGGCCTCGGAGCGCGGGCCCACCAATGGGGTTTTCACGATCACGCGCGTGGGTTCGATGGCGGGCGATCTGACGGTCCACTATACGCTGTCGGGCACGGCGAGCAGCGGGACCGACTTCGCGAGCCTCTCGGGCACGGCCGTCATTCCCAACGGGGCGTACTCGGTGGACGTCACCGTCGCCCCGGTGGCGGATGACGCCATCGAGGGCGAGGAGACGGTGGTTCTCACCGTCACGAGCGGGACGGGGTACACCGTGGGCACGCCCGCGAGCGACACCGTCCGCATCGCCGAGAACTCCGACAGCGTGGGGACGGCGATCTCCGGGTTCGGGGCCGCCGGAAATGGCTGGGCCGGGGCGTGGACGATCGCCAGCAGCGTCGGGAACGAGCACGCCAAGCTGATGTACTACAAGCAGCTCACGTACAGCGCCCCGGGCTATAGCAACACGGGCAACGAGGGCGGGGTGAACGACGCGGCCGCGGGGCAGACGGCCTTCAACGACCGCAACGACCGCTACAGCGAGCGGTGGCTGAGTTCGCCCATCGCGAGCGGGACGGTGTGGGTGTCGGCCCTGGTGAGCCTGGCGGAGTCCAACCAGATCATGCTGGGCTTCAACCCCAACGGCAGCACGGGGGCGAACAACCACAAGACCGCCATCGGGCTCTCCGCGGCCAACAAGGCCAAGCTGCGGTACAACGGGACCGACTACACCGCGAACGTCTCGGCGGCCGTGGGCACGACGCACCTGATGCTGGCGAAGATCGAGGTGAACTACGACGGGACGAACGACCGGGTGAGCTTCTGGCTGGACCCGGACCTGTCGAGCGGGGAGGGCGGGCTGGGCTCGCCCGCGATCACCAAGGACGGCGCCGACACCATCGGCGCCAGCCTCCTGGGCATCGGCGTGACGAGCCTCCGCAGCAAGACAGCCACCGACTCCAACCTCATCGACGCCATCCGCCTCAGCGACGACGCCAACGCCTTCACCGCCGTCACCACCGGCAGCGGGACGCTCATCAGCGAGTACTTCAACGACTACGTGACGGCCGCCCCCACCACCGTGTCGATCACCGCCAGCGACCCCACCGCCACCGAGGCCGGGCCCACCACCGGGACGTTCACCGTCTCCCGCGTGGGGACGAGCGGGTACGTGGCGGTGTACTACCAGGTGACCGGCACGGCCGTCGGGGGCACGGACTACACGACGCTGACGGGCATGGTGGGCATTTCCAACGGGTCGTCGTCGGCGACGGTCACGATCACGCCCACGGACGACGCGTGGATCGAAATCGACGAGACGGTGACCCTCACGCTCATGCCCGGCACCAACTACATCGTCGGACCCACCGACACCGCCACCGTCACCATCATCAACGACGACATCCCGACGGTGACGCTGTCGGCGACGGACGGGGCGGCGAGCGAAACCGGGCCGGATGCGGGTACGTTCACCGTCACCCGCAGCGGGCTGGGCCTGCTGGCGGGGTACGACCTGACGGTGAACTACACCATCGCCGGGACCGCGACCAACGGGACCGACTACGCCACGCTGAGCGGGACCGTAACCATCCCCGCCAACGCGACGTCGGCGACCATCACCGTCACGCCCGTGGACGACAGCGAGTACGAGCCCGACGGGGAGACGGTGCAGGTGGCGCTGGCGAGCGGGGCCTACGCGATCGGCAGCCCGTCGAGCGGGACGGTAACGATCGAGGACAACGACGTCGAGGGCGGGGACGCCATCAGCGAGTACGCCAACGGGTACGGGACGAGCATCATCCCCGTGGTGGCGAATCCGAGTTCGTACGGTCTGGACGGCGGGACGGGCTGGGCGGCGGCGTGGTATCGAAACGGCAGCTACGGGGCCGACGGCAGCTACCCGCACTACCTGCCCGGGGTCTCGCTGGTGTGCTCCAACGTCACCGGGTACGCCAACACGGGCAATAGCACCGGTTCGAGCAACGGGGCGATCGGCCAGCCGATCAACGGGGTCAGTGGCAGCGAGAACCGCAGCGACCGCAACATCACCCGCGCCACCGGCGGGCTCGACGGGACGGTGTGGTTCACGGGCCTGATCCAGTTCACCAACACCGCCTGGTATCCCAACCGCATCACGCTGGACACCAACAGCAGCGGCGGGGGCGTGGCGAACTACCTGACCGTCCGCAACCGCGGGAACGCCTCGAACCCCATCGCCACGCTGGTCTACGGCGGGACGAGCTACTCCCTGCCGTACTCCTCCGCCCGCCAACTCGTCGAGAACGTCGCCTACCTCGTGGTGATGAAGGTCGAGATGAACGTCGGGGGCACGAGCGATAACGTCTCGGTCTGGATCTCGCCCTCGGACGTGAGCAGCGAGCAGGCCATGGGCGCCGCCGACATCACCGCCACCGGGTCCGACGTGTACGGGGCGACCTTCGACTACATCGGCCTGGGGGCGAAGAACGGCAACACGTTCGACGCCCTCCGCCTCGCCACCGGGTCGGGGTCCTTCTCGGCCGTCATGCAGGATGTCGCCCCCGCCGAGCCCGAGGTGACGCTGACGGTGACCGACGCGAGCGCGAGCGAAACCGGCCCCGACACGGCCGCCTTCACCGTCTCCCGCGGGACGGAGACCAGCGGGGACCTGACCGTCAACTACACCATCACCGGGACCGCCGCCAACGGGACGGACTACACCACCCTCACCGGGTCGGTGACGATCCTCGACGGGCAGACCTCCGCGACGATCACCGTGACGCCCACGGACGACTCCGCCAGCGAGAACGACGAGACCGTCATCCTCACCCTCGCCAGCGGGACGGGGTACACCATCGGCGCCCAGAACAGCGGGACCGCCACCATCGCCGACAACGACCCCGCCACCGTCACCCTCTCCGCCACCGACGCCGCCGCCAGCGAGACCGGGCCCGATAGCGGCGTGTTCACCGTCACCCGCGCCGGCCGAACGCAGGGTGACCTGACGGTGAACTACACCATCGCCGGGACCGCCGCCAACGGGACGGACTACACCACCCTCAGCGGGTCGGTGACGATCCTCGACGGGCAGACATCCGCGACGATCACCATCACCCCCATCGACGATTCCGTCAGCGAGAACGACGAGACCGTCATCCTCACCCTCGCCGGCGGGACGGGGTACACCATCGGCGCCCAGGACAGCGGCACGGCCACCATCGCCGATAACGACCCCGCCACCGTCACCCTCTCCGCCACCGACGCCGCCGCCGGCGAGACCGGGCCCGACAACGGGGTCTTCACCGTCACCCGCACCGGCCGCACGCAGGGCGACCTGACGGTGAACTACACCATCGCCGGCACGGCCGATAACGGGACGGACTACACCACCCTCAGCGGGTCGGTCACGATCCTCGACGGGCAGACGTCCGCGACGATCACCGTCACCCCCATCGACGACACGGCGATGGAGGGCGACGAGACGGTCGTCCTGACGCTCGCCAGCGGGACGGGATACGCGATCGGCAGCCCCAGCAGCGACACGGTGACGATCGCGGACGACGACTTCATCACGGAGTACGCCAACGACTACGGGACGAGCATCATCCCGGTGGTGGCGTCGTCGAGTTCGTACGGGCTCAGCGGCGGGACGGGCTGGGCGGCGGCGTGGTATCGCAACGGCAGCTACGGGGCCGACGGCAGCTACCCGCACTACCTGCCCGGGGTCTCGCTGGTATGCTCCAACGTCACCGGGTACGCCAACACCAACAACGCCACCGACAGCGACGACGGGGCCCTCGGCCAGCCGATCAACGGGGTCAGCGGCAGCGAGAACCGCAACGACCGCAACATCACCCGCGCCACCGGGGGGCTCGACGGGACCGTGTGGTTCACCAGCCTGATCCAGTTCACCAACACCGCGTGGAACCCCAACCGCATCACGCTGGACACCAACAGCAGCGGCGGGGGCGTGACGAACTACCTGACCGTCCGCAACCGCGGGAACGCCTCGAACCCCATCGCCACGCTGGTCTACGGCGGGACGAGCTACTCCCTGCCGTACTCCTCCGCCC
>JAWLCQ010000078.1:3249-19992 GCA_041687095.1 Phycisphaerae bacterium | reverse complement strand
CGCGGAAGCGCTCTGGACGTTCCCGGACGTTGGGGGTCAGGAGACCCCCAACGCACGCGCTTGGGGCGTCGCACGCGCTTGAGGCGTCGCACGCGCTTGAGGCGTCAGATGTACGTCTTGCCGCGCTGCTGCATCACCGTGCGAACGCGGTCGGGGTGGATGCGGTTGTCGGCGTTGACGGTGTGGTGGTAGCGGGTGATGGTCTGCTCGTCCCCGCCGTCGCTCCAGTCCGGGTGGACGGTCGTGGGGCGGGTGGTCGTCACCAGCCAGTCCACCAGGTCGCGCTCCAGCTCGCGGACCTTGCCCGCGCAGGCGGGGTCGAAGTAGAGGTTGGTCATCTCCCAGGGGTCGTCGGCGAGGTTGTACAGCTCCCCGAACCCGTCGGGGTACTCGTCGGCGAAGAACTCCGGCGGGTAGTACACCAGCCGCCAGTCGCCCTTGCGGAGGGACTTGCTGAACGCGAACTCCGTCACCCCCACCTTGTGCAGTTGGGCGGACTGTCCGCCCAGCAGCGGGGTGATGTCCTTCCCGTCGGCGGTCTGCATGAGGGGGAGGTTGGCGAGGGCGCAGACGGTGTTGGCGACGTCGACGGCCTCGACGATGTCGGTGGCGACGTGCCCGGGCTTGGTCACGCCCGGGTACCGCCAGAACATGGGGATGCGGGTGATGGCGTCGGAGCAGATCCCGGGCGCCTTCTCCATCTGCCCGTGCTCGCAGGCGTAGTCCCCGTGGTCGGCGGTGTAGATGACGATGGTGTCGTCCTCCAGCCCGTTGTCCCGCAGCCAGTCCAGCAGCAGCCCCACGGCGTGGTCGACGTGCGAGACGTTGCCGAGGTACCCGTGGAGCTTCCGCAGGCGCCCGGCGGCGTAGGTCTTGGGCTCGAAGAGCGTCCAATGCCCCTTGCGCCAGTGTTCGGTTCCTCGCTTCAGGTGCGGGGCCTTGCCGTTCATCTCGTAGTCGGCGTTGGGGGGCAGGGTGAGTTTGGACTCGTCGTAGAGGTCCCAGAACTCCTGGGCGGGCGTGTAGCACTGGTGGGGCTTGGGGAGCGAGACGTGCAGGAAGAACGGGACGTTGTCGGCCTTGCACTGGCCCATGAACTCGCCCGCCTTGGTGACGCACCAGCCCTCCTGCCCGTCGGCGAAGGAGACCTTGGAGGGGCGGCCCTCGACGGTCTGCTGGCCTCGCTGCCCGAACTCGCCCAGGCGCCCGTGGTCCTCCAGGTCGGTGAGCCCGCGGTCGGCGAGGTACTGGGCGTACTCCTTGGACCGCCCATCGACGCTGCACCCGCAGGTCTCGTGGAACAGGTCGCTGTCGTCCTCGATCCAGTACTCCGGGCAGTGGATCTTGCCCAGGGCCCCGGTGCGGTAGCCGTGGCGGCGGAAGTGCCCCAGGACCGAGGGCAGCCCGCGGGGGTTGGGCCCGCTGAGCCCGTAGTACCCGTGGTTGTGGCAGTACTGCCCGCTGAGGAAGCTCACCCGCGAGGGCGTGCAGATGGGGTTCTGCGTGATGGCGTTGTCGAACCGCACGCCCTCCTGCCCCAGGCGGTCGAGGTTGGGCGTCTTCACGTCCGGGTGGCCCTTGCAGCCCAGAACCTTCGCGTTGTGCTGGTCGGAGAGGATGAACAGTACGTTGGGTCGCTTGGTCACGTCGCGGTCCTTCCTGGTTTAGCGGCGGTCGGTACGACCGCCCTTCGAGCGGGTGCGACCGTTTGGTTCACCGCAAAGATCGCAAAGGGAGAGGGACTAGGGACTAGGCAATAGGCACTAGGCACTAGGCACTAGGCACTAGGCAATAGGGACTGGGGAAAAGAAGCGAAAGACCAACCCAGCGTCGTTTGCCTCTCTTCCCTAGTCCCTAGTGCCTAGTCCCTAGTCCCTTCCTACTTCTCGTTCGCCGCGCGGATGCCCGCCTCGTCGAAAATCGCGCCCTGCTCGCGGAGGTGGGCCTGGAGTTCGGCGATGTCCACTTCGCGGGCGGTGCGGTTGCGGCGGTGACTGAGGGCCGCCGCCGCCCCGGCCGCCTCGCCCAGGGCCGCGCACTGGGGCATCACCCGCGTGGACCCCAGGGCCTTGTGCGTCACGCTGATGCAGCGCCCGGCGACGAGGAGGTTCTCCACGTTCTTCGGGACCATGCTGCGGTACGGGATCTGGTAGCGGAAGCCCTTCTCGGGATACCACGTCTCCCCGTCCATCCCGGGGCCCGTGCAGTTGTGCACGTCGATGAAGAACGACCCGTAGCAGACGCTGTCGTCCCAGGTGCGGCGGGTCATGAGGTCCTGCTCGGTAACGACCACGTCGCCCACGATCCGCCGCGACTCCCGCGTGCCCAGCAAAGCGGCCGTGCTGATGAGGTAGCAGTTCTCCATCCCGGGGACGTACTTGCGGAAGACGGGGATCATGTGGAACGCCTGGCGGCGGCCCTCGATGGTGGCGGCGGTGATGGACTCGGCGGACGTGGGGTCGCACCCGACGATGTGGGTGAAGTTGATCCCCACCTGGTCGGGCCGCGTCGGGGTGTACCAGAAGCCCATGATGGTGGACTGGAACGGTTCCATGTCGCCGTTGGCCTGCGCCTCGAGCCAGACGCGGGTCATCTTGTAGTCGGTCCGCCACTGCTGCACGCGGGGCCAGTCCACCCCGCCGATGGTGAACATCAGCGTACAGGGCTGGACCGCCCCGTCCTCGCCCCGGCCCACCTCGTAGGGGGCCCCGGCGGAGGCGGCGACGTCGGCATCGCCGGTGGCGTCGATGACGCGCTCGGCGAGGACGATCTGGCGGCCGGACTTGTTCTGAATGGCCGCCCCGATGCATCGGCCGTCCTCGACGAGGGCGTCGGCGAACAGGGTGTGGTACAGCAATTGGACGCCGGACTCGGCGGCGATCTGTTCGAGGGCGAGCTTCATCCCGTCGAGTTCGAAGTCGACGCTGCCCAGCCCCCCGCTGAACGCGCCGTACCCCAGATCCACGGTCCGCCGGGCCATCTCGAAGGGCACGCCGCCGACGACGCGTTCCTCCGAGCCCCAGGACGTGTAGAGGCAGATGTGGTTATGCCCCCCCGCGGTGGCGATCCCGCCCATGCAGTTGGTCTGCTCGACGAGGAGGGTACGGGCGCCCGCGCGGGCGGCGGCGACGGCGGCGCAGAACCCGGCGGGCCCGCCTCCGCAGACGAGGACATCGACGTGGGCGAAGACGGGCAGGTCGCGGGCGGGCTCGCGGATGGTTTGGGACATAGGGAAGCTCCTTGGTTCTTCGTGGTGGCAACACGGTATACGGAGTGTCCGCGGGTGTCCAGAGCGGAGAGCAGATTCGCAATCCGCCGTTTCCGCAACAGCGAATGCGTCTTGGCAAAACGGAAGACGGACATTAGGATATCGCCCCATGAGCACAGTCGTCATGAAATTCGGTGGTACGAGCGTCGCGGACGCCGACAAGATCCGCACCGCCGCCAAGCGCGCCATCCAGACCCAGAAGGAAGGCCATCGCGTGGTCATGGTCGTTTCGGCCATGGGAAAGACCACGGATGACCTCGTCGCCCTCGCCCGGCAGGTCTCGCCCAACCCGTCCAAGCGGGAGATGGACCAGTTGCTGGCGACGGGGGAGCAGGTGACGATCTCGCTGGTGGCGATGGCGTTGGAGGAGCTGGGCGCCCCGGCGATCAGCTTCACGGCCGGCCAGATCGGGATCCTCACGGACGCGGCCCACACCAAGGCGAAGATCAAGTCGATCGACGTCCGCCGCATCGAGGAGCAGCTCGATGCGGGGCGGATCGTCATCGTCGCGGGCTTCCAGGGCGTCACCCCCACCGGGGCGATCACCACCCTGGGGCGCGGGGGCTCCAACGTCACCCTCGTCGCCATCGCCGCCGCCCTGAAGGCGGAGGCGTGCGAGAACTACACGGACGTGGACGGCATTTTCACGGCCGACCCCCGCATCGTTCCCAACGCCCGCAAGGTCGACGTCGTCAGCTACGACGAGATGCTCGAACTCGCCTCCCTGGGGGCGAACGTCCTGCACAACCGCGCGGTCGAGTTCGCCAAGAAGTACAACGTCCCCATCCACGTGCGCAGCAGCGAGCACAACCGGAAAGGAACGATGATCGTGGCCGAGACCCCCGAGATGGAACGCATCGTTGTCAGTGGGACCGCCCTCAAGAAGCGCGTCGCCCGCATCACCCTCAAGAACGTCCCGGACCAGCCGGGCGCGGCGGCGAAGATCTTCAGCACCATCGCCAAGGGCCAGGTCGTCGTCGACGACATCATCCAGACCCTCGCCGATGACAAGACCGCCACGATCTCCTTCACCGTCGATACCGGCGAACTCCCCGACGCCCAGCGCGTCATCGAGCAGCTCCGCAAGCAGCTCAAGTGCGACGTGGTCGTCGAGGACCACCTCGCGAAGGTGTCGGCCGTCGGGATGGGCATGCGGATCCACACCGGAGTCGCCGAACGCATGTTCTCCGCCCTCGCCGACGCCGGGATCAACATCCAGAACATCACCACCAGCGAGATCAAGATCTCCTGCCTCATCGACGCCAAGCAGGGCGAGGAGGCCCTCCGCGTCGTCCACGACGCCTTCGACCTCGGCAGCAAGCCCAAGCCCGCCAAGAAGGCGACCAAGAAGGCGAAGAAGTAGAGCACTGGCTGCCTGCGGGTCCCCAGAGGATCCTCGGCATGGTCGCAGCGAGGACCCTTGGCTTGGTCGCTTCAGCGACCATGGACTGCCAGGCATGGGACCACATGGTCGCTGAAGCGACCATGCCGGAGCAGCCCCTGCGGATGCACGGGCGTCCGCAACCGCCTGTCTCCGTTTTCAGTCCCCGGTGAGGAAGCTGACCGATGCCCTACCGCCGCCGCCCACGCCTGCCCGCCGGCGTCCCCCGCCTCCGCTACGGTTCCCACCGCGTCGCCCGAGCCCTGCTCGTCCTCGCCGTCGCCGCCGCCCTCGTCCTCGCCGACCGCTACGGGTGCTTCGGCACGGCCCCGCAGCCGGACGTGGAGAAGTACGAGGGCCCCAGCTTCCGTGTGCAACGCGCAGTGGACGGGGACACGCTCGTCCTCGACGTCCCCGACGCCGATGGCGACCCCACCCGCGTCCGCCTGCTGGGCGTGGACACCCCCGAGACCGTCCACCCCGACAAGCCCCCGCAACACTACGGGCCCGAGGCGTCCCGCTTCGTCAAGAGCGTCACGGAGGACCGGGAGATCCGCATGACTCTGGACGTCGCGCGGACGCGGGACAAGTACGAGCGGCTGTTGGCGTACGTGTACCTGCCCGACGGGCGGATGCTCAACCGCGTCCTGATCGAGGAGGGGTACGGCTACGCGGACCCGCGGTTCCGCCACCCCCTGCGCGACGAGTTCGCCCGCCTCATGCGCCAGGCCCGCAAGGAGGGCAAAGGCCTCTGGAAGGACGTGCGGACCGACCACTTGCCCGAGTACCTGCGGAACTGATGCGGAGGGCAGCGCGGGTTCGCGGAAGGACTCCTACGCGTTCCAGTCAATCCTCGCGCGGGAATGGAGTGGGAGGCATTTGCTTGCCTGAGAGGCAATCGCCGTCCGCTACTCCTCGTGCCCGGGGCGGTTCGTTCCCTCGCGGGAGGGCTGGAGGCGGTCAAAGGCCAGCTTGCCGCGGACGGACTCCAGGGCGGCCGCCTTCTTGGCGATCCCCCCCACGAGGAAGATGAGGGGCTGGCGGCGCTGGTCGGCGAAGGTGATGATGATCCGCCCGAACCCCTGCAGCCGCTCGAGGAAGTCGCCCGTGTCCACCCGCGTGCTGTACTCCTCGCGGGCGATCTGCTCGCCCGTCTCCGTCGGGCCCACCTGGATGTTCAGGTAGTTGGGGGTGATGGCGACGTAGTAGAACAGCCCGTGCAGCCACGACACCACCACCGCCATCAGGAACAGCAGCCCGATCACCAGGTATCCCATCGCGTCGATCCGCACCCCCAGGTGCCCGAAGAAGTAGAACACGTCGTCCAGCCAGTCCAGGAACAGCAGCCACAGCACGCCCAGCAGCACCACCACCGTCGTCAGCAGGAGCAGCTTGACGCTCATCTCGTACTCGTCGACGAGGAAGTTGAGGATGAACACGCCCAGCCACACGCCCCCAACGATCCGCCCGGACTGCGGGTCGTCGGGGGCGATGAACAGCATCGCCAGCGCACAGCCGAACGACGCGGCGATGGTGGGGACGTAGAGCACCTTGCGGGACCAGTTGAAGATGACCAGCCACTCGTTGATGTCCGGGTCGTCCCGCAGCGCCCTACTGACGCGGAGGCGGGTGCGGAAGGTCTTGCGCAGGAACAGCCACGCGACGCCCCCCACCAGCAGCAGGGCGAACGGCAGGGCGAACACGAGGATCCGCTTGGTCTCCCAGGTCTCGGCGAGCAGCATGTGGGACTCCTTCCCGTGGACGGGATCGATTGTGACGGGAGGCGACGCCCGCGTCAACGGAGCGGACCCGGCCCCCAGGGCGATCGCAAAGTCGCCGTCGTGGGTGCCACGGCTGTGCTGTTTACAGCCGTGCTCGTACGAGCGCGAGGCGGAACACGGGTTCTGCGAACCCGTGGCACCCGGCGAACCGGACTTTGCGATGGCCCTGACCCGGCCCCGCTGCTATCCCGTCACGCTCTGGACGAGCTTCTGGGCCTCGTCGGGGTCCTTCGCCCACGTCCCGTAGTACACGCCCTCGGTCCCGAGGGCGTCCAGGAGCGGGCGGAGCTGCTGGATGTGCCCGCTCACGTGTACGCACTTGCCCGCGGCCAGCACCCGCTTGTAGATGTCGTACCACACCGGGTCCGCTCCCCCGGGCTTGCCCGCCTGCGGGGTCCACTGGATCCCGTTGAGCGCCTCGATCTCCAGCAGCGCGTCGAGGTGCTGCACCGCCGTCGTCCCGTCGAGGTGGTACAGCGAGTAGTCCAGCCACTCGCACTGCTCGGTGAGCGAGGGGACCACGAACTCGCGGAACATCTGGGGGGAGATCATGCAGGAGAAGTCGCACTGGACCTTGGCGGTCTTGCCCGGGCCCCAGATCCCGAACGCCGCGTACGCGTTGCCCCCCTCCTCGTCCTTCACCCGCTCGTACATGAGGTCGAAGGCCTGGAAGTACGCCCGGTTGATCTGCGCGATCTTCTCGATGACCCACGCGGGGCGTTCGATGAGGTCGAAGAGCATGGCCTCGTTGTCCCGCATCGCCGCCAGCGTATCGATATTCTCGATCACGTCCGGGATGCCCACGAGGTAGCGCCCGTTGGCGCTGCGCAGCCCGGCCTCGATGAGCCCCATGTGCACCCGGAACCAGTGGTTCGAGGGGTCGAACTCGATGTCCCCATACGTGTCAGGATCCGCAATGCAGGGCTCGTACCAGACGGTCGTGGGGGCGAAGTGGGGCGTGGCGCCCAGGAACGTGCCCAGCGACCCCGGGCCGATCTGCGTGTCGAAGTACGGGAAGTTGTCCCCCCCGTAGTACGTGCCCGCCATGTTCCCCTCGGCGCGGCGGAGGCGGATGGTGGGATCGGTCCAGGAGGCCTCCAGGTCATCGGTCTCGGGGATGGGCGGGGTCGCCTCGCGCGGTTCGCTCAGCGGGGCGCGGACCAGCAGGACCAGGCCCCTGGCGTTCCACCACTCCGTGAAGTGCTGCTTCGCGACGTCCCAGTCCGGTTTCCACTTCAGCATGGCGTGCTCCTTGACGCGGGAGCGGGCGAGCTCCGCCTCGCTCCCTGACCGCACGGGTATTATGCGGACATGGAGGGAAATCGGTAGCAAAATCCCCGCCCGTTCGCTATCAACCGGGTCGAAAGGCCGAGCCCTCAAAGGGAGGCTTGCCCCGCCGCCACGCCCCGTCGTCAAACGACGGCATGGCCGCTTCCAGAATCCCAAACGCACAGCCGAACTGCCGCTTCATCGCTTCCGCCAGCATGCAAGGCTCCCTCTCCTGCCCTTTCCTCTTGGGGGGAGTGGGCAGGCTTTCCAGGCAAGCGAAGCACCGACGAGGGGCGCGGGACGCGATTCAGCGTCCTTCATCCGCCGTGCGCCACTCCCGCCTTGGGGGGGTGACGATCCTGTGTCCGCTCTTCCCTTCGCGGGAACGTGCGTCTTCGGCGATGGCCCGGATATTGAAGCCGAACCTCGCCGCACGCTCCCGGCGATGGCGCTGCACTTCTTCGACGATTGGATCGTTGCGCATCACTACTCTCCCATCAACTCCTCGGGCGTACATATGACGGGCGCTTCATAGCCGCACCCGCGGATCAGTCGCGACATCGCTCCGAGGATTGCACCATTGGCCAAATGCCGGCAGTTCCATGTAAGCAGGATGTCCATCTCGTGCACTGTAGCGGTTGCCACGTGCAAGGCATCGGTCCCTGCCTCCTCCGGAAGGGCATGACCGACCACGAGTGCCTCTGCCAAACGGACTGCCAAGTCAGTGACAGGCAGAAGGGGAATGCCCTGCATAGCTTCCATCCGCCTCTGTGCGGCATCCGGGTCGCCCGCGGCCGATTCATCCAGAACGAACTGCGATGTGTAGAGGTCAAACAGCGAACGCCGGTCATTCCACCATTCCCGCGTCAGTTCGATGCGAGCGGTGTGAACCACGTCTCGCGTCGGCCTGGCAGTGAGATAGCTTGGGATCGTTGTCTCGATGTATACTCTCTGAGTCATCGGCCCCTCCTGCCGCGGAACCGTTCACCACACGTCAACTATTGTAACACAGGCAGCCTATCAGTGCCCGAACCGTTCCTTGAACTCCCCCACCGACACCATCTCCCCGTCGATCCAGTAGCGGGTCTTGCTGATCTGGCCCTGCTCGTCGTAGTGCTTCTCCTCCCCGTGGAGGACGTCGTTGCGGAAGGAGCGTTCGCTCTTGAGCCGGCCGTTCTCGTGGTACTCCTGCACGACCCCGGTGATCACGCCCCCGGTGTAGGGCACGACGCGCTTGGGCTTGCGGGGGTAGTAGTCCACCATCTCCCCGTTACGCACGCCCCCGCGGTAGTCGGTGACGCGGACGATCCGCCCCTCCTCGTCGTAGCTGATCCCCTGCCCGACTGGCCGCCCCTGCTCGTACGGGACCTCGACCATCACCCGCCCGCTGGGCCAGTACACCCGCCGCACCCCCTCCACCACCCCGTCCACCCACGGGATGACGATCCGCGCGTACCGCTTCCCGCCGTCCACGTCCCAGTGCTTCTCCTCCCCGTGGCGGACGCCCTCGCGGTACTCGATCGTCCGAAGCAGCGAATACCCATAGCCGTCGAAGTAGCACTCCTTCCCGTCCTTCACGCCCTGGGCGTTGACGGAGGCGATCCGCTGGGGGGCGTCGTAGTAGATCCGCTTGGAGGGCTCGTAGATGTTGCGGACGGTGAAGAGGAGCTTCCGCCCCTCGGGGATGTCCTTGTAGTAGTTGTCGATGTACCGCTGGTACGCCTCGGGATTGGGCTGGCGGGGCTGGTCGATCGTCACTTCCTTGAACTCGCCCTCGCCCACCCCGGGAATGGCGTCGGTCCGCCACGGGCGATGCTCACAGGCGTCGAAGGAGTAGTGCGTGTGAAACAGCTCCTTCCCCGCCGCATCGGTCACCGTGAGCGCGTAGCGGTAGTACGTGCCGGTGCGCCCGTGGATGTCGATCCGCGGGTTGAGCCCCCCGCCCAGTTTCCCCGCGGCCGACGGGGCGTCCTTGGGCAGGACGAGGGCCCGCTCCTGCGCGAAGTGCGAGGCCTCCCCGTTCGTCACCCCGAGCACCGCGGTGTACGTGCGGTCGGCGGGTGCGGGGGCGGCGGCGAGGGCGAGTTGGGCGGCGGCGAGGCTCTCGTAGAGGGCGAGGGCGGGGCTGGAGAACCGCACCGCCGGGACGTTGTGCGCGAGCGTGAAGCGGGCGAACCTCGCCGGTTCCTCCACCGACGCCCCCGGCAGCGGGGCCGCGATGGAGATCCCGCAACGGAAGCTGCGGAGGAGGGCGAAGCCCCAGGGCTGCCCGAGTTTGCTCGACGCCCCCAGGTCGCGGAACGGGAGGCGGGCCTCCATGGAGAACGCCCCGTCCTTCGCCGAGACCTTCACCTCGGCCTTGGCGGGCTGCCACGGTTCGCCCTTGCCCTGCGAGACGGGGCGGCGTTCCCAGGCGGCCATCCCCAGGGAGTTGACGGCCAACCGGTAGACGTGGCCGGACACGGGCGGGACGAGGCGGAGGTCGTAGGCGTCGTTGCGGGCGGGATCGAGCTTGCCCTCGGTGGGGACCTCGACGTCGAGTTCCTCGCTCTTGAGGATGGGGGTGCGGGCGGCGAGGTAGAGCGAGCCGCTGTCCCACCCCAGGAACCACGTCACCCGCCGCGGGAAGAGGTTCCCGCTCTCGGGATGCAGCACGCCCTCGTACATCACCGCCGCCGCCCACTCGTCGTCGTTCACGACCCCGTCGATCGTCGGGGCGGTGGGCAGCGGGGGCAGCGTGAGGCGGGTATCGGCGTCCCAGGCGTCGCGCTGGGCGAGCGGATCGGCGGGGGCGGACGTCGGATCGGCGGCGAGGGTCGAACCGGCCTGCAGAAGTACCGCCGCGAGGAGGATAAGGCCAATGGGTTGGGCGTGGGAGTACTGCATAGGAGAGCCTCTCATCGTTTGTAACCGTTCACGGGGTGCCACCCTCAAGCGGCGCTGTTTGCCGCTTGGGGGTGCTGTGGCGTGGCGGGCCCAGCACCCCCAAGCCGCGAACAGCATGCGGCTTGAGGGTGGCACCCGTTCCCATCGTCCCGGGAGCGGTTACCATCGTTTCTTCTCGTCCCCGGGCAGCCAGTGCCCGTACAGGACGCGGAAATCGTGGGCGGGCACGTAGACGGGCCCGTAGATGCGGGCGGTCTGGCCCTTGTTGCTGGACTCGATGACGAACCCGTGGTCCTCCAGGTCCATCAGCCCGTGCTCCCGGAACCGCGAAGGCCAGTTGGCGACCTTCTCCTTCCGCCAGTCGGCCTCGGGGGGGATGGCCCCGAAGTCCAGCGTGTTGAGCATGTCGTTGCCCCGCATCGTGCACAGCTCGCCCCCGAAGACGCGGGCGGGCTCCAGCACGTACAGGCGGGCGCGGACGGGGGTGTCCGCCTGGTTCATGATCACGAACAGCGCCCGCACCCCCGCGCGCCCGTCCTGCTCGAAGCGGCGGCGGAAGACGGTGACGAACGTCCCGGCCGCGGGGTTCTGGGTGGCGAGGTTGAACTCGCCCGACGCGTCGAACTCCTCGCCCAGACGCACGACGGACTCGCTCCGCCAGTACGGGATGCACTCGGTGCCCTCATCGGCGAAGAACCCGAACTCGCGGAGCGCCCGCACGAGGCGGAGGTACTCGATGGGCTGCGAGAGGCCCTCGATGGCGGCCCCGCCGTCGTGCAGGAGCGAGCGCCCGAGGATCTGGCGATCGAACCGCGGGGCGTCCCCCGGGTTCACGCTGCGGACGTTGGAGCGGACCCGCACCGCCAGGCCCGCGCACGGGGCGGTGAGCATCTGCATCAGCGAGTTGGGATACAGCAGGACGTGGTCCTTCTCCGCGGAGACGACGTCCGCGCACTCCGCACCCGTCAACTCGCGAAGGTCTTTCTCCTGACCCTCGAACACCCAACCGGGCGTGGGAGATGGCTTGCCATTTGGCGTCCGTTCGGAAGCGGCCTCCGCCCAGTCCGTCCACTGGATTCGCCGATGCCCCCGCGGGCGGTCCCGCACAGGCAGGACGCGGAGCGTGAACGTCCGCGCCTGCTTGCCCTTGTTCCCCGCGTCGCGCAGGGCGATGCGGAGCGTGACGCGCTGGAGCTTGTCGCGGACGAGCGCAAGCGCCGGGGCCTCCGCGGAGGTGGTCCACTCGCCCGCCCGGAGCGCGGACCAGGCGAACCCCGCATCGGGCGACCCGACGAACAGCCGCCCGGGCAACCGGTCCCCGCTGCTCCACACGACGCCCTCCTCGGTGGGCAGCATGCAGTCCAGCGCCGCCGGATCGATCTCCGCGAGCTTCACGTCGGCGGGCAGGCCGGTGTAGGCGGCGTTCACCAGCCCCGCGAGCGGGACCTCCAGGTGCAACGCCGCCGGGGCGCCGGAGGAGATGTCGGACGCGATGGCAAAGGTGAGTTCCCCGTCCGGGCTATACGTCAGTTCGACGCTCACCGAGCACGGGAGCGCGGAGAGCGCCGTGGCGCAGCGGGCCCTTCCGTCCGCGACCTCGACGGGGGCAGGCGACGGGGCCGTCGCCTCCGTCACCTTCCCGCCCGACTCGCAGACGATCCGCATCGGTCCGCTCAGCCGCGGGCCCCGTCCGAGGGGGATGAGATCCACGTCGCGGACCTCCGCCCCCTCGCCGCGCAGCTCCAGCGGCAGGTCCTCCACCGCCGGGGCGATAAAGACCTGCTCGGGCAGGCCGGTGGGGGCGAGGGTGATGCGGTGGCGGGCGGAGGAGACGGTGCGGTCCTGGACGGTCACGCCCGCGTCTGCCGCGAAAGCGGACCCCGTCAACAGCAGGACGGTTGCGAGCGCGAACGCAACGGACGCCAAAAGGCACGCCGCGCCCCGTTGACCCTTGCCGGGTGCCACGGCTGCGCTGTTTGCAGCCGTGCTGCCGGGAAGGACACGGCTGCGAACAGCGCAGCCGTGGCACCCCCGTCCTTTGGGTTTCTGAGAGGCGACAAACGCTGCCGCCCCTCCGGGGCGGCACGTCGGATTCGCTTGCGGACAGGCATGCTCGTCGTTCGCCGTGAACTGCATCGGGGTTCTCACTTCGCTGCCCCCCTCTCGTAGGACCGCGCGTACAGGACGCGGTAGTTGTGCATCGGGATGTAGACGGGCCCGTAGGTCTCGCTGCCGCCCTCGACGCTGACGCGGGGAACGTAGCGGTCGCTCTCGAGGTCCTGCAGGACGATGGATTGAGACTCGCCCCCGCCGGCGGTGCCCGTGTCGCCCGACCCGCTTCCACCCGACCACGCCGCCAGCAGCTTCTGGGCCTCGGGGTCGAGGGCCTTCCCGCGGGCGGTGACCTCCGCGAGCGTCAGGTCGTTGGGTCCGCCCAGGATGGCGGCCGCGTTCAGCAGGTGCAGCGGGGCGTGGACGGGGCGGTCGGACTCGTTCATCAGCACGATCAGCGCCTCGGCGCCCTTGCGCCCGTCGCGGGCGAAGGGGCGGCGGTAGACGGTCGCGTAGACCTTCTTCTCCGGGGGCGCGGTGAGCAGCGTGTACTTCGCGTCCCCGAAGTCCGGGCCGTAGCGGATCACGTGCCCGTTCCGCCAGTAGGGCAAGAACTCGCAGGTCGCATCGTCGAAGAACCCGAAGTCCAGCAGCTTGCGCAGCAGGCGGACGCCTTCCTCGGGCTGGTGCATGACCCCGTGGGGCCCGTCGTGCTGCGCGCCGATGTCGTGCAGCAGCGACCGCCCGAGGTACTGGCGGTCGAAGCGCTTGTCGTCCCCGGGCAGGGGGACCTTCTTCATGCCCCCGTACCCGGGCACCACGCGGGCGATCGTGCCCGTCCACTTCTGGCAGAGGAAGCGGAAGCGGTCGATGTCGTAGAGCACCACGCTGTCGAGTTCGTAGGAGTGGTGGTCCGACCCCGCCCACTCGACGAGCATGATGTCCCAGATGAACGACTCGAAGGCGCTGGCGGAATCGTACGCCCAGACGTGGTTGCGGTTGGGCAGGTTCTCGTTGTGGAAGATGCGGGCGATCCGCTTCAGGTTCCGCCGCATGTAGTGCGTCAGGAACCCGCGGTGCCAGGGCAGCTCGCCCTCGACGACGGCGTTGGGGTCGCGGAGGACCGCGTCGCCGCTGGCGAGCATGTCCGACCACGCCGCCTGCTGGAACATCGGCCAGTACTCGTCCCACCAGAACCCGCAGCGGCGGCCCACGCGGATCTGCCGCTCGAAGTAGTAGACGTTCTTGTCCTCCCAGTGGGCGTCGAGGGTGCTGTCGTGGAGGGAGACGTTGCGGCACAGCCCGTAGCGGTTCCATGGCGGCTCGCGGAGCGTCTTTCGGGCCATCTCCTCGTAGGGCGTCCCGCGCTCGGAGCGGGTGGCCACGTGGGCGTCGCGGCGGAGGTAGTCCTCGGCGTCCTTGTAGGGCTCGAAGTGCGGGTCCTCGGCGAGGATGGACTGGTTCATCCTCTCGATGGTCTCGGGCAGCAGCGGGATGTTCATCATGTACTCGCGGGCCCAGATGTCCCCGCGGTAGAACCACGCGTGCTCGCGCGCCCGCTCCGGGCGCGACTTCGAGGGGTGGGTGAGGATCTGGAACTCCGTGGACCGCCGGCCCCGCACGTCGCGGGTGTGGTTGACGAACTTCACCCGCCACGTCACCTCGCCCTTCTCGTCGCGCTCGAGCGTCATCCCCGACCCGTCGCGGTCCAGCAGCCACCCGCCCTCGTTGCGGCAGATCCATGAGAAGGCCCGCTCATTGCTCCCGAAGCGGCGCCAGGGGACGAAGTGCGTGTAGTACAGCTCGGGGTCCTCATTGGCGCTATCCCAGACCACGCCCTCCACGCCCGCTCCGGGCGTCATGTCCATGGGGCCCTGGTAGTCGCACACGAGTTCGAGCAGGTCGATGACGGCCTCGGCGTCCGCGCCGTAGTCCATGCGGACGGCCATCGACCCGTCGCAGTCGTACCGGACGGTGAGGGCCACGTCCACCGGGCCCACGCGGAGCTTCGAGACATACTCCAGTTCGCTCCGCCACTGGCGGACGAGCCGGGCGGGCTCGACGACCTGGGCCGCCACCCGCTCGCCTCCCACCACCGCCTCCAGGCGATACCCCCCGTTGCGGAGCTGGTTCCCGCGCCCGTAGGGCAGCAGGTCGGCATCGGTGAGCGAGCCCATCCGCGCCCGCATCTCCAGCGGCAGGTCGCGGGGGTCGGGCTTGATGTACACCTGCGCGGGCAGCCCGCTGCGATCGACGGTGATGATCTGCTTGACCGTCTCGACGAGCACCGCCCCGCCCTTGGTGGGCCGCGGCTCGATGGGGGCGTACGGCTCCCAGACGACGTCCTCCAGACCGATCTCATTGTTCATGTAGGGCTTGACCGCCCAGGCGAAGCCCTGCGAATCCTCCCCCACGATCCGCATGTTGCGGTCGAACAGCAGCGTCACCGCCCGGTACTCGTGCCCGTCGATCAGCGGGGGCAGGTCCGCGACGACGCACGCGAAGGGCCCGCGGAAGGGGACGGTGGCGGTGGCAACCTCGCGATCGCCCGCCGAGGCGTCGAGGATCGTCAGCTTGGCCGTCTTCGCCGTCTGCGCCTCGTCGCTCGCCCCGTGGATCCCCGTGTCCACGACCGCCGATACCTTCCCCGTGTGGTACGAGTGGTCCAACCGGACGTCGAAGTCCTTCCGCGGGGGGCGGTTGGCGGAGATCCCGTCGATGTGCAGCCGGCGGAAGTCCTTGCGGTCCTGCGAGTGGAAGTCGATCAGGCGGGTGACGAAGATCGGCTTGGCGGGCCGACCGGCCGAGCGGACGTCGAACCACAGGAAGTTCCCGTTCATCGTGATCCCGGGGATGGGCTTGGTGAGGTGGAGCTTGCGGACCTCCCCGGGCACGAGTTCCAGCAGCCCGCCCTGAAGCTGATCATCCTCATAGCTGGAGTAGATCGTCCCCTCGGCCGACTCGACGAAGAAGCCCAGGCGGACGGTCTCGCTCTTGTCGCTGTGGTTCTTGACGGTGAGGCGGAGGTCGATGACGTCCTCCATGATGGGCCCCAACTCGTTGATCTGGACGCTGACGCACTTGGAGTCCAGGATCATCTTGGACGTGGTTTCGCAGAACTTGTTGTGGAAGCCCCGGACGCCCCACTCCCCGTCGCAGCGGTCGAGGCGGAAGCACCAGGTGGTCCCGTCGGGGGGCGGGAGGGTGAGGAGAGGCTTGCCCTGCTCGTCCTTCTGGGCGTAGGGCCCCTGGAGCATCGTCTCCATGGGGAACTTGAATTCCTGCACCCAGCGCGTCCGCGTGACGGTCCCGCGGGTGACGACGTTGGAGTCCCACTTGCGCCCCCCGCCCTCGTAGCCTCCGGGCCCGTAGTCGCCCACCACGCTGATGCAGTTGATGAACCACCCGAACGAGCCCATCTGGTAGCTCTTGGCGTCGTCGAAGTACGGGCGGATCCCGAGCCCCACGTAGTCGTCGCGGTAGATCCCGTACAGCGGGTGCTCGATGACGTCGGGGAACCGCCCCAGCGCCCGCAGCCACGAGCCCTCCGGGTAGACCGGGGAGGTGAAGGCGACGTAGAGGTTCTCCTTGTCGTAGCAGGCGTAGACCTGGAGCTGGGTCTCGAAGGGCGCCATGTAGTCGTAGTGCCCCCCGACGTAGAAGTTCCAGTACCAGAAGGCGGACAGGGCGCTGCTGTCCTCCCACTCGCCCTCCTGCATGACCCCGTCGATCTCGGGGACCTTCTGGGCGAAGGGGATGCGCCACAGGGGCGTCTCGACGGTGGCCACCTCCCCCGAGGACGAGGGCGTCTCCAGCGCCCCCGCCACCGCCGTCACCGCCAACACCCCCACCACTCCCCACACCACCATGCCCATCGAGCCCGACCGGTTTCGCAGGTGCTTTGCGTCCATGACCAACCTTCTACGCGGTGAGATGCGATTGTGCAACCGATCATGGAACCCCTTCCGTTCGCAGGCGGGTCGGACATTCAGGCACAGGGGGGGAGAGGCACTAGGGAATAGGGACTAGGGAATAGGCCCACCTCGTGCGTCGGGGGTCGCCGGGCCCCCCACGGACGGGGGCCTCAAGCCGGGCTTGCCCGGCCC
>JAWLCQ010000078.1:0-3239 GCA_041687095.1 Phycisphaerae bacterium | reverse complement strand
TCTCGCTACACCCCCCCCCTGGGGGGGGGGGGCCCCCCCCCCCCCCCACGTCCGGGAGCCTCAAGCGGGTCTTCCGCGGCAGCGTGATGGCGGCTCTCCCTTCCCAGACGCCGCGGGTCAGGAGACCTCGTTGTTCTACACATCTCGGGCCTCGCGGAGCGGCAGGGGACCGGTCTCCATGCGTCCCGGGAGGAACCCGCTTCCGTGCGTCCCGGCAGGGACGCTGTGACAATAGCCCAGCAGTTCACTGCTGGGAAGCGGATCCCATCCCCCTTCCTTTTCTTCTTTTCAAGCCCCGGCAGGGGCGATTGAGGGTGCGCCGCGGACCCATCCCTCAATCGCCCCTGCCGGGGCTCACACTCCCGCGCGACCGCTACCCAGCAGTGAACTGCTGGGCTATTCTCAATCCGTCCCCTACCGGGACTCTCGGAGTCGCGTCCCTGTCGGGACGCCAAGATGTGTAGAACAACGAGGTCAGGAGACCCGCGGCGCAGGACGTGGGCGCCAGAGACCCGCGGGGCAAGAAGTGGGCGTATCCTGCGCCCTCTAACCCCTCCCCTTCTATCTGGTTCATCTGCGTTCATCCCCGCTCAATCCCGGGGCGCATGGGAGAGCCGTATCCGTGGCGAGGAGTCCGATTCGCCGGCCCACGTAACTCCGAAAGCCCCGCCCCTATTCCGTGTGCTCGATCAGCCTCGCCGCTTCGCGGTCCAGGATCAGGTAGACGATCCCGTCCGTCGGGCGGACGCCGGCGGCGGGGATGCGGGAGCGGGCGTCGGCGTCGCCGTGCAGGAGCGTGGCGACGGACTCGGCCTTGTCGGGCCCGGTGACGAGCAGGATGATGTTGCGGGCGGCGTTGATGAGGGGGTAGGTGAAGGTCATGCGCGAGCGGCCGAGCACGGGGACGAACTGCCCCGCGACGAGCTTCTGGCGTTCCTGGAGGGCGGGGGTGTCGGGGAAGAGGCTGGCGGTGTGCCCGTCCCCGCCCATCCCCAGCAGAACGATGTCGAACCGCGGGGTCCCGTCGTCGGCGGGGACGACTTCGCGAATGGCCTGCTCATAGCCTTCGGCGGCGGCGGCGAGGTCGGCGGCGTCGGCGGGCATGGGATGGATCTGGTCGGGGGGCACGGGGACGTGGTCGAGCAGGGTCCGCTGGGCCATGCGGAAGTTGCTGTCGACGTCGTCCTGGGGCACGTCGCGCTCGTCGCCGAAGAAGACCTCGACGCTCTCCCAAGGCAGGGGCTGGGTGGGGACTTCCCCGGCGAGGCGTTGGTAGAGGAGGCGGGGCGTGGTGCCCCCGGCGAGGGCGAGGAAGCAGGCATTGCGCTGGGCGACGGCGTCGCAGATGATGGTCTTGAAGAGGTCCGCGACCATGCGGGTCGCCTGGTCCACGGTGTCCTCGATGACGACGCGCAGGCTGGGGTGGGTGTCGGCGGTGCTCATGACTCCGCGCTCCTGGGGTCGAGGTTATGCCAGTGCTTGTACGGGTCGTCGAACAGGGCCTCGGCCTGTTCGGGCCCCCACGTTCCGGGCCGGTAGAACTGCAGGGGAGGCTCTCCGTTGACCTCCCACGCCTTACGAATGCTATCGACGATCCGCCACGACGCCTCCACTTCATCGCTGCGGATAAACAGCGTCGGGTCCCCCAGCAGCGCGTCGAGGATCAGCCGCTCGTACGCCTCGGGGCTCGAGGACTCAAAGGCCGTGCGGTAGTTGAAGTTCATCCGCACCGGGCGGACCATCATCCGCGCCCCGGGCACCTTGGCGTCCATGACCAGCGTCACGCCCTCGCTGGGGCTGATCCGCAGCGACAGGAGGTTCCGCCCGCCCAGGTCGCACCCCAGCTCCTGGAACAGATCCACGGGTTCCTGGCGGAACTCGATGATCACCTGCGAGGTCTTCCCCGCCAGCCGCTTGCCCGTCCGCAGGTAGAACGGCACGCCCGCCCAGCGCCAGTTGTCCACCATCAGCCGCACGGCCGCGTAGGTCTCCACGCCCGACTCCGCCTCCACGCCCTCCTCCTGGCGATAGGCGGGGCCCTCGTCGTCCCCGAGGTACTGCCCGCGGACGGACGCCTGGGGGACCTCGTCGGGCGTGAGGGGGCGGATGGAGCGGAGGAGCTTGACCTTCTCGTCCCGGATCGACCACGCCTGCAGCTCCGACGGGGGCTCCATCGCGATCAGGGCCATGAGCTGCATCATGTGGTTCTGCACCATGTCCCGCAGGGCCCCGGTGGACTCGTAGTACGGGCCTCTCCGCCCCTCCATCCCCACCGTCTCGGCCGTGGTGATCTGGACGTTGGAGATGAACTGGCGGTTGAGGAGGGGCTCGAAGACGGAGTTGGCGAACCGGAAGACCAGGAGGTTCTGGACCGTCTCCTTCCCGAGGTAGTGATCGATGCGGTAGATCTGGTCCTCCTCAAAGGACTCCCGCAGCCCGCGGTCCAGACCCCTCGCCGACGCCAGGTCGCTGCCGTACGGCTTCTCCACGATCAGGCGAACGAACCCCTGGGGCCCCTTGGGCTTGCAGAGCCCCACCCGGGCGAGGTTGCGGGCGACGTCCACCCAGGTGTCGGGCGTGGTGGCGAAGTAGTAGATCCGCGACCCGCCCGTCCCGTGCTGCTCGTCGATCTCCTCGAGCCGCCGGGCCAGCGACTCATACTCGGCGGGCTCGAAGGCGTGGGTGACGTGGTAGCCCCACCGCGGGGCGAAGGCGTTCCAGACGGCCTCGTCCACGCCCGGGGAGCGCCCGTGCTCCTCGATGGCCGCCCGCATCTCCCCCCGCCACTGTTCATCGCTCCGCGGGCGGCGGGCGACGCCCAGAACGTAGGCGTTCTCGCCGATGTAGCCCTCGGCGGCGAGGTGATAGAGGGCGGGGGCGATCTTGCGGGCCGCCAAGTCGCCGGTGGCCCCGAAGAGGACGAACACGCAGGGCGCGGCGGGGGTGGGTTCGGAGAACAGGCTGAATTTCAGGCGACCCTCAACGGCCATGGCGTCCTCGCATGCCAGGAGTTGCGCGGATAGGACCACCCCATTCTAGTCGAGAACCGCTTCGGCCGCCACCGTTGCTTGTGCAATGATTCCGGCCCTGGGTTCTTCGCGGGGGGGGCGGAAACGGCCTCCGCCCGAACGCGGAGCGTACAATGGACGGTGGTGGCCGTTCACGGGGTGCCACCCTCAAGCGGCATGTTGTTCGCCGCTTGGGGGTGCTGCCCCCCCGGCCGTGGCACCCCCAAGCGG
>JAWLCQ010000077.1:0-20464 GCA_041687095.1 Phycisphaerae bacterium | reverse complement strand
GCCTCATATTTACCCGATCCGCCCGCCAGCGCCATGCCCATTTGCCTACCGGGGGCGGGTATCACGCGGAAAGGACGTTGCAGATGGGTGAAGTCTTACAATCCGGGGACACCTTATCCTTTCCTTGGCGGGTGCCGCATCAGTCTGACGTCTGCTTGCGCCACCTCGCCTTGGCCTTGGCGGTGAAGGATTCGACTGCCAGCGGGTCGCCCCCGGCGGCGATCTCCTCGAAGCGGGGCATGAAGCCCTGCTTGCGACGATGGTCCGTTCGGACTCTGGCCACGATCTTCTGCCATGCCTCGTCCTGCCCGAGCTTGCCGTAGAGGTCCCTCGCGGTGAGGAGATGCTCCAGGGCGGCGTCGTAGTATTTGCTCTTGCCGGCATCGACGATCCGCATCGCCATCGCGCAACGCAGCCTGGCCGCGGCCGCGGCGTGCCGCGGCTCCAGAGCCGTCGCCGCCTTCTCCGAGAAGTAGTGGCTGACGCTCTCCAAGTCCTCTTCGCTCGCCGCTTCAATCCGCTCGGCCAGCCGGTCGGTCTCCTTCGTCTCCACGCAGAGGTCCATGAAGTCGGCCAGTTCGGCATCCTTGGCCGCGGCCATCGCCTTGTCGTGCCACTGGCCGCGCTGAGCCCGCGGAACGTACCGCATCAGTTCCTCGTACGTGAAGGAGGAAGGGTGCTCGGTGAACTCGGCCCAGGCGTCTTGGACCGCGTCATCCTTGCGCCCGACCTTGCTGAGCAGTTCCCGCTTCAGGCCGTCCAGGCCGTGGCTGCGCTCATTGGCCCAATTCCTCGTCGTCGCCTCGGCCAAGCCGCGCTCGACCCAGGCCATCGCCTCCGCCGGCTTGCCCTTCGCCTTGTACAGGGTCGCGATATTCTCGCAGTCCTTGGGGCTGACGAGGGTCTTCTCGCACAGGGCGACGTACGGCCCCACGGCGCCACCGGCCATGTAGATCGCCTTCAGCCGACGGGCGGTCATGCAGACGTCGGCGGGATACTCGAAGATGGCCTTGCGTTCCTTCCCGGCGAAGGGGGCGAAGGCCGACTCGAACCGATCCTCCAGTTGCTTCGTGAACAGGTCCGAGCCCTCGCTGTCGAGCGCCGACGCGACCTCGCCGTCGAGGTCGAAGCAGAACCCATACTCATCCTGATCCATCCAGCCCAGGATGTCATGCACGGTCTCGGCTGCGTCGCATCCCGCCGCCTGCCGGGCCTTGATCCAGGCGCAGAACAGCTCCCCGAAGAACATGCCGAGGTTCCCGCTGGAGTCGTCCACCTCCTCCGCCTTCTCGTAGCACCCCGCCAGAAACAGCTCGTAGAGTTCGCACGCCCGCGCGGCCTCCCCGCCGGCCAGCAGACCGTCAAGCCGTCCCTTCACCTCCTCCAGGCGGCTGACGAAGTTCCATGACTGCCCGTAGGGGATGAACTCCCCAGGTCGCAGGGCGGCCTCGATCGCGGACTCCAGATCAGCCTTGCCGTTCGGTTTTCTCATTTGGCGTTCACCCTTCCCCCTTCCAGCGAATACTACCAAGGACCCGGGGCCGATGTCTCCGGTCTTCTCCGCACTCCTCGCTGCGACATCATGCTATAGATGGTGTGGCATTCCCGGTTTTATGCCGTCCCCGGTTTTGCGTATAGCGGAAAGGCAGGAATGCAGGAGATGGGGACGAGGACGGTGTGGCGCGTGTTCGCGGCGGGCGCGTCTGTCACCGGATGAGCCCGCGGAGTTCGTCGGGCGTCAGTCCGGCTTCCCGGAGGATGGCGCGGAGGGTTCCCTTGGCCAGTTCCTTGTGATTGGGGACGGTCAGGCGGCGGTGCGGGGGATGCTCGTTGCGAAGGATGAGGTGGCTGCCGGTCTGATGGTCCAGGCCGTACCCGAGGTGGGCGAGCGCCTTCACAAGCTCCTGGCCAGAGAGGACCGGCAGGTGCGGGCTCATACCTCGACTTCCACCACGTCCTCCCGGATGGACGGGGGAATGGGTTCGCCGTGCTTCTTCAGGCTGGCGATGTACCCGGCGATCGCGTCGGTGATGTTGGCGCGAGCTTCGGAGAGCGTGGCTCCCTGGGAGACGCACCCCGGAAGCGATGGGCACGTGGCGATGAAGGCCCCGTCCTCGTCCTGCTCATACTGGATTCGGAATTTCATGATTCTGCCCTCGCCCTGTATTGTAAGCCCAACCGCCCCTATTCGCGTCCCCTTTGTTCATCGCTGCTGCAGGAGTATAGTCCACCAGCCCCCCGCCGCCCTTGAGCCGCTCGTCGTCCAGCGTGAAACCCTTGACGAGGTATTCACGCAGCCGGGCCGTGGCCCACTGGCGGAAAGCCGTGCCCACCGGCGAACGGGTGCGGTAACCTACCGCGAGAATAGCGTCAAGGTTGTAGTGGGCAGGATGACGGGCTACCTGCCGGTTGCCCTCGGTTTGAACTATCCGGTATTCCCGGATCGTTGCCCCCGCATCCAGCTCCTTCTCGTCGTAAATGTTTTGCAGGTGTTCGTTTACGGCCTTGACCGAGATGCCGAACAGCTCGGCGATCAACCGCTGGGGCAGCCAGACGGTCTGCCCCTCCAGCAGCACGCGGATCTGGCCGCGGCCTTCCTGCGGCTGGTAGAGGACGATCTCGCCCTCGGGGCGGGAGGTGTCGTTGTCGCTCATCCGGTTAGCTCCGTGAGCCTGTCGGCGTCAGGGACAGTCGGTCATGAACCGGCGATGCACCCGCAGAGCCTCGAAAAAGGGTACAGGCACCTGCGCGGCACAAACAACGTGCCGCTCCGGAGCCAGTCCCCATTTTCGAGGCAGTCCCTCCCGGTTCCCTGGTTCGGAGACTCCTGCCGCCCTGTCTCCGGACCGTTCTCGTCTTCCGGGCGCCCCCTCACCCCCCTCGCTGCGCTCGGGGACCTCTCCCCCGGGGGAGAGGGGTTGATGCCTGGCTCCCGGTTCCTGGTTCCCGGTTCCTGGTTCCCGGCTCCTGGTTGCTGGCTCCCGGTTCCCGGCTCCTGGTTGCTGGTTCCTGGTTCCTGGTTCCCGGTCCCTGGTTCCCGGCTCCCGGCGCCTGGCTCCCGGTTCCTGGTTCCTGGTTCCTGGTTCCTCTCGCCTATTCCCTAGTCCCTATTCCCTAGTGCCTCCGCTGCCCGTCAGGGCAGCTCGGCGATGCGGGCGAACTCGTCTTTCAGGGCCGGGTAGAGGCGGCGGAACTGCTGGTAGTGGGCGGCGTAGAGCTTCTTGGCTTTGGGTTGGGGCTTGACGGTGCGGGTGATGGAGATGGCGGATTTGCACGCCTCGCGGATGTGCTTGTACTCGCCGGTCCCGACGGCCGCCAGCAGGGCGACGCCGTAGGCCGGGCCTTCCTCGGCGTTGATGGTGACGCAGGGGGTTCCGTAGATGTCGGCCTGCAGTTGGCGCCAGAACGCGCTGCGGGCCCCGCCGCCGGAGAGGCGGATCTGCTGGATGTCCACCTTCTCGCCCAGGAGGCTCACGGCGTCGTTCATGGCGAACGTCACGCCCTCGAGCACCGAGCGGACGAGTTCGCTGCGGGTCGTGCGGGAGTGCAGGCCGATCCAGCAGCCGCGGGCCTTGGGGTCCGCGTGCGGGGTCCGCTCCCCGGTGAGGTACGGCAGCCAGAAGAGCCCCTCGCAACCGGGGGGGGCCTGCTCAGCCTGCGCGGTGAGCAGTTCGTAGGGGTCCACCTTGCGCTTCTTGGCGTCGGCGACCTCGGCGTGCCCGAGGACGTTGCGGTACCACTGGAAGCTCCCGCCCGCGGCCATGATGCACCCGAACATGCACCACTCCCCGTCGACGCTGGAGCAGAAGGTCTGGACGCGCCCGTCGGGGTCGGTCTTGTAGTCGCGGGAGTGCGTGAAGACCACCCCGCTGGTGCCCATCGTCGCGGAGGTGAGGCCGTCGGCGACGATGCCGTTTCCGATCGCCCCGGCCGGCTGGTCGCCGCCGCCGCCGACGACGGGCGTGCCCGCGGCCACGCCCAAGAGCTTGGCCGCGTCGGCGGTGACGGCGCCGGTCACCTCGTGCGACTCGACGACGGGCGGGAGGATGTCGCGGTCGATCTGGAAGATCTCGATGATCTTGTCGGACCAGGTCCGCTTCTTCTGGTCGAGCATGAGCGTCCCGCTCATGTCCGAGACCTCGCCCACGTACTCGCCCGTCATGCACAGGCGGACGTAGTCCTTGGGGAGCAGGAAGTGCTTGATGCGGTCGTAGATCTTCGGTTCGTGCTGGCGGACCCAGAGGAGCTTGGTGAGCGTGAAGCTCGTCATCGCGACGTTGCCGACGAGGTCGATGAGCTTCTTGCGGCCGCCGACGGCCTCTTCGATCTGGGCGGCCTGGGGGGCGGTGCGCTGGTCGTTCCAGATCAGCGAGGGGCGCAGGGGCTTGCCCGCCCCGTCGGTGATGACGAGCCCGTGCATCTGCCCCGAGAGGCCGATGCCCTTGACCTGCTTGCCATCGATGCCGGACTTCCTGATGGCGGCCTTGGAGGCCTTGCACGTCCCGGCCCACCAGTCCTCGGGGTTCTGCTCGCTCCACCCGGGCCTGGGGGCGCTGAGCCCGTACTCGGCGGTCGCGGTCGCCAGCACCTGCCCCTTCGCGTCCATCACCAGCGCCTTGGTCCCGGAGGTCCCGACGTCGATCCCGAGGTAGTAAGCCATGGCCATCCCTTTCGAATTTCGGATTTGGGATTTCGGAGTTCGGATTTCGGAGTTGCACGGATTGAACCACCTCTCCGCTGCGCGTGCAAGCGGATAGGACGGGGAACCGGGAATCGGGATCCGGGATCTGGGACCGATGGTGGGCGAAGGCCGTCCCACGGGGCCAACAGCGCCCCGTGGGCATTCTCGTCCGCCTCTTCTTCCGGTTCCCGGTCCCGGTGCAGTCCTGACTTCCGGTTGTCACCTGACCGTTCTCGTCTTCGGGGCGCCCCCTCACCGCCTCGCTTCGCTCGGCACCTCTCCCCCAGGGGAGAGGGGTTACGCCCCGTCCCGATTCCTGGTTCCCGGTTCCGGTTCCCTGGTTCCCCTTGCCCCCGCCCGGGTAAGCGGGGACAATCCGCCCATGATCCACGACTGGCTGCTCGAGACGACCAACCTGGGACGGGTGCGGGAGAACCGCTACACCGTCGCCCTCCTCCCCGTCGGGGCCACCGAGCCCCACAACCTCCACCTGCCCTACGGACAGGACCTGCTGCACACCGTCGCCGTCGCCCACCGCGCGTGCGAGCGGGCGCATGAACGCTGCCGCTCCGTCCTGTGCCTGCCCCCCCTGCCGTTCGGCGTGGACTGCAACCTCCTGCGATTCCCCTTCGCCATCCACGTCTCGCAGGCGACGCTGGACGCCATGGTCCGCGAGATCATCGCCTCCGTTCGCGGGCACGGGGTGGACCGGTTCGTGATCCTCAACGGGCACGGGGGGAACGACTTCGTCCCCCTCGTCCGCCAGGTGCAGTGCGACCTCGACGTGGCGGCCTACCTCTGCGACTGGTGGAAGGTGGGGATGGACCGCTACGGGGAGATCTTCGACCGCCCCGACGACCACGCGGGGCAGATGGAGACGTCGGTGGCGCTGCACCTGTTCCCCGACCTCGTCGAGCCCGAGCGGGCGAAGGACGGGAAGGCGGCGGAGTCGCCCTTCGCGGCCGTGCGGAACGGGTGGGTCCGCACCAGCCGGGACTTCTCCCTGCTCAACGACCATTGCGCGGTGGGCGACCCCGGGGGCGCGTCCGCCCAGCGGGGGGAGCGGTACGTGGACCTGGTGGTCGAGCGGCTGGCGGAGTTCCTGGTGGAACTGGCGAGGGAGGGAGAGTGATCGTCTTCGGTAACCGTTCACGCCCTTCCAAACAGCAGGAAGGGCGTGAAGAAAGGGGTATGTCGGTGCCCAGGCGAGCGTCCGATTCCCTCTCCCCACCGGCCCCGTGCCGGTGGTAAACGGCTATTGACTACTGCGGCCGTCCCCTCCCATCCCGTTCTTCCTCCTGCTCCCCACCGACCCCGCGTCGGTGGTAAGCCGGCTTCCTGACTACGGGATCCCCAACGGGCGCGGACGATGCGGGGTCCCTGCGCGCGCTGGCGGTAGTCGGGAGCCGTTTGAACCACCGACGCGGGGTCGGCGGGGAAAAGAAGAAGAAGAAGCAAGAGACCCGTGGGGGCCTGCGAGTAGTCAATAGCCGCCTTCCACCGACGCGGGGTCGGTGGGGAGCAAGGGGAAGAGAGGGGGGGCGGTGGGGAGGTTTGGACGGCGGCCGTGTTTCTGAAACCCCCAGGGGCACCGCGTGAACGGTTGCCACTTTCGGTTCTTGATTTTCAACTTTGCATACCTCACAGACCACCTGGCCTGCCCAGTTCCCCAATTCCCCAAAACTGGCAGAACCAGTTCCCTCCCTGCTCTCCCATCCGCGTTCATCTGTGTTCATCGCCGCGTATTCGCGGGTGACGATTGGGGCCGGGCCGGGGGATCGGAAGCTCATTTTGCCACGCAACTTGCGAAACTCCGGGCGGTTGCGGGGTTTAACAGGAAGCAGCCGAAAGCATGGCGAAGCGTCACTGCATGCTAAGCATTCGTGTGCTAAGCGCTTGACTTTCGCCCCCGGATCGGTATACTGCTATCGTTATTATGGCAACGGCGACGCGAGTGAAGACACCCCGAAAAGCGGCGGCTCCCAGCGGCAAGAAGCCCCTCAAGACGTACGATGCAGCCCTGCGTTACCTGATCTCGCACACGGACTACGAGCAGATGCTCCGGGTCCGGTACAATCGAGATACGTTCTCGCTGGACCGCATGCGGGCGTTGGCGAAGGCCCTGGGCGACCCCCAGACCCGCTTTCCCTCGGTCCACATTGCGGGGACCAAGGGCAAGGGCTCGACGTGCACCATGCTCGCCGAGATGCTCCGCGCCTGCGGGCTCCGCGTTGGCCTGTACACCTCCCCCCACATCTGCGACATCCGCGAGCGGATCCGCATCAACGGGGACGTGGTGACGCAGGCGGCGATGACGCGGCTGATCAACCGCGTCGAGCCCATCCTCTCCAACATGGCCCCCGACAAGCCGACGTTCTTCGAGATCTTCACCGCGCTGGCCTTCCAGCACTTCGCCGACGAGAAGGTCGACGTCGCCGTCATCGAGACGGGCCTGGGCGGGCGGCTGGACAGCACGAACATCCTCGAGCCCGCCGTGTGCGGGCTGACGAGCATCTCGCTCGACCACATGCACCAGTTGGGCCCGACGGTCGCCCACATCGCGGGCGAGAAGGCGGGCATCTTCAAGAAGAACATCCCCGCCGTCAGCGTCCCCCAGACCTCCGACGCCAAGCGCGTCCTCCGCAAGGCCGCCCGCGAGACGGGCACGCCCCTGCTGTTCACCGGGGAGGACGTCGAGTTCAGCTACCGCGTGGAGTCCTCCCGGACCGAGGGCTGCCATACCCGCATCTGCCTGACGACCCCCCGCTCCCGCTTCGAGCACCTGCCCGTGCCCCTGCTGGGCGAGCACCAGGCGGTCAACTGCGGGCTCGCCCTGGCGCTGCTGGACCAGCTCAAGCTCAAGGGCCTGGCCATCGACGACTCCAAGGCCATGCACGGGCTGACCACGCTCAAGCTGCCCGGGCGGATGGAACTCATCCGCACCGATCCCCGCATCCTCCTCGACGGGGCCCACAACGCCGCCTCCATGCAGTGCCTCATGCGGGCCATCGCCCAGCACATCCCCTATGACTCGATGGTCATGATCTTCGGCTGTGCCGGGGACAAGGACATCAACGGGATGATGGAGCAGATCGCCACCGGGGCCGACAAGGTCATCTTCACCCGGGCCACCGGCAACCCCCGCGCCGCCGACCCCCGCGAACTGGGCGAGAGCTACGAGGAGAAGTCCGGCCGCGTGGCACAGATCGCCCCCAATCTCCGCGAGGCCCTCCGCGTCGCCGACTCGGCCGTCTCGCGGGAGGACCTGGTCTGCATCTGCGGATCGTTCTATCTCGTCGGAGAGGCCAAGCAGATCCTCGGGGCGTGACGGCGGATTTCCAATTGCCGATTGCCAATTGGCAATGGGGGCTGGCGCCCTGCCACGGTCCCAGGCGAAGGGGACCAGACGTGCTTGGGGAATCGGCCACTGCTCACGAGGGGCTCTTGAACGGATCCTCGACGCGGATTCCGAAGTACTCCTGCCCGTCTCCGAGGTCCTCGGAGTAGATCGTATCCAGGAACACTTCACCGCTCATGGAGGTCGTCCCGTGGCCACGTCCGGGGGCCGATCCGGCAGGACGTGGAGCGAACCAGGGCTCGGAATCTCCGGGCGGAGCACTCCCCCTCCCGCTGCCGCTCCTCCTCCGCCTGCAGCATCGCTATCGCATAATCGCGAAGAAGCTCTCCAGGTGTCACATGCCGCTTCATCGCGGCACGGTGAAGCCTCTCATAGACCTCGTCATTGATGGTCAACGTCATGTTCACAGACCCACCTCGCAATCCATCCTTCTCATCATACGCCACGGTTACCATTTGAATAACGCCGGTCGCCCGTCTCACAACCGGTGGGCCCTTCTGCGGAGGATGTCGTCCTGGACCACCGGGTCCAGCCGCGTGTAGTACGCGGAGAACCCGCTCACCCGCACCACGAGGTCCGCGTAGTTCTCGGGGTGCTCGCGGGCGTCGAGGAGCACGCGGTCGCTGGTGAAGTTGAACTGCAGCTCCGGGATCCGCCGCTCGACGAAGAACCGCGTCAGCGCCCCGAACCGCGTTGCGGCCTGGGCGTCCTGGAACCAGTCGGGGTCGAACCGCAGGTTGATCACGCTGCCGGTCAGCACCCTGTGGTAATCCGGGCGGGAGACCGACTGGAGCAGGGCGGTGGGCCCCTTGCGGTCGCGACCAAAGTACGGGCTCGCCGCGTCGCTCAGCGGGGCGGCGGATTCTCGGCCGTCCGGGGTCGCCCCCACCTGCGTCCCGGCCGAGATGTTCTGCACGTTCGCCGCCATCGCCGACACGAACCACCCGCCCCCGTGTACCGCATGCTTCAGGCACTCCTCGGCGAGCAGGGGGACGATCCGCTCGGCGAGTTCGTCGACCTCGCTCTCGTCGTTGCCGTACTTCGGCGCCCCGTGCAGCAGGTGCCGGCGGAGCGGCTCGGCGCCCTGGAAGTTGGCGTCTAGCGCGTCCATCAGGTCGTCGTAGGCGATCTCGCCCGTCTCGAACACGCACCGCCGCACCGCCGCCAGCGAGTCGGCCAGCGTCGCCAGGCCCATCACCGCGATCCCGTGCATGCGGGGGAACTGCGCCCCCCCATCGTTCACGTCCCGCGCGCGGTCGATGCAGTCCCGCGTCAGCGCCGACAGGAACGGGTCGGGGAACCGCTCGGGGGGGAAGCGGGCGATGTGCCCGTTGATCCACTCCGCGTGCCTCGCGATGCCCTCCGACACCTCCTCCACGAACAGCGCCCACAGCCGCTCGAAGCTCCGCTCGCCCTCCTCGCGCATCCGCGCCATCGCCTTCAGCAGGAACTGGGGCGTGTTGAAGCGCGAGTCCGACCAGGGGGGCTGGCGGCCCGCGAGCATGGTCTCGATGCACCCGACCATGCAGTGGTCGCGGGCGATGGCGGGGGGGATCCCGATCTCGACGAGCCCGGGGATGAGCACGTGGTCGTTGAAGATGGCCGGGAACCCCACGCCCGTGCGGATGCACTCGAAGCACGCGCGGTGGAAGGCGTCGGGGGTCCCGTCGTGGAAGCGGGCGGAGAGGTTGGCGTGGGGGCTGCGGACCCACTGCGTCGCCTCCAGGCACAGGAAGCTCAGCTCGTTCGTCCCGTCGGTCCCCTCGGGCGTGAGCCCCCCGATGCAGAGGTTCGTGACCTCGCCCAGTTCGTGGATCTTCGCCCACAGGTGGCAGAGCAGGTCCAGCGCCCCTTCGCGGGTGAGGCGCCCGGCGGCGAGGTCGTCGCGGTAGAACGGGTAGAGGTACTGGTCGATGCGCCCGAGGGCGTTGTGGCAGCGGCCCTCGCTGACGAAGGCGATATGCGTGAGCCACACCAGCAGCAGCGCCTCGTGGAACGTGCGGGGCGGGTCGGTGGCGAGAGGCTCGATCATGGCTGCCGAGTGCCCGCGGCCCGCCCGCCGCACCGCGTCGGCATGGCGGCGGATGAAGCGGCCGAAGGCTTCGAGGGTGACGGTAAGGGCGTCGAGGAAGACCGTCTGCTCGGGCGCGCACGGCTGCTCGCGCCTCCGGCCCACCCGCCGCAGGGCACCCCCCACCCCCTCCGCCAGCAGCGTCCGGTAGTCCGCGAGGGTATGGTCGAACCCGGCGGTGAAGTCGCGCTGCCCCCGCGATCGCCACTCGCCGCTCAGCGCCTCGAACTCCGCGGGGCTCACGTCGGGGGGGAGGGCGTCGAGCACGAAGCTCGCCTTGCTCCCGACGATGGCCTCGCCGTCGTACAGGTGGAGGGGCGCCTCGTCGAGCACGGCCGCGAAGGCGTGGGCGCGGACGAGCGGCTCGGGCAGGCCGGCGCGCCGCCGGCACCCCCTCGCCCGCCACACCGGGCGCAGGTCGTACCGCGGCCCCCCGCCCCGCAGGAACGCCCCCGTGCCCGCCAGCACGGCCTGCCATGCCGGCCGCACCTTCGCTGGATCGCCTTGCCCTGCCATCGCTCCCGTCTCCTTTGCCGACGGCGGAACACGGCCGCCGGGCTCGGGCCATTATACCGCCTCCCACCGGCTCCGCGACCCGTCCGCCTCGCTCGCCTCCTTCCTCCTCGGGTGCCACGGCTGCGCTGTTTGCAGCCGTGTCTTTCCCGGCAACACGGCTGCAAACGGCGCAGCCGTGGCACCCGGCAGCCGTGTCTTTCCCGGCAACACGGCTGCAAACGGCGCAGCCGTGGCACCCGGCGAACGGCGCAGCCGTGGCACCCGGCAAACGGCGTTGCCGTGGCACCCGGCGAACGGCGTTGCGTGGCACCCGGGCCCTGCGCCCCCCCCTTTGGACTCCTGAGAGGGAACCATCATATGCTGCCGCACACATATGAAAGCCGGAGGCACCGCCACTAGTATTGACTAATATGAATGATTCCAAAAGGAACCATCCCGGGGAATGGGGGGCGGGATGGTTGTTGGGAGTTTGCCATGAAAGACATCCTCATGTCCCTGACCTCGCGGGCGTGCCTGATCCTGCACGGGGCGCCGCGGCTGACGGTGGCCACGCTGCACCGGGTGAACCTCGGGGCGCGGGTGCAGCCGCACCACGTGGAGCAGCACTTCCGGTTCCTCGCCCGCTACTTCCACGTGGCATTGCCCTCGCAGCCCGACATCGAGATCGGTCGGCGGCGGGCGGCGATGGTGACGGTGGATGACGGGCACACGGACGCCTACCGCTACATCTTCCCGCTGGCGAAGGCCCTGCAGGTCCCCATCGCCGTGTGCACCTCGACCGATTTCCTGCTCCGCCGCCAGTGGCTGTGGTTCGACCGCATCTGGTGGGCGGCCGACAATGCGCAGGAGGGCTCAGGGGCGTGCATCGAGGGCGTAACGTTGCGGCCGGGGGATCGGGGGACGTTCCGCGACCTGGTGGTCCGCCTCAAGCGCTGCCTGCCCGAGCACCGCGACCACGCCATCGACCGGATGATGTCCGCCCTCCACCTCGCCCCCCCCCCGCACCCCCCGGAAGAATACCGATCCCTGACGCCCGACGAGCTAGGGGAGATGCTCGACAGCGGCCTGGTGGACCTCGTCGCCCACACCGTCACCCACACCATCGCCACGGTGCAGCCCCCCGAGGCGTTCCGCCGGGAGGCGCGGCAGTGCAAGGAGGAACTCGAGGACGCCTTCCACCGTCCCGTCCCCGCCTTCTGCTACCCCAACGGGACACCCGGAGACTTTGACGACACCACCCGCCTCATCCTTCAGGACGCCGGGTTCCGCGTGGCCTTCACCAGCATCGAGGGGAGCAACTGGGTGAGCGGGCTGGACCCCCTGCAACTCCGCCGTGTGCACGTCCGCCCGCGGCAGGTGCTGTTCGAGAAGCTCTGCTCGGGGTTGGGGGAGATGCAGGACGCGCTCAGGCGTCGTCGCCGTCCGCCCCGTCCGTGCGAGGACACGGGGCGCTCCGACGCCTGCCAAGCCGCCCCGCCCCTTCCCGCCACAGGGGCCCCAGCAGGCTCGCTGTTCGCCACCGGGCCCGGGACGTCACGGCCCCCCAGCGGCCCCGCAGGGAGCGGTTGAACACCCACGCTCGGTACACCACGGCCGCCCGCGGGCCCCACTCGGAGATCCAGTCAACGGCGTTGAGGTAGTTCATCTCCTCGATCCGCCCGTCGCGCCCGTACTCCCGCAGTTGCCAGTCCGTCAGCAGGATGCCCGGGGCGGCCTTGCTGTACTGCTCGTCGTAGCCCCCCTTGAGCATGTAGCACGTGTCGTCCAGGACGAGGGTGAACTCCCCCGCGACGCACGCCCCGTTCACCCGGAGGAGGTTGATGTGGCACGCCCCGAGCGCGCCAAACTCGGCGGCGACTCGTTCGTAGAAGGCCCGCAGGGCGTCGGAGCACTGGATGGCCGTCCCCATCCCCCCGGGCCCCTTCCAGCCCGACGCCTCGACCTCCAGGAACGCCTGCAGGCGGGCGGACAGGGCCTCGGGGCGGTCCTCGCGGGTGAACTCGACGGTCCCGAAGCTCTCGAGGTGCCGCTGCCGCCTCCGCAGATTGTTGCGGAAGCGTTTGGGGTACGACGGGAGGCGGGCCTCGTAGTCGCGGCAGAGCAGCGTGTCGCACCGGTCCCACGCCTTCACCACCCGCCCCGGGGAGCGGGAGCGCTGGAGGCAGAACAGGGCGGCGGCGTCCTCGAGCAGGCGGGGCAGGAGCAGGACGTCCCAGGGCCCCTCCTCGCGGAGGTGCTCGCACAAACCGTCAAGCACCCCGGCGGTGGCGTCCGACGGTTCGAGCACGACGTCCACAAGGGGCATGTGCGGATGCAGGGGAAGCCCCAGCGACCGCAGGGGCAGCCCGTGCAGGCGGAGCGTGCCCCGCTGCAGGGGGAAGACCGCCACCGGGTCCTCGCCCCGCCAGGCGACGGTGAACTGCATGGCGTCGGGGGCGGGCGCCAGCGTCCGCACGAAGGCGCTGTACCACTCGTACATCTGGTAGAACCGCCGGCGGGTCATGGCGCCCGTGACGGCCGCCCACGCCCCGCGAATGGACTCCAGCCCCGCGACGCCTCGCACGGTCGTGAACCGCATGCTACGTTCCTTTCCCCTTTGCCCCGGCCGGATGGTCCTCGACCAGGAACCGCCCGAAGGGCCAGATCTCTCGGCAGAACAGCAGGCGGGTCCGCAGGTTCGGCCGCCCGATGAACAGGTCGCAGCCCTTGCGGAGCGTGGCGCCCCAGCGGCGTTTGTGCTCGCTCCACTCGCCCAGGAAGTCGTAGCAGCGGACGCCCTCGGCGATGAGGGACTCGATCGACAGCGCCCGCAGCACGTTGCCCACCCCGTCGGGGGCGCTGGGGCAGAAGCCCTCCTGGAGCTGACTGTACGTCCCCCCGTACACGTAGCCGATCTGCACCGCCTTGAGTTCGCCCCCCAGGCGCAGCCCGTAGAGCCGCAGCCAGCCCCGCTGCTGCGCCTCGGGAATGAAGCGGCGGTAGAAGGCCTCCATGTGGGGCTGGCGGCGGAAGGAGCCCTCGTCGCCCCGCGTCGCCCACCGCTGGGCGTGCAGGCGGAAGAGGGCGTCGAGGAACTCCTCGCGGTCGTCGGGCGTGCAGAGGCAGAACGTCGCCCCGTCCCCGTCCAGCACGTCCCGCATCCGCCGCCGCAGCGACGAGCGGGTGTTGCGGGACAGCGTCCCGAGGAACCCCTCGAAGTCCTCCCGCAGGTCCACCGGGGCGAAGTCGCGCAGGTGCTCGTGCACCCACAGCCCGTGGGCCTCGCACAGCGCCCGCCACCGCTCCCGCGCCCCGGTCCACCCGGCCATGCGGGGCAGCCACAGGCAGTCCCACAGGTTGCGGCGGGCGAGCAGCGCCTCGACGAGGGCCGATGCGGCGGCGTCCTCCACCTCGCGGTCGATGATGAGGTCGGGGTATTCGCTCCCGGAGTGGAAGTCGCCCAGCACGCGGGCGACGCGGTAGGGGACGGCGCCCAGCAGGCGCATGCGCGTGCGGTAGAAGGGCGCGACGGCGACGAGGCGGTGGGCGGGGTCCCGGACGGTGACGAGCAGCAGCGGGGCGTGCGGGGCCACCGCCTCCCGCCACGCGGCGATCCATTCCCAGGTGAGGAAGATCGAGTCCGAGCGCGACCGCGCGAGCAGCGCGTTCCACTCGCCCTCGAGGTCCGCCAGGGCCTGCGCGTCGGTGTGGATCTGGGCGGTAAGCGTCATGGGTCTCCTCGCTCTTTCCGCGCGCGGGCCGCCGGCGTGCGGGGGGCGGACGGGGCGGTTCGCGGGCTCGCCCGCAGGGCTCGACCCGCCGGGGCGCCCGCCGCCTTCGCCGTGTCGGCACTCCAACTTGCGATGGTCATCCAATGGCTCCTGCAGGGGGGAGAGGCGCGACGGCGGATGAGGCCGCTGGCGCACAGGTTCGCCGGGGCGCTCCCATCGTGCCCATCCCCAAAGACGCAGTCCTTCTCGCGCAGCCACGGGAACTCTAGTGCGATGCCCCGGAGAATCCCACTCGCTCCGCCGCGGATGGTGCGGCGGTTTATCGGCCGGGCGGGAGGGGGCACTTTATCTTTTTTGCCGTTTTTGCGAAATTTCCCTGGACCCGCTCCGATGGATAGGTAGCATACGTCGTCAGAGTCGCAGCACGGAAGCTGACCCCATCTGGTTCCGCGGCCACGGAAGTTCGGCCGGTGTCGGAGCAAAGCAGTTCTGCAAGATCGGAGGCAACGCCGTGCATGCGAGTGACCCCCTCTCCACCGTCCCCGCCCGCCTCGCCGAAGAGCACCTCCCCCTGGCCGCGACGATCACGCAGCGCCTGCAGCGCCGCTACCCGTGGATCGATTCGGAGGACCTGTACGGGTACGCGTTGCTGGGCCTGACGCAGGCAGCGAGGTCGTTCTGCGGGGACCGTGGGGTGTCGTTCGCGGGGTACGCCCGCGTCAAGGGCGGGTTTCTGGCGGTGGACGCGATGCGCCAGGACGGCCTGCTCCGCCGCGCCGACGCCGCCACCACCCCCGCCACCCTCTGCTGGTCGCAGTACATCTCCGACGGGCCCGAGGGCGGGGCGTGCGAGGTCCTCGACGAGCAGTCCGCCTGCGGGCACCACACCGTCGACGTCCACGACCTCGTGGCGTCGATCCTCGGGTCGCTCGATCCCGACGACCGCCGCCTGCTCCTGATGTACTACGCGGATGGCATGACCTTCCGCGAGATCGGGCAGGTCTACCACCTCGCCGACTCCACCATCTGCCTGCGGCACAAGGCCCTGCTCCGCCGCCTCCGCCGCCAGGTCGCCCATCTCGACGCCTGACCCCCACGCCGTACAGGAGGTCCCCATGCCTACGCGCTACACCGCACTTCGCGACCGCTGCGTCCTCGTCGTCGACAACTCCCCCGCCATCACCGCCCTCGTCACCGAGACGCTCCGGGCGTGCGGCGCCCGCGTCACGGCCGCCCATACCGCCCGCGACGCCCTCGCCCTCGCCGCCCGCACCCCCTTCGACCTGCTGCTCCTCGAACCCCGCCTGAGCGACGCCTGCGGACACGACGTCCTGCAGGCCCTGGCGGGGATCGACCCGGACCTGGCGCGGAACACCATCGTCCTCACCGCCGGCCGCTACGACCGCCCCGCCCTGCAGGCGCTGGCGGACCGGGGCCACCGCGTCCTGTTCAAGCCCTTCCTGCTCGACGACCTCCGCACCGCCGTCCTCGAAACGCTCCTCGGACGGGACGACCAGGCGGCGGCATGAGTGGACATTTCCAATTCCCAATTGACAATTACCAATAGTCAATTGTCCGTCGCCGACGCGTGCGGGGGGGGGCAGGGCGTATGGTGGGACGGAGTCTCCAGGAGTATCAAGCGTTGAAGACGGCAAAGCACATCCGGGCGGCAGCGCCAATTGGAAACTGGAAATTGGAAAGTGAAAACCCTCTCTCGACGTCTCCCGTTTGCCCCGCAGCCCGTTGTATCCGAAACTACGTAAAGGCGGTACTGCAGGGCCCCTCTCGGGCGGCGGGAACCGTCATGGCGGCTGGAACGTGCCCACGGATTTGTAACACCACCCCCCCCTCGGTCCTGCCGATAGCACAAAGGACGACCTTTGCGCGGCCCGAGGTGAGGGCCGCTGGAGGTCTCCCGAATGGATAGCAACTGCTGGCGCCCCTGGAGGAAAGGAAGTCTACGCATGCCGGAACTTCGGACGAAGTCGTGTCCCCGACCGGTCGATGAGCTTTGGGACCGCTACCTGCAGACGCGCGAGGAATCCGCGCGGAACCGCCTGGTGGAGCAGTACCTCCCCCTCGTCCGCGCCGTCGCCGGCCGGATGTGCGCCCGCCTGCCCGAGTGCGTGGACCTGGACGAGTTGGTGTCGGCGGGGTCGGTCGGCCTGCTCTCCGCGGTCGAGGGATTCGACCCGGGGCGGAAGGTGAAGTTCGAGACGTACTCCTCCGGGCGGATCCGCGGGGCGATTCTGGACTACCTGCGGTCGCAGGACTGGGTGCCGCGGTCGGCGAGGACGCGGGCGGCGAGGCTGGCGGAAGCGAAGCACGAGCTGCAGTCCCGCCTCCAGCGCGTCCCCACCCGTGCGGAGCTGGCGAAGAAGATGAAGCTGTCCGTGGACGAGGTCCGCAAATGCGCCCGCGCCGCGTCGGCCGCCACGATGACGAGCCTGGACGGGGCGGCCCCGGACCCCAACGGCAACGGGAGCGAGGTCCGCGGGATCGACCTGCTGGAGAACGCGACGTACGCGGCCCCCGAGCAGCAGGCCCTGCACGCCGACCTCCGCGACCTGCTGGACGAGCGGCTCAGCGGGATGCAGCGGCTCGTCGTGATGCTCTACTACTTCGAGGGCATGAACCTCAAGGAGATCGGGGAGTCGCTGAACCTCTCGGAGTCCCGCGTCTGCCAGATGCACACCGAGATCCTCCGCAACCTCCGCGAGTGCTTCGACGGCCCGGCCAGGCAGTGCGTCTAGCGCACCGGCGCCGGGGGTCTCCTGACCCGCCCCTACCGCGTGCGCCGGGGGTCTCCTGACCCCCGGCGTCCGGGAACTCTGGCACGGCGTTCGCGAAGCGTTGTGGCGGCGCTTCGATCGCGGCGGCCGCCGCCGCGAAAGGGGGCGCCACAATCACGCTTGCGCGGATCGCTTTCTCGCTCTCCAGACGACGGGGGTCAGGAGACCCCCGGCGCACGCGCTTGGGGCTCCCCCGCATCCGCGGCCCGGCAGTCTGCGACGTACCTCGCGACGACCTGGAGGAACTCGTCGAGGTCCACGGGCTTGGTGAGGCAGTTGTCGAACCCCTCGCGGAGGAAGCGGGCGCGGTCGCTGGGCAGGGCGAAGCCCGTCAGGGCCACCACGGGGACCGCCCGCGTCTCGGCGGCGGCGCGGAGGGACCGCATCGTCTCCACCCCGCTGGCCCCCGGGAGCTGAATGTCCATGAGGATCAGGTCATAGCGCCGACGGCGGGCGAGGTCGATCGCCTGCTTGCCGTCGGGGGCCTCCTCCGTCACATACCCGTTCGCCTGCAGCACGTCGCGGAACAGCTTGCGGTTGGGGGCATCGTCCTCGACGATCAGGACGGTCTTGCTCACGTCCGCGGCTCCGCCCGATCGCGCTGCTGCGCGTCGTCGGGGGCCTCGATCCGGTCGCGGATGACGCCCAGCAGTTGCCGGGAGGCCGCGAGGACCTCGTCGAGGCACTGGAGCTGCCGGGGAGTCAGCGGGCCGCACTGCTGCTCCCGCAGGAGCTGCGTGAACCCCATGACGACGTGCAGCGGGGTCCGCAGCGCGTGCGACAGGGAGTCGGGCGTCTCGCGGGGGGGCGGGGGCGAGGGGACGTACTGCATCTCCAGCGGGGGGCGTGGACGGGCGTCCACCGTGGGCCCCCGGCGAGGGGCGCGGGGTTGTGCTTTGCGGTCCGCCGCCATGTGTGCCTCCTGGGGCGATGGGGTCCGGCTGCCCCGATTCTACGAAACCCCCGGCGCCCGCCCCAAGGCAATCTGACGGGGCGGCAGGCATGTGCGGGGAAAAGGGGACAGGCACCTGCGCGGCAAGAGGCAGCCGCTCCGGAGCCAGTCCCCTTTTCCCCGGTTCCCGGTTCCCGGTTCCTGGTTCCCGGTTCCTGGTTCCCGGTTCCTGGTTCCCGGTTCCCGGCCCCGCACCAAAGCGAAAAACCCATAAATCTTGTAAACCCCTTGACGCCGCGCCTCGATATCCGTTATGAGAGCCCGCTCTTCACTCTGCCGGGTTGACGTGGGTTGTTCTCAAAGGTGCTCGCCATGGGTCAGATGCTGACAACGTCCAAAGTTGCGCGGATCCTCGGATCCGCCGTCAAGTCGGTCGCCAACTGGATCGACGCGGGGCAGCTCCCTGCGGGGCGCACGCCCGGCGGCCATCGCCGCGTCGACGTCGACGACCTCGTCGCCTTCCTCCGCCGTCAGAACCTGCCCGTCCCCCCCGAACTCGCCACCGCCCAGCCCAAGGTGCTCGTCGTCGACGACGACCTCGCCGCCACCGAACTCGTCGCCGCCACGCTGGCGGCGACGCACCCGGAGTACTCCGTCCTGCGGGCGCATGACGGATTCGCCGCGGGGGAGGTGATCGGGGCGGAGAAGCCCCACGTGGTCATCCTCGACCTCCGCATGCCCGGGCTCGACGGGTTCGAGGTCTGCCGGCGGATCAAGGAGCGGCCCGACACGCGCGACATCGAGGTCATCGCCGTCACCGGCGTCCGCTCCCCGAAGGAGCAGCAGCGGATCGTCCAGTGCGGGGCGCGGACCTGCCTGCCCAAGCCCCTGGACCTGCAGATCCTCGTCTCCGAGATCGAGTCCGCCCTCACGGCCCGGCGGTAGGGCTCTGCCAGGAATGAATCGATGGGTTGGGTGCCACCCTCAAGCCGCATGCTTCTCGCGGCTTGGGGGTGTTGAGCGTGGACACCCCCAAGCGGCTGAACAGCGCCGCTTGAGGGTGGCACCCATCGAATGATTCTGGACGGGACAGTAGGGTCTACTCCGCCTTCCAGAGCATCAGGATCCGAGGGGTCTGGATGCGGTCGACGAGGTCGGCGTCGATGCGGAGGCCCGTATGCGAGAAGCGGGCGAACAACTGCAGTAACAAGCCCTCGTGCATGCGGTACTCCACGACGTGGGCGTTGGTGAGCTTGGCCAGCACCTTCGCCCGCTCCAGGGCGTGCCCCAGGTATCCGATCGAGTCCACCAAGCCGTACTCCAGCGCCTCTCCGCTCACGTACGTCTTGCCGTTGAAAGGCTCGACCTCGGTGTACTCGATCTGCCGCTGGGCGTCCCCCTCCCCCACCTCCAGCGTGTACGTCCGCTCGCGCGTCTTGATCCGCGGACCGCGGCCCTGGCGGACGACGTCCTCGAAGCGGCCCTGCATGGCGTCGAGGACGGCCTGCAGGTGCGCCTCCTGCCGCTCGTCGGGCCTGTGCAGGAAGCTCATCTCGTCCTTCCACACCCTCGCCGCGTGCGACTTGAGGACCACCACGTCCATGCCCAGCTTGTCGAGCGTCTCGCGCATCACCGGCCACATCGCGATGACCCCGATGGACCCGGTGATGGTGGTGGGCTCGGCGACGATCTCATCGGCGGGGGCGGAGAGGTAGTAGCCCCCGCTGGCGGCGACCCCGCCCATGGAGACGACGACGGCCCGGCCGGAGTCCTTGAGGCGCTTCACCAGCGCGTGCATCTGGTCGGAGGGCGCCACCGCGCCCCCGGGCGTGTCCACCCGCAGCACGATCGCCCGCACGTTGCCGTCGTCGATCACCGCGCGGAAGAACGTCTCGAAGTCGTCGGCCGAGTCGCCCGTGATGACGTCGGAGACGTTGTAGACGGCGATGGTCTGGGTGGCGTCGCCCTCAACGAGGGTGCGGCGGTCGAAGTCCAGGTTGAACTGCATCGCCAGCAGCACCGCCAGGTACACGTTGAGCAGCACCGACAGGACGAGGATCCCGCCGAAGACCTTCCGCAGCACCCGCCCCCCCGCCGAGCCCTGCCCGGGGGCCATCACGTACACCGTCGTCGGCCCGTCCGTGCGGACGGTGCGGGCATCCGTCCGCTCGGCCGCCTCGTCGTTTCGCGGATCGGGCGCCTGCCCGGATTCGTTCGTCCTGTCGTGGTCGGTCATGTCATGACTCCTTCCGTGTGCCGTCAGTATACCACGCGGGGGCGACGGGTTCGCCGTTCCGCACACCGCGGCGGCTGGCCTCACCTCCTGCGACGGGGGTCAGGAGACCCCCAACGCTCGCGCTTCGGGCGGCGCAAGCGCTTGGGGGCGGCGCAAGCGCTTGGGGCGGCGCACGCGCACCACCTCCTGCGCCGGGGGTCTCCTGACC
>JAWLCQ010000076.1:0-20528 GCA_041687095.1 Phycisphaerae bacterium | reverse complement strand
GACCGGACTCTCGTGCACGGCCCGAAAGACGGTCCGTACAACGCTGGAAAATCGAAGCGGACTGGGACATGATGTAAGCCCGGACGGGTGCGGAACCCCCGGGCCGCCGCGCCCGCCCTGCGCGGTTCCCGCGAGAACGAGTGGAAACCGCGTGACGGTTCGCGGGATGCCCGGACGGGACGGTGCGGCGCACGGTGTGCGGTTCGCGGTGAGGGAGCGTGGAGCCCGGCGGGCCCCCGCCCCCCACGGGGCGAACCGTGCCGCCTGAGGGCGGCGCGCCGGAACGGTTACGAGATCTGAACCCCCCAGGTGTGGAGACAGAACGATGAGGACCGGATGGAATGCCCTGCTGTGCGTTTCGGGAGTGGCCCTGCTGCTGGTCGCGACCGGGTGCAACCCGCGGTTTAACGTCGAGACGACGGCGAAGGAGGGGCTGGAGAGCAAGTCCGTCGAAGTGCACGTGGTGGGCGTGAACCCCTCGGAGCTTAACCAGTGGGGCAACTACTCCGTCACGGACTACTGGTCCCCGGGCGACCCGATGCGCGAGTCGGCCGTGGCGCAGGGGTACGTGTACGTGATGCGGTTCGGGCCCGGTCTGCCCAATCCGCAGACGCTCCTCAAGAGCGACCCCATCTGGCGGACGTGGGACAAGCGGGACGTGAAGTACATGGTCCTGATGGCCTACCTGCCGCAGTACACCAAGCAGGACGATCAGCCGGGCGACGCCGACCCCCGCCGCAAGATCCTGCCCCGCGAGGGGTCGCACTGGGACTGGTCGTACTGGGGCATGGACCTGATCAAGGTGGAGGTGGCGCCCGGCGGGGTGACCTGCCTCACGCCGCACAAGCCCGTGAAGGTCGAGTAGCGAATTCCGCCCCCGGCGGCGCGCGGGGCATGGGGTTGCGAACCCCGGGTCCCGAGCGGTCGGCGGCGGCAGAGAGGTGCTGGTGAGGGTGCATGGCGAGCTATGGCGGATATGAGGCGGTGCGCGAGATCGCCCGGGGCGGGCTGCACGAAGTGCATGCCGTTACGCTCCCCGGGGAGACGCAGCGCGCCTTCGCCGTCAAAACCCTCGTCCCCTCCGCGCTGATCGATCCGCCGCAACTGGAGGCGGCGAAGGCGTCGTTCCTGGCGGGGGCGCGCGAGCAGCAGGCGGTCGCGGCGGCCCCGGGGGTGACGCACTGGGCGCCCATCCACGACCTCGCCGCGACCCCCGAGGGCGGGGCGTACTACCGCACCGACCTCTGCGCCCGCTCCCTCCAGCAGCTCTTCCTGGGCCAGGTCCGCCTGACCCCGCGGGCGATGCACCACGTCGTCCGCTCCATCGTGGACGGCCTGGTGGAACTCAAGGCCGCCCGCGGCCGCGCGCACGGCCGCCTGGCGCCCGAGAACGTCCTGCTCCGCCAGGACGGGGAGGTCTCCCAGTCGAGCCTCCTGCTGACCGATCCCGCCCCCCCCGACGCGCCCGAGGCCCGCGACGAGCACGGGGACCTGCGGGCCCTGGGGGAGCTGATCTACCAGCTCGCGCTGCACCGCCCGCTCCGGGGGACCGGCGTGTGGCCGGTCCCGGCCTCGAAGGAGTGGGCGCGCCTGGGCCGCACCGCCGAGGCGTGGCGGGGGCTGTGCAACGCCCTGCTCGCCCCGCACCTGGCGCCCGAGGGCGGGCTGACCCTCGAAAGCGTCGCCCAGCGGCTCGACGCCCTCAAGCCCTCGCCCGTTCGCGTCCCCCCCCGCCTCATCGTGGCGGGGCTCGCGGTGGTGTTGGCCGTGCTGGGCGGGGTCTTCGGGTACGGCGCGCTGCACCGCGCCATCGTCCCCACCGACGTCACCGGCGGGTGGGGCCTGTACTGCCACGCCTGGGACCAGTGGCTGGGGCAGTTCCAGAACGACGTCTGGCGGGACGAGGCCCGCCGCCGGGCATGGCAGGCGGACGAGCGGCTGCGCCCGATCGTGGAGCGGTTGGACGCGGCCATCCGCGGGGGGGCGGAACTCAACCCCCGCGTCCTCGCCGACCGCCCCGGGGCAACTAACGAGGAACTCGCCGACCTCCAGCGCGACGGGGACCTCCGCACCCGCCTGGGCGAGGACGGGCAGCTCCAGCGGCGGGTCCGCACCGTGGTCGAAATGGTCTGGGGGCACGAGCAGCCCGCCGCCGCCCCCCCCGCCGCCCCGGGCCTGCTCTGGCAGGTCCGCGAGTCCGGCGTACTGTCCGACCTCCGCCGCGCCGCCGACGCCTGTGCGGCCAACGGCTGGGGCCGGCAGGAGCAGTTGCTCCGCCGCATGCTGGACGAGGCCTCCGGGCCCCGCCGCAACGCCGCCCTGGTCATCGACGCGTTCCTCGACCTGGAGCGCTCGCAGCGCCTCGTCCGCGCCCTGGCCCTGCGGGAGGCCCTCTTCGCCCCCGCCGACCGCATCGCCGCCGCCGGAACCGCCGGCGGGGACCGCTACCTCTCGCAGTTCCCCGCCTTCCTCGCCGCCGCCACCGCCGTCCCCCCCGCCGAGGTCGATGACATCCGGCCGGTCCAGCTCGGGGAGCAGTTGGCGGCGTCCTTCGACCAGCTCCTGGCGGACCTGCAGCGGATGCAGGACGCCGCCGCCGCCCTCGCGTCGGCCGTCGAGAGCGACTGGCCCAAGGTGCACCGAAGCTGCCTGTTCACCCGGTCCCGCACGTATGCGGGGCAGGCGGATCCGACGTGGGACCTGTACCGCGCGTGGGTGGTGGACGTGCGGAGCCCGTCGTACCACGTGAACGAGGCGCTGAACCCCTTCCGCAACGCGGCGTGGGGAGCGGAACTCGAGCGCCTGCTCGCCGAGAGCCAGGCCGTCGCCGCTCTGGAGAAACCCGCGGTGGTGCAGCCCCGGGGCGGGGACTTCGCCCGGCGGATCGCGGAGCTGCAGCAGCGCATCGCCTCCGGCGGGGCCGCCGACTGCTGCCGCGAGTGCGCCCCCGACCTCGAGCGGGCGGCGAGCGAGGCGCGGAGGGCCTATGAGACGCTCTCCGGGGAGGTCCTCGCCTACCGCCGCACGCTCGAAACCCCCTCCCCCGCCGTCGCCGCCGCCGCCGACCGCCTGCGATCCCTCCGCGACGACGCCCGCCGCAAGCTCTCCTGGATCCCCGAGGAGAACGCCACGGTCCGCCGCACGCTCGAGGGCCGCCTCGACGCCCTGCTCGCCGGTCCGCCCACCGAGCTGCTGACGCTCGTGGAGCAGTTGGGCGGGCCCGTCGGGGCGCTCGAAGCCTTCGTCCAGCGCGACGACATCGGGCCCGAGTTGCAGCGGCGGATGGACGAACTCGCCCGGCTGGTCCCCGAGATCGACCAGCACGGCAGCCACGACCCCCGCCCGCAGCGGCGGGACGAGCTGGACACCGCCGCCGCCGCCCTCGCCTTCCTCCGCGCCGCCCAGGACGCCGCCTTCGCCGACACGGCGCAGGCGTCCCTGGAGGGCATCACCGCCGCCGTCCCCGAGGGCTACTGGGCCCAGGCCTACGACGCCTCGACCCGCCAGACGGTCCATGACGTGGACGAGCGGCTGCGCGGAACGCTGGAGGGGCTGCTGCAGCGCCTCCGCTCCCGCCGCGCCGCCGTCGAGGCCGCCTCCCTCCTTCCCGAGCCCCTCCGAGCCCTGGAGGCGGCGAAGGCGCCGTGGCAGGAGGCCGTCGCGGCCCTGCTCGCCGAGCACCCCGCCGACGACGAGGCCCTGCGGGCGGGGGCGACGGCGGTGCGGGAGCGGGTCGTCGCCCTCGACGCCGCGCTTCCCCGCGATGCGGGCGTGCGGTGGGCGGGGGAACCCGCCCGGACCCGCCGCACCGGGGTCCTCCTCGCCGCCCTTCGCGCCCCCGCCGACGACGCCCAGACCCAGTACGTGCAGTGGTGCGCCCGCGTGGGCGAACTCGACGCCCAACTCCGCCGCGCCGAACGCCTCCTCACCGACGCCTACGGTCCCGACGAGGCCCCCCCCGACGGGGGGGCGACGTTGGCGGGGCTGCTGGCGGGATGGCGGCAGAGCCCGGTCTTCGGCGAGTTCACCGAGGTGAACGAGGTCCGCTCGCTGTCCGACCGCGCCGCGGCCGTGCTGGAGATGGCCGCGAGCACCGAGCGGTCGGGGTTGGTGAAGGCGGCGTCGGAGGGGGGGGACCGGGCGCTGATGTTCGCGGCGTGGCGGGGGCTGGGGCGGTTGGCGGGGGAGAGGCCCTGGCCGGGCACGCTGGAGGAGCTGCGGCAGGAGGAGCGGATCGACCGGTACCTGGAGACGGCCGTCGAGCGGGTCGAGGACGCCGGGCGGCGGGCGGCGTTGCAGGCGGAGGTGCGGGGCGAGGCGCAGCGGCGGTGGGGGGTGGCGTTGGCGCGGCTGACGAGCCGGGACGAGTTGGCGGCGGCGAGTGCGATGATGGCGGCGTTCGGGGTGGAGGAATCGGCCATTGCGTCGCTGCCGGCGGCGGGGCAGTACCACTACGGGCTGCTGCGGTTGCAGGAGCAGTTGGACGCGTTGCGGCGGGAGGTGAAGGAGATCGAGCGGCAGCGGGAGGAGCAGGGCGAGGACGCGACGCGGGCGGCGAAGCGGGCGGCGCGGGACGGTCGGGCGGAGGCGATCCGCGCGTTCGTTGAGCGCGTCGAGGCCCTGCCCGCGGACGTGCGTTCCCGCGCGGAGGTGCAGGAGTGCCTCCGCCACCTGTCGGCGATCGCGGCGTGGAGGGGGCCGGCGGGGGCCCGGGGCAGGGGGGGCCGGGGGGGGGTGGGCTGGACGGAGCAGCGGTCCCCCCGGGGCGAGCGGGTGACGTACGCGCGGGGCGGGCAGACGCTGGAGTTCGTGAAGGTCCGGGCGGACGGAGCGGGGGGGGCCAAGCCCGTCTACGTCTGCACGACCGAGGTGTCGGTGGGTTTGTTTTCGATGGCGCTGGCGGAGGCGGGCCGCTGGGGGCTCCAGAGCCCCGCGACGCTGCGGGGCGGGGGGCAGATGTGGCGGGGCCCGCGCTCCTGGGCGCCGTTCGAGGCGGGCGTGCGGCCCGGGGCGGGGTGGATCTTCGTGGACCCCACCGTTTCGCAGCCGTATGCAAAGGCGCCTGCGGCCCCGACGGCCGATATGCCGATGAACTATGTGGCGCCCGAGGACGCGGCGGCGGCGGCGGTGCTGCTGGGCTGCCGGCTGCCGACGGGCGGGGAGTGGTCGGCGGCGAAGGCGGCCGGTGCGGGGGGGCGATGGAACCTGCGGGACCGAACGTGGGAGGCGCAGAAACAGCATACGGCGGCCCTGATCGCCCAGGGCCAGCGGGCCGATTGGCCCGACGCGGGGGCGTTCCGCCCCGAGGGCGTGGAGAAGCGCGAGGGGCCCGACGCGACGGCGGGGGCGGAGGATGACGGCGTGCTGTGGTTCGCCCCCGTCGATGCCGATACGGATCACACGTTCCGCCACATCGTGGGCAACGTGGCGGAGTACGTGGTGGACGACCGCGACGCCTGGGGCGACGCCGCCGACCAGCCCGCCGCCATGGCCGACGCGCTGCGGCGGGCGGGAGAGCTGGTGAAGGACGAGTCCCGCGTGCGGGTGCTTGGGGCGTCGGCGATCTCGCCCCCCGAGGCGAAGGCCGACGAGCCCTACCCCCTGCCCCGCCGGGCCCGCGGGGGGTTCGCGGACGTCGGGTTCCGCCTGGCGTTCACGGCCCCCAGCGAGCAGTTGGAGGACGTGCTGGACCGCTTCGCCGCCGCCGGGCTGTACCTGCCCCCGCGGTAGGGCGGGGCCCTCGCGAAGTCGCCATCGCGGGTGCCACGGCTGCGCTGTTCACAGCCGTGCTTGCACGAGCGGGCGGTGGAACACGGGTTCTGCAAACCCGTGGCGCCCGGCGAACCGGGCGTTGCGACGGCCCGGCCGCGGTGGCGTGGGGCGTTGTCGAGGGGGGGGAGTTGGATTAGAATCGCGGCGATCCCTCGCGGGAGCACGCCGCGGACCGTGCAAAAAGGAGTGCAGTGTGCCCGCACCGACCGATGACATGGCGCAACGCGTGGCGGCGATCGCCAACCGCCTGCGCCTCATCCAGATCGACTTCGCCGACCAGCCCCCCGAGACCCGTCGCGACTACCTCGCCGAGGAGGTCGAACGGGCCCTGGCGGACTTGGTGCCCGACGAGCGCGCCGGCCTCCTCGCCCAGCTCATGGAGCGGTTCCCGACGTGGGACTCCAACGTCCCGACGGCCGTGCGGGAGCGCCAGCCCGAGCGGACGGGCACGGACCAGCGCGAGCTGCGCGACCCGGGGTTCCTCATCGCCCGCCTGAGCGAGGTGGCGGGGACCCTGAGCGAGGAGGACCGCCGCGTCCTCACCCACCGCATCGCCGACGCGGGCCTCGCCCCCCAGGCCTCTGACGCCGCCTGGTCCCCCGAGGCGGGCGAGCGGCTGCGCAAGAGCCTCCAACTGCCCGCCTCCCAGCCCCTCGTGGGCGACCGGGTGATGGACCTGGCGGCCGTGCTGACGGACCTGGCGGGCTCGCTGGACCAGTTGATGTGGACGGCGTGGCGGGAGATGGCCCGCACGTCGGCGGTCCGCAGGGGGAGCGATCTGCGGCGGACGCTGGGGCGGTTGGCCGGGGGCGACGAGGCCGTCGCCCGCGAGCAGGTCGCCGAGGAGGTCGAGCGCCTCCGCAAGCTCGTCGCGGCCATCATCTCCGCCGTCCGCATGGCCGGGGCGGAGTTCGCCCAGCAGCACACCGCTCGCTTCTCCCCCGACGCCGTCGAGGCCGCCAAGCGCTCCGAGGGCGTCTCCTGGGCCAAGGCCAAGGAGGCCCAGTACTGGGAGAAGTACTGCCAGCTCGCCGCGACGATGACCCGCGACTCCATCGAGACCGACATTCTGGGCTGCATCGCCAAGTCCGCTGAAAAGCTGATGAAGGGCGTGGGCCGATGACGACAAAGGATGATTCATGGCGCTGAACGGACCCATGCACTGGCACGAGGGGCTTTTCCTCCAGCCCCACCACCTGCAGTACATGCAGCGGCACCTGCTGGGGCGGGTGGCGGGGGAGCGGCGGCTGAGCTGGGCGTACCCCTACGGGTTGATCGAGGCGAAGCTCTCCAGCGACGAGCTGGAGAACATGCGCGTCCGCTTTGACCGCCTGCGGGTCGTCATGCCCAGCGGGACGATGGTGGACGTCCCCGACGGGGCGGACCTGCCGGCGCTGGACATCAAGACGGCCTTCGAGTCCCGCAGCGGGGCGTTCACCGTCTCGTTGGGCATCCCCCTGTGGTACGACCGCCGCGCCAACGCCATCGAACAGACCGGGGAGGGCGACTGGCGGGTGAAGCGGATCTACCGCGTCCACGAGGCCGAGGTCGTCGACGAGAACACCGGGGACAACCCCCAGCCCATCCCAGTGCGCGGGGTGAACGCGCGGCTGCTCCTGGACGACGACGACCGCAGCGACCTGGAGGTTCTCCCGCTGCTGCGGATCTCCCCCGGGGTGGGGGAGGAGGTGGGGACGGCGAGGCAGGACCCGAACTTCATCCCCGCCTGCCTCGTGCTCGCGGGGTCCCCCACGCTCCGCGACCTCGTCCGCGACCTCGCCAACCAGGTCGAGGCCTCCCGCAAGGAACTCGTCCTCCAGATGACCCGCGGGGGCTTCAGCGTCGACGCGATGCGCGGGGTGCAGTTCGAGCAGATGCTCCGCCTGCGGACGCTCAACCACTACGCCGGGCGGCTGATGCCCCTGGTGCAGGCCCCGTCGATCCCGACGTTCGACGTGTACCTCGAACTCCGCGGGCTGCTGGGGGAGCTGGCCGCCCTGCAGCCCGACCGCGACCCCTACGCCGCCGCCGACTACAACCACGACGCCCCCGGGGTGTGCTTCGGGGAGCTGTGCGCCAAGATCCGGGCCCTGCTGAAGGGGATGGTGGCGGCGACGTACCTGCAGCTCCGCTTCACCAGGGACGTCGAGCAGAAACTCTACGCCGCCACGCTTACCGACGAGCACCTCACCAGCGCCAACGAGTACTTCCTGGGCATCCGCACCAAGGACGACCCGCGGGCGCTGGCGGCGCTGGTGGAGGACAGCGACAAGTTCAAGCTCATGCCCGCCTCCCTCTCCGCCCAGCGGGTGTGGGGCGTCCGCCTCGCCGAGGAGCGCCACCCGCCGCTGGAACTGCCCGCCCAGAGCGGGCTGCACTACTTCCGGCTGATGCGCGCCGAGTCCCGCCGCATGTGGGAGCGGATCGAGCAGGAGAAGACCCTCGCCGCCCGCTGGCCCGGGGCGGAGGCGGCGGACTTCGAGATCACACTGTACATGACCGTCGTCGAGCAGGAGACCCCGCGATGAACCTCCCCGAACTGTGCGAACCGCTCTTCCAGCAGATCTGCCTGCTGAACCGCTCGGTCCGCAAGGGCGGATCCTACGAACTCACCCGCGTCCGGGGCGAGATCCTCGCGACGTTCGAGCAGATGCGATCCGCCGCCCGCGCCGAACCCCGCCTCATCGACCAGTACGAGCGGGTCGAGCTGCCGCTGATCTTCTTCGTCGACTTCATGGTCAAGGAGAGCGACCTGCCCTTCGCCCGCGAATGGAAGGAACTCGCCTTCGACCGCAAGGAACTCGCCGGGGACGAGAAGTTCTTCGACCTCCTCGACGAGACCCTCGCCGATCCCTCCGAGGCCGCGAGCGAGCGGCTGGTGATCTTCTACCTGTGCATGGGCCTGGGCTTCACGGGCATCTACATGGGCCAGCCCGAGTACCTGCGGAAGAAGATGATGCAGTGCTCCGCCCGCGTCAGCCGCTGGGTGGACTCCGACGAGACGGTCGGGGTGTGCCCGGAGGCGTACGAGCACGTCGACACCCGCGACCTGGTGGAACCGCCCGGAAAGAAGCTCCTGGGCGTGGGGATCGTGCTGGTGGGGCTGATCCTGGCGCTGTTCGCGACGAACATCTACCTCTGGCACTGGGCGTCGCGGGACCTGACGGGCGCGCTGGATCAGATCCTGCAGCATGGGCGCAGTTTCCTGCCGTAACACTCGATCGGCCCGGCGGATCACCGCCGCGGGCGCGAAAGGATAACCGGTCATGGCTCGTTTGCCCTCCTTCGTCCACCTGCCCACTCCCGTGCAGGCCCTGCTCGCCGTCGCGGCGGGCGGGGGGATCCTCTTCGCCCTGTACATGGTCCTGCCCGGACAGGCGATGTGGATCCTCTTCATCGGCATGGCCATCGTGGGCCTCATCACCGCGGGGTACATCTGGCTGCTGGGGCGCATGAAGAAGCGCCGCGCCCGCCCCCTCGAGAAGCACCTGATGGACCACGGGGCCGCCACCCCCCAGGGCGTCAGCGAGGCCGCCGCCCGCGCCCGCCTCGACGACCTCCGCCGCAACTTCGACGCCGGGGTCGGGCGGTTCCGCTCGGCGGGCAAGGACCTCTACTCCCTCCCGTGGTACGTCATCGTGGGCGAGTCGGGGTCGGGCAAGACCGAGGCCATCCGCCACTGCAACGTCGGGTTCCCCCCGGGCCTCCATGACGAGTTCCAGGGCGTCGGGGGCACCATCAACATGAACTGGTGGTTCACCAACCACGCCGTCATCCTCGACACCGCCGGGCGCATCATGTTCGACGAGGTCGCCTCCGCCTCCACCAGCGAGTGGAAGGAGTTCCTCCGCCTCCTCAAGACCTACCGCCCCAACTGCCCGATCAACGGCCTGTTCCTGGTGCTCCCGGCCGACAGCCTCGTCCGCGACACCGCCGATCAGCTCGAGCGCAAGGGCGCGAAGATCGCCCAGCAGCTCGACCTCATCCAGCGCGAGCTGGACGTCCGCTTCCCGGTGTTCGTGATCGTCACCAAGAGCGACCTCATCCACGGGTTCCGCGAGTTCTTCGACCGCGTGGGGAACCCCGAGCTGCAGCACCAGATGCTGGGCTGGTCCAACCCCGCCCCGCTCGACGAGCCCTTCCGCCCCGAGACGGTCGAGACGCACCTGCAGGAGGTCGTCCGCCGCCTGCAGCGCCGCCGCCTGGGCCTGCTCGCCGACCCCGTGCACACCGAGGACCCCCAGGCCCGCCGGACCGACCAGGTCGACGCGCTGTTCGACTTCCCCCAGTCGCTGCAGGCGACGTTCCCGCGGCTGCGGCGGTACCTGGAGATGATCTTCGTCGCCAGCGAGTGGACGAGCAAGCCGCTGTTCCTGCGGGGCATCTACTTCACGTCGGCGATGCGGGAGGGGGCGGCGCTGGACGCGGACCTCGCCGAGGCGCTGGGCGTTCCGGTGGAGTCGCTCCCCGAGGGCAAGATGTGGGAGCGCGACCGCGCGTACTTCATCCGCGACGTGCTGATGAAGAAGGCCTTCCGCGAGAAGGGCCTCGTCACCCGCGCCTCCAACGCCAACCGCCAGCACCGCGCGCGCAACCTGTGGGTGATGGGGACGGCGACGGTGGGGATCCTGGCGCTGATCGCCCTGACGGTGTGGGGCGGCAAGACGTTCTTCGACCGCATCGGCCGCCAACGCGACATGTGGTACGCCGCCAAGGACCACTTCCAGGACCAGTACTGGTCGCCGATCCTCGACATCGAGTTCGAGGGCGCCCCGCGCAACCTCTACCGCGGCGAGGCCCCCATCGCCGTCGGGGACCGCAACTCGCGGAAGATCCCCCTCGCCCAGTTCCACCGCGACCTGTACGACCTGTCCCGCCAGCGGATCGAGGTCCCCTGGATCTTCTCGCTCATCTCGCTGGGCAAGGACATCAACGAGCAGCGGCGCCAGGCGCAGCGGATCGTCTACGACCTGGGCGTCCTCCGCCCCCTCCTCGACGCCGCCCGCGCCCAGACCCTCCAGGCCAAGGCCGACCTCCCCGCCACCCAGCCCGCGGGGGGGGCGGGCACAGCCCCTCCGCCCCAGGACTGGGCGGTGGGCAGCCTGTCGACGGCCGCCCTGGCCGAACTGCTCCGCCTGCAGGCCGACGCCCTCGCCCCCCGCGCCGTTCGCCCCACCGAACCCAACAGCGCCCCCGTGGACCTCGGGGTGCTGTTCCGCTACGTCCTCGCCCAGTACCCCGAACGCTACCAGCGCTACCAGGGCCCGCAGGAGGAGAACCTCCGCACCATCCTGCGCGGAGTGTACGGGGAGGGCGGGGAGAGCCCCTGGCCCACCGGCGCGCTGGAACTGACCGGCGAACCCGCCCGCGCCGCCGCCGACGCCGGCGTGGAATGCTTCATCCGCTACTGGTCCGACGCCGGAACGGGGGAGGGCACGACGCTGGCGGCCGTCGAACGCCTCACCGGGGCTCTCGAAGAGTACGCCCGCCAGGAGGCGCTGCTCGTCCGCCTGCCCGAGGACTTCCGCAGCAAGTACAGCAAGCCCGCCCCCGAGACCCTCGTCGAGTACGAGTGGGCGGTGGGGCAGTGGCGGGCGCAACTCGCCGCCGTCCGCCAGGCCGCCGCCGCCGTCGCCGCCGCCGAGTCCGCCCTCCAGCAGGGCCGCGCCGAGCGGATCACCCTCCTGGACCTGTTCGGCGGCTACCTCCAGCAGCGCAAGGCCCAGGTGGGCGAGGCGTTCGGGGTGCTGCTGCAGGCCACCCGCCCCCACGCCGCCCCCGACGCCGACCTGCCCGCCAACGAGATCGGCACGCACGTGCGGGACGTCCGCGGCCGCCTCACCGCCGCCCGCGATGACATCGCCCTGCGCGTGGAGGCCCAGGGCGCCGAGATCCTCGCCCGCCTCCAGCAACTCCAGGACGCCTACCTCGCCCGCCGCACCCCCGACGCCCTCCCGTGGTACGCCCAGCGCGAACGCATGTACGTGCTCGCCGACGAGCAACTCGCCGCCGCCGGGGCCCCCGCCGCCGCCACGCAGCCAACGGCGACGACGCAGGGGTGGTTCCAGACCGTGCAGGCCTTCGGGACCTCCGTCCGCACCATCGATACCGACGTGGCGCAGCTGCGCGAGCAGGTCCGCACCCTCGCCGCCGGCTCGGCCGGGACGCAGGTCGAGCACGCCACGGCCGTCTGCGACTTCCTCGCGGGCGTGACCGGATCGAAGCGCAAGCACGACTTCATCCGCGGGGTGCTCGCGGAGGCCCCGGGCGACGGGGAGGGGGTGGCGGATCTGGTCGCTAGCATGGCCGACGCCCTGCGGGGCTCGACGGACGCGCTTCGGCCGATCGAGCGCCCGGCGATCCCGATGACGAACTACGACGGCGGGGAGTTCGCCTCGCGGTTCCACCCGGGGGCGGCGGGGATGGTGTTCGCCACGTGGAAGAGCGTGGACGAGTTCCTGCGGCCCGGGACGGTGGGCGGGGAGGGCCGGACGACCCTGCCCCTGGAGCCCGCGGGGCTGTGGCGGGACTACGAGGCCCGCCGGCCCGCCATGGACCGCTACCTCGAGCTGTACCTGGGCTACTGGACGGGGGCGGTGGTGGACGACCTCCGCCTCCGCGACGACGCGACGGGCGACTGGGAGGCGTTCCTCGGGGAACTCAAGGAGATCCGCCGCTTCGATTCGGTGAAGGTCATGTCCGGGCTCACCCGCCTGGGCGACACCGTCGCCGGGGCGATCGAGGGGATCGACAAGCACCTCGACCCCGCCGCCCGCACGCGCGTGGACGAGGTCAAGCGCGCGGTGGACCGCTCGCGCGCGATCCTCCGCGAGCCGGCGTACCAGATGGCGCTGTCGGCGGCCATCGAGCGCTGGCGCCGCCTGCCCTCCGACGTGGACCCCGCCTGCGGGATGGTCCGCGGGGGCCCCACGGAGTACATCCAGCCCGCCCTGAGCGACGACGGGTACGTGGGGCGCTACTGGAAGGAGTTCAGCCTCCGCGGGCTCCGCCTGCTGGGCCGCGCCGTCGACACCCGCGCCGACCGCGCCCTGCAGTCCCTCAAGGCCCAGTACGCCGCCTTCCCCCTCGTCCTGCCCGCGGCCAACGCCCGCCCCCCCCTGACCCTGGAACAGGTCGAGCAGGCACGCGGGCTGCTGGGCGTCCTGCCCCCGCCCGTCGCCCACCGCCCCAAGGACGAGATCCGCTCGGGCGACAAGGACATCGACGCCGCCCTCGCCGCCCTCTCCTGGGCCGCCCTCCCCGACGCCGACCTCACCTGGGCCTGGCGCATGCGCCGCATCGCCGACGCCCTCGCCCCCTACGACGCCGAGCACAAGGTCAAGGTCAGCATCGCCGAGCAGAAGGAGCAGGACGCGAAGCTGCTGGAGTGGCTCGCGCACGTGTACCTGCTGCAGGACACCGACGAACTGGGCAGCGCCTTCACCCGCCAGTCCCCCGCCAAGGAACTGGGCACGGTGCGGTCCCCCGGCAAGGCCGTCGCCCTGCACATCTACCAGCACCCTGACGACAAACGCTCCGGCAAGCCCCCCCGCCGCATCATCCGCGTGGATCACCCCTGGGCGCTGCTGCGCCTCCTGCACCCCGGCAGCACCGTCGTCGCCGACGACCGCGAGCGCACCGCCTGCGAGTGGCGGACGGCCGAGCGGTCGAGCGACGGGACGCAGTGGCACGTGCAGATCGCGATGAAGGACGCGACCGGGACGAAGGACGTCTCGTTCGTGATCGTGCTGGAGTTCAACAAGGGCCTGCCCGCTCTCAGCGACTGGCCGGGCAACCCGTGACGCCGCAACGTATGGAGACGTCTTGAGCCTGTTTCGCAGGAATTCGAAGGCGGCCGCCGCTCCGGGGACGGTTCCCGACACGGAATGGATCCACGTCGGAGCGTTCGGCAAGCACCCGGGCTGGGATGACCACATCGAGGACCTCGGGATCGACACCGAGCCCCTGGTGGCGATCCGCCAGCTCCTCTACGTCCGCGGGATCGGCGGGAACGTCGACGCCGGGACGTGGGAGAAGCTCGACGACCGCCAGCGCCTCGACGGGTACCAACACGTGCTGCTCTGGCAGTGGGGCGACTCCCTCGTCGCGGGGCGGATGTGGTCCTCCCGCGACGGGAAGAACCGCACCCGCTACCCCATGGTCCTCGTCGCCCAGTGCCTCCGCCAGCCCCCCGAGTGGGTCGCCGCAACCGTCCTGCCCCTCCTCGAAGGGCTCCAGCACCGCTGCACCGAGACCACCCTCGCCCCCGACGTCCACGCCCTCCTCGCCCAGGCGCAGCGGGATCTGCGAAGGCATCTCAGCGACGGGCCCACCCTCACCGACGTCCCCGCCGGACCCGCCGAGCGCATAACGCCGCTCCTCGACCGCGTCGAGGCCGAGGCCGGCCGCGAGGGCCTCCACCGCCTGCTGTACCAGATGGCCCGCGAGGAGCCCGCCCGCCGCGGCGCGCCCGGGGGGTCGTACCTGCTCCGCGCCCCGCGGTGCAACCTGCCGCACCCCGAGGCCCTCCTCCGCTGGAGCGCGTGCATCCAGTCGCTCCTGCCCGAGGGCGCCGGCGTCCTCGCCCTCGCCCCGATCGACGGGACATGGGTCGATATCATCGTCGGGCCCCCCGAGCCCGACGAACTCTACTGCCTCCGCGCCACCGCCGACGCCGTCCCCCTCACCACCGAGATCCCCTACACCATCGAGCCCGACCTCGCCCGCCGCGCCGATGAGGCCCTCCTCGCCCTGCGGGGCGGGGAGCGGACGGACGTGTCGGCCGTGCTGGCGGGCGGCCCCCCCCCCCCCCCCGCCCCCCCCCCCCGCCCCCCCCCCCCCGCCCCGTCCCCTCCCGAATCCTTCGAGCCCACCGGGCTCGACCCCGCCGTGCGAAAGGCCCTGCTCTTCGCCGCCGGGGCCGCGGGCATCGTCGTCCTGCTCGCCCTGGCGTGGCTGGTGCTGGCGATGGTGATCGGCAACGCCCCTCCGCCCCCCGAGCCCCAGACCGGGGGCCGCAGCAAGTCCCTCTGGGAGGAGACCGACGACTGGGCCGACTTCTGCACCGCCTACCACACCTGGTTCGGGCGGTTCCTCGCCTCCCTCACCCCCGTGCGGACCGCGCGGTGGCGGGCGGCGGACCCGAACCTCGCGGCCATGCTCGACGAACTCGACGCCGCCCGCCGCCAGGGCGTGCCCCTCGACCCGCGCACGATCGCCAACGCGCCCGGGACGAGCATCTCCGACCTCATGCACATGCCCCCCGACCGCGTCCGCACCCCCGAGGGCGAACGCGAGACCCTCCAGGCCCTCACCCGCGTCCGCCGCGTCGAGTCGCTCCTGCACGGTGAAAGCTGGCCGCTCGTGCGGCGGATGCAGGCCGCCGCGGAGGCCTTCGCCCAGCGCGGCTGGGTCGGGCAGGGGCGGTTCCTCGGGAACCTCTGCGACAGCCTCCGCGCCACCCGCGGAACCGACCTCGCCGCCGCCGTCGACCGCGTCCTCGACCACGCCCCCGCCTTCACCGCCGTCCAGGCGCTGTGGGAGCGAACGCAGCAGATCGAGCAGCAACTCGCCGCCACCCAACACCCCCTGCTGCAGCGGTTCGCCGAACACGTGCAAACCCATACCCGCGCGGTGGGCGAGCGCCAGGGCCCCGACGGGCTCGAATCGCTCCGCATCGCCCTCGACGCCCTGGCGGGCCGCAACGGACTGGGCACGGACCTGGCGGCGTTCTGGGGCGAGGAGTGGCCCGCGCGGATCGACCCGGAACTCGTCCGCACCGATCCGCCCGCCATCCCCGACGCGGGGCAGCCCGTGACGGGGGACCACTTCACCGCCTGGCTGCGCGACCTCCGCAGCGGCCGCTGGGACCTGCCCAAGACCGACGACCCGCGGAAGGGATGGGACCCCGACCCCGCCCTGCAGCGCGCCAGCGAGCGGATCGCGCAGCTTCGCGACGTGCACCGCCACGAGCAGGCCGCACCGCTCCAGCAGCAGTGGCGGCAGCTGCAGACCGACATCCTCGCCCTCCGCGCCCTGCCGTGGAACAACCGCACGCTCCCCCGCATCCGCGAGGGCCTGCCCGACCTGCAGAACCGCGCGGAGAAGCTCACCGGGCAGGTCGCCCAGGTCCTGGCGGCCCTGAGCGGCACGCGGGACGAGTTCGTCCAGGCCCAGCCTGCCACCGTCTCCAGCGCCTCGCCCGTGCTGAACGAGGCATGGCGCTCCCGCCTGGGCCAACTCGCCGAGGCCATCGAGGGCCTGCCCGAGCTGCGCGAGCGGACCGACGCGCTGCGCGAGGCGCTGACGGCCCTGGAGGGGGCGGTGGCGGCCCCGTCGCTCCCGGAGGGCCCCGACCGTTCGTGGAAGCCCGCCCTGCTCCGCGCGCTGCACGAGCGGCGGGAGCGGGCCCTCGCCGACGCCCTGGGGTCCTTGACCTGGCGGGACCATGCCTTCGCCCGCGATGACGCCTTCGCCGCCGCCCTCGCCCGCGCCCGGACCGCCCACGACCGCGACCGCTGGCAGATCGCCGCCCTCGTCATCGCCCTCGACGCCCTCCAGCTCCGCCTGGACCTGTGCTACGCCCTCGACGAGCCCGGCCCGCAGGGCCAGCCCCACCTCGCCGACCTTCTCGCCGCCGCCCGCGACCCGTCCGTTCTGTCCGACCCCGCCGTCGCCGCCGCCGCTCGCCCGGTCCTCGACCGCCTCACGCGCCTGGAGGAGGTCGCCCGGATGGGTCGCGAGCAGCTCGTCGAGCTGGCGGGCGCGGCGGACCTGGGCCCCGACGTGCTGCGGACGGTGTGGCGGCGGCTGGGCTCGGCCGATCCGGCCTGGCCGACGGGCCCCCGCGAACTGGAGCAGGAGCAGCGGCTGTGGGGCGGGCTGTACGTCGCCCACAAGCGAATCGGCGATGCGGGGCGGTCGCGGCAGCTCCAGGAGGAACTCGCCGTCGAGGGCCTCCGCCGCTGGCAGACGTGCTTCAACGGCCTGCGGGACCCGCGGGACGTGGACAGGGTCATCGCCCTCGCCGCCGACCTGGGGGCGGACATCAAGCGGCTGGAGCGGCTGGGGGCGCTGGACGCCCACGCCCGCTTCAACCTGCTGCTCTACGAGTTCCGCCGCGCCGCCCCCGCCCTGGAGTCCGACGAGGACGCCCTCCGCGCCCGCGCCCGCACCTTCCGCGAGGACGTCGGGGCCCTCGGGCCCGTCGTCGCCTCCGCCCCCGCCGTCGCTCCGCTCCTGCGCGAACTCGACGCCCTCGACGCCCAGGAATCCGTCGTCGGGGACCCCGCGACGTCGGGGCCCGGGGCGTCCACGATGAAGTGGGCCGCCAAGGCGAGCGACGACCTTCGCACCGTGGACTACACCTGGGCCGCTCCGCGCGGCGGGGCGAGCCACACCCTTCGCTTCGTCCGCATCGACGGCCCCGAGGGCTCGGGGCCCCCCGTGTACCTGCTCGCCACCGAGGTGCCCGTGGGGCTGTTCCTCGACGTCACCGCCGCCGCCGACGGCTGGCGGACCATGGGGGCGATCCTCTGCCCGCTCGCCCGCTCGCCCCTCGACGACACCCGCCGGGGCCCGCGGACGTGGGGGCCCACCGGCGGGAGCGCCCCGGCGCGGGCGAGCGACTGGGCGCCCCCGGAGATCCTCCGCCTCTACACCGCCCCCGGCGAACTCTACCCTGCCGGTGCGGCCCCCGCACCGCCGTCGCACCAGGCCCCCATGCAGTACGTCTCCCTGGAGGCCGCCGTCTACTTCGCCTCGCTCCTCGGCTGCCGCCTGCCCACGTCCGACGAGTGGCGGGCGGGGGTGGCGGCGTCGGGCGGCCCGGCCGCCCCAGCCGCCGATCCCGGCGCGGCCGCCCCCGGTGCCGCCGATCCCGCCGCCCCGGCCGCCCCCGCCGCCCCCGCCCCCGGCGCGGCCCCCAACCTCCGCGACCGGACCTGGGAGCGGCAGAAGCTGCACGTCACCGCCCTGGAGAGCCGCGGCAAGCGCCCCTGGTACCCCGACGAAGACATCTTCTGGGGCGACGTGGAACGCCGCGACCGCAAGACCGGCGCCTCCGCCCCCGCCCGCGACACGGACGACGGAGTCGTCTGGTTCGCCAACGTCGACTCGCCCCCCGCCCGCCCGATCGCCCACCTCGTGGGCAACGTCGCGGAGTACGTCTGCGACACCCCCGCCGTGCTGGACGCCCTGCTGGGCTCCGCCCCCTCCGCCCGCGCGGTCCACCAACTGCTCCAGGCCAAGGACGCCACGTTCGCGGTGGTGGGGGGGTCGGCAATGTCCGACCCTCGCCTGCCCACTGAGCACCCGTACCCCATCGCTCCCCCCGATGCCCGTAACGGGTACTCGGACGTGGGCTTCCGCCTGGCGTTCCCGGCCCCGGGCGAGTCGCTCCCCACCCACCTCGCCCGCCTCCTCGCCCACCAGCCCTACCTCACGCCGGGCCCGTGATGGGTGCGCCCCACAACCGGTGCGGTCCACGACTTCTTTCGCCGCGTAACCGTTCACGGGGTGCCACCCTCAAGCGGCGCTGTTTGCCGCTTGGGGGTGCTGCGGCCGGGGGGCAGCACCCCCAAGCCGCGAACTGCATGCGGCTTGAGGGTGGCACCCACGCCAAAGCCGCGTTCCGTGAACGGTTACGAACATCGAAAGTCGAGAATCGAAATTGAGAGCGGGCGCAGCCCGCGCTGCGCGTCCCCGCCCAGGAGTTCTGGCGCAGATGCGGGAACTCCCCCCGGGCCAAAGCCGCGAGCGTGGGGCGGGCGGGATCTGTCCCTAAAACCCCAAAACCCAGTCCCCCAGACCCCGGGACAGCGTACTCATTCGGAACGACAAGACCCACAGAACGCGTACGCTGTCCCCGGATGTCTCCCCCTGCGGGACTGACCGTGCATCACGCCGTTGGACGACGGCGGAGCAGCGCCACACCACCCAGTGCCAGCAGGACGATCGCGCCCGGCTCGGGAACGGCCGTCGTTTCGATCGTCACGTCCCACACCCCGTGCCAGTCGGCGTACGACCCGGTGCGGGCGCCGAAGCCAAACCGCCAGTTCGGCTGTGGGTCCCATCCTTCGATCTCGCCGGCGGCCTCCGTGTACCACCCGCCCGGAAAGCCCGGGTTGAGATTCTGCAGCACGATGACCTCGCCGGTGTCCTCGACACCGACCGCCAGTCCGAACCATTGAGGCTCGTGGGTCACCTCGTAGTGGCCGTACTCCTCGTTCCACACCTCCTCCGAGATCAAAGGCCGCAGGTCGATCAGCTCGCTCTCGGCGACGAGGTCGTTTCCGTAGGTGACCCGGATGCGGCAGCAATGATCGTTCGGATCGTCCCAGTTGTCGAAGGTGTCGAGCATGACGCGCAGGCCCGTCCCGGCCCCCTTCTCCCCGAAGTCGGCCTCCGGCAGGTCGCCGAAACAGAAGCTCAGGCCATCGGCCCCCGTCGTGTCTCCGTTGCCGATGTACAGCATCGCCTCCATCCAGAAGGACGTGACCCACATTCCGGGATCGAGGTCATGGAGGATGACGGCGCCTTGCTGGGTCTGCACGTTGTGCGTCAGCCAGAAGGCCCGGTCATGCCAGGTGGCATCGCCGTAGAGGGTCGCCCCGGCGGGCAGCGGGGAGCCGATCTCGTCGCCGCTGCTGAACGAGCCGGCACTGGCGATCCCGGCGCAAAGGCAGACAACGGCCACCAGAAGCAAGGCCTGGACGACTGTTCGCATCGACGCGGTGTTCTCCACGAGAGTCTCCTTTATCCATTCCGGCGGCGCCACGCCGACGTGGCCCCGCGCACGGGGCGGTCCCAAAGCTTCCGGGTTCAGAAAGGCTGCCGTTTGCGGAGACATTCTATTGACACTTCAGCAGGACATCCTGACAGCCACCGATTTTCTTTAGCTCCTCCTGATCGCCCTCCGGGAATAGATGGGGACGAGTTGGGGGTATTCGGGGGGGATCGAGGGATATGGATCTTGGGGGCGCTACCTGAGTTCGGAGATAAGTGGGGTGTATGCACTTCGCAGCGGGTGGGCGTTTCCCCCTTGACGCGTTCCTCGGCTGCTGCGCCGTTTGCAGATCCCAAGTGTCCACTGGGGCGGGCGGGGCGTGGGGGGGAGGAAACATGCCCTCCGTAACATCTGGGAATACCGCAGTTGAGATTGTTTGGCCGCAAATCCCGATTTCGACGGGACGGCGGGGTCGGTTGCACTTAAGAATAACTATAGGAGGAGTTGCCTGTGGTGCGAACTAGCTCGGCCGAGGCGTGCGCGGGGTCCGCTGTCCGGAGGCTGCGGGACGGACGGGGCGGCGGGTCCCCCTGGCTCGGAGGGTTCCTGCGTGGCGGGAGATCTGAAACTCGGAATACTCTGCGCTGGCTTCGTTTTCAACGTTCGTAACCGTTCGCGGGGTGCCACCCTCAAGCGGCGCTGTTTGCCGCTTGGGGGTGCTCCGGAGTGGCAGGATGGGTTTGTTTTGCACGGCGGGGCGAGTGCGGCCGCGAAAGGGGGACAGGCACCTTCGGGGCGAACGGCATGCCCCTGCGGAGCCCGTCCCCGTTTCGCTCGCTGTGGGTCGGTCTGGGTTTGTTCTGCACGGTCGGTTGGCTGGTGGGTTTGTTCCGCACAGTGGGCCGGCGCGGGGACGAACCCCTCTCCCCTCGGGGCTGTCTCTTTATCACATTTTTCCCAGTTGCTGGCAGAGCCGATAGCCGATCAGGCGTTCGTTCAGAATGTGCCAGCCGCGGAAGATCGCCTGCAG
>JAWLCQ010000075.1:0-20533 GCA_041687095.1 Phycisphaerae bacterium | reverse complement strand
GGCGGGGTAGGCGCAGGGAGCCTCGAAAAAGGGGACTGGCTCCGCAGCGGCATGCTTCTTGCCGCGCAGGTGCCTGTCCCCTTTTTCGAGGCGGTGCGGCGAGGCGAGCGGGGCTCCTCTCCCGCACCTCCGCGAACGGTTATCAGTTCCGATTCCCGCCGGGCCGCCCCTGTTCGATCTGCTGTTCGAGGTTGCGGATCTCGGTCCGAAGGTCGCCGAAGCGGGCCGGCCAGTCGCGGGCGCGGAGCTGCCCGACCGTCTCGGCGGCGTCGTCCCAGCGGTGCAGGCGGATCTGCGCCGCCGCGAGCTTCAGGAGCCCGGTGGGTTCCAAACGGCGGAGTTCGGCGACGCGGCGCCAGTGGGCGAGGGCGTCGTCCCAGCGGTCCTGCTCCTGGCGGACCTCCGCCAGGGCGGTGTGGCTCTCGCTCTCGTTGGGCAGCGCCTCGACGGCCGACGTGTACGCGCGCTCCGCGTCGGCGGGGCGGTCGAGGGCCTTGTAGCGATGGCCCAGGGCGATGAACAGGCCGACCTCCCGCCGAACCGTCCGCGCCGTCCGGAGCGTCTGAGCGGCGGCGCCCTCCGCGTCGCCCTGCTGGTCGTAGGCGTCGATCAGCGACCGCTGGGTTTCCATGTCCTCGGGCTGCAGATCGGCGGCGAGCTGCAATTGGGCGATGGCCCTGGCGAAGTCCCGCCGCTCCAGGTAGACCTGCCCGATCGCCTTGCGGACGACGGGGTTGTGCAGCCCGGTGTCGGCGGCCTGGCGGTCGAGGTCCCCGACGAGGGCGTCGAGGTCCTTGGCCCCGCGGATGACGGACAGGAGGGCGTTGACGGCGTTGGTGCGGTTGTGGTCGGACCGGCCCCAACTGACGATGGCCCCGCAGGCGGCCTCGACGGCCTGCAGCGTCCTGCCGAGGCCCGAGTACGCTCGGGCGAGCCCGCCGTAGTAGGCTGACAGCGTCCCGTTTCCGATCCCGCGGTTGGGCTGCGTCCGCTGGTGCAGGGGGATCAGCTCCTCGTAGTAGGCGACGGACTGCTCATAGAGCTGGTTCTCCAGCGTGCTGGCGGCCAACGCCGCCAGCGGCCCCTCGCCCCAGCGGTGCTCCCGGTGGAAGTACGCGTCGGTCTCCGCCAGCAGGTCCAGCAGCGACTGGCGGGCCTGCGTGCGGAAGTACGCGTGCATGAGGGCCGTGCGGTAGTGCATCGTGGTCGGCCGCCACTGCACCAGGTGCTCCAGCATCCCGATGGACGCGTCGAACCGCTCCATGTGGTGCAGGAACTGCACCAGCGCCCACTGCCCGTTCTCGTCCAGGCGCTCCTGGCGGTAGGCGATCTGCAGGATCTCCACCGCCCGCTCGCGGGCGCTCAGGCCGTCGAAGAGGTACTGCGCGATCCACAGCACCGCCGCCCCGGACTCCTTCCGCTGCTCGTACACCTCGTCGGCCGCGCGGAGGAAGTCCTCGCGCTTGGTGGCCCAGAAGTAGCTGCTGTTCTGGTGGTACATGATCCGCGAGCGCTGCACGCCCGTCCGCAGGTCGCGGCGGAGTTCCCCGAGCACGATCGCCAGCAGCCGCTCCTCCAGCCCCGGATCGGCCGGCGGCGAATCCAGCGAGGAGCGGAGCTGCGCCAGCAGGTACGAGTGGCTGGCCCAGCCGTCCTGGTTGTTCCAGCGGAACCACGCGGGCTCGTCCTCGATGCGCTCGACGAGGAACCGCAGGGCGTCCCGCGGACCGGCGAGGTCGCGAAGCGTATGGGCGACCGTCGACACGATCGACGGGTACTGGTGCACCTGCCGCCGCAGCACCTCGGGCAGGCGTTGGAAGGCGAACGCCCGCAGGTCGTCGGGGACCCCGTCGATCTTCCGGTTGCCGGCGGTGCGGTAGAGGCTGCACAGCGCCTCGACGAGCTGGTAGCGGTGGTGATCGTGACCGGTGTCCAGATCGGCGGCGATGCGCTTCGCGGCGGCGTGGTAGAGTTCGCGCCCGCTCCCGAGGCTCACCTGCCCGTCATTGGCGAGGGCGTTGTCGTAGAGCTGATACAGGCGGATGGTCAGCCACCGCGCGTGCTGCGCGTGGGCGGGGTGCTTGAGCTGCTCGAGCAGGACGCTCTCCCCGCGGGCGTAGTGCCGCTGCTGCTCCAGGAAGTTCACCAGCGTGTTCAGGACGTCGCTCACCGACGCCGGCAGGACCCCGTCGCAGGCGGTTTGGTACTCGCCGATCGCCGCGGTGAGCAGGTCGATGGCGTCGTCCTGGCGTTGGTAGCCCCACTGGGTGTTCGCCAGGGCGTGGGCAATGCGGAGCCGGTCCTCGCTGCCCGTCGGGGCCATGCGGTGCAGGGCCTTGAGCTGGCGGACCTGCTCATCGGCGAGGGGCGAGTAGGCGATGGCGCCCATGGTCCCGAGCACCTCGGCCACCAGGCGCGGCTCCCCGGGGGACCAGGGGTGCTCGAACGCGCGCTGGAGGGCGGCGAGGGCCTTGTCGCCATGCGGGCCGGGCTGGTTGAGCAGCTCCGCGCCCCGCCGCTCGACGAGGGCCTCCAGCAGGTCCAGGGCGCGGCGGTCGACGTCGGTCTTCGCGCGGCCGCGGACCGTCGCGAGGTGCTCGACGACCGAGTCGGCCGTCGCCTCGTCCCGGATCTCGCCCAGCACCGAGCCCATCGACTGGAGGAACGGGTAGATCTCCCCGGCCGTGTGCCCGATGACCGCGTCGGCGAGCCCCGCCAGCAGGCGGAAGTCGCGCGTCGCGGCGTAGTACTGCTGCAGGACGTGCAGGTGGTTCTGCGGGTAGGCGCTCTTCTCGAACAGGGCGGCGAACATCAGCAGCGTCTGCTCGTCGAGTTCGGGCGGGGGGGCGTCCTGCGTGTTCTGCCACTGGTAGGCCCGCTGCTGCAGCGCGTTGCGGAGCTGCCACTCCTCGGTGAACCTGTAGGCGTCGATCATCGCCCGCTGGTAGCGCTGCTTCTGGTCGAGGGCCATGTACCAGTCGGCGAGGGCGCGGAGTTCCTGCGGGCCCAGGGCGTCGGCGTGCGCGGCGGCCTCGAAGATCGCGGCCGCGTCGGCGAGTTTGCCCTGCTCGGCGAGCAGGTATCCGAGGCTGACGGACCAGCGGTGATCGGGGTCGTTGGGCGTCCACGTTTCCAGGGCGGCCTGCAGGTCCCTGGGGCGGTCGAGGGCGACGAGCAGCTCGTACTTCAGGAGCTTCCACTGCGGGTCGTCGGGGTGCTTGACGATGGATTTGTCGAGGTATTCGAGCAGGCGCTGGGCGCGTTGGGGCGGGGCGTTGCGGCGGGCGGAGAGGTTGGCGAGCGTGACGAGCATGCGGTTCCGCATCGCCGCGTCGAGCAGGGCGAGGGCGTCGTCGTCGTGCTCGGGCGCTGCCGGTTCGGTCCCGAGGATCTCCCACGCCTGGGCGGCGGCGCCGTCGAGGTTTCGCCCGGCCTGGACATCGTAGTAGATGCGCTCCGCGTGCAGCCAGGACCGCAGTCCTCCCTCGCGTCTGGCGGCCTCGGTTGCGAGGCGGTCGGCGAGGCCCTCGCGGGCGAGGCGGAGGTTCTCGGCCTGCTTGGCGAGCAGTTCCGTGCGGGTGAGGTCCTCCTGCCTGGGGACGGCCTTCATGAGCGCATCGTAGCGGGCCTGGGCCATGCGGTCGTCAAGGGTGTGCAGGGCGGCGACGGCGGCGAGGAGGCGCTGGGCGGGGTTTTCGTCGCTGCTGAGTTGATCGAGCAGGGCGAAGGCCTCGTCCTCGTACTTCGCCTGGTACGGCTGGAGCGTCAGGGCGTTGAAGAGCTGCTGGGCGTAGGCCGCCCGGTACATCTCGGGGCCTTCGGCGAGCTGCAGGCGGAGGAAGGCGAGGTACGGTTCGGGCTCGTACTTGTTCGAGGCGATGTACGTCAGCGTCCCGCCGATGGCGTGGCGGTCCTGTGGGTCCTCGGTGGCCTGCCAGCGTTTGGCGAGGGCGGTTCCGATGGTCCGCCATGTGTCGGCCTCGACGGCGGGGTCGTTGGCCATGGCCCAGGTCACGAGGCGGTGAAGCTGCGGGGGCGTGAGCGTGTCCGCCTGGGTCAGCAGCAGGTCCACGCTTTCGCGGCGGACGCTGCGGGCGGCGTCGGTGGAGCGGAACCGCCAGTCGCCCATGATGCGGTCGGCGAGGTGCGGTTGCGTGGGGTGGACGGCGAGGGCGATGGCCGTCTTCGCCAGGGGGGTTAGCCACGGCTCTTCGATCCGCTGGGCGTGCATCGCGTGCCCCTGTCCCAGGGCCTGGGAGATGGCGGCCTGCAGGCGCCCGGCGGCGGGGGGGGGCAGCGGGTCGGCGTCGCGGCCCTCCTGCATCCAGAGGGCGATGAGGGCGTTGGCGTCGTCGATGCGGTCGAGGCGGATCAGCGTGCTGAGGTGCTGGAGGTAGGCCTGGGTGTTGGGCAGGTCGCGCTGCATCCAGTCGGTGCTGTACTCCAGGAGGTCCTCCATCTGTCCGCGGTTGAGGAGGATTCCGGCGTAGGTGCTGCGGAGGCTCTCCTCCTCGTACCCCGTCCAGTCCTTGGATTCCAGGGCATTGCCCAGCCACGCGAGCGCCTCGTCGGGCCGCCCGGCGTTGGCGAGGCCCTGGGCGTACTGCACCTGCTGCGAGCTGTCGCGCGGGTACTCGCGGGCCAACTGCCCGCGCAGCTCCAGGGCCTCGTCGCTGCGCCCGAGGCGGTTGAACTGGTTGATCCGCTGCTCCGTCCACCGCTGCATGGCTTGCACGGACGCGTCCTGCCGCTCGAACACGGGCTTGAGCACGTCCAGCAGCGACAGGAACTCGTTGGCCTCCAGGAACTGCTGGGCCTGGTTCAGGAGGTACTCGCTGAGCGGGAGGTCCTCGCGGGTGGCGCTCTCGGCGGCGGCGAGGGCGGCGGAGCGATCGAGCACGCGCTGCTTCAACTCCTCGCGCCGCCGACTGGCCAGCAGCAGGGCGTCGCGGACCCAGGCCAGCCCGGGCTTATCGCCCGCGGCCGCCTCCGCGGCGGCGAGGCGCTGCATCGCCGCGTCCCACTGCTGGCGGTATACAGCGTGCATCAGGAGCGTGAAGTGGTCGTCGAAGTCCGCCTTGCCCGCCGCCACCGCCGCCCTCGCATCCACCACCAGGCCCGCCGGATCGTGCAGGAACTGCACCTTCTCCGCCAGGGCCAGCTCCGCGCGGTACAGGCGGTCGAAGTCGTCGGCCGACAGGGCGGTGAGCTTCTCGGTGCTCTCGCTCGTCCGCCGGCCCTGCGCGTCGCGGGTCTCGCTCCGCGCCGCCCACCACGCCCCTCCGACCTGCACGAAACGGTCGTAGACCGTGGTGTGGGTGACGCTGCCATCGTTGACGTGCTCGACGCGGAGGACGACCCATCGCTGGGTGTCCACGGTCACGCGGAGTTCGAACGACGGGTTGCTGGGTTGCGTCAGCACCAGCCGGACGTTCGCGTCGTCCCCGCGCTCGATGCGGACCCGGTAGCCCGGGTACGACCGCTCAACGGACTGCACCGTGTAGCCGCCCAGCGAGACGGGCGGGTTCTCCAGGTCCGCCGGCACGCTGGGGCGGGACCGCCCGAGCAGGAAGCCCTTCTGGAAGACGGCCCGCTGCTGCCCGTCGCACCACTGCACCTGCGTCTGCTGGAGGGGGTGCTCGCTGCGGAGCACCCACGCTTTGGGCGACAGCACCAGCAGCGACCCGCTGTGCCCGCTCGCCTCCCCGGTATGCACGTCGAACTGCGCGGTCCGCTGCTCGATGGCCGCGTGCGGGAGCTTCGCCAGCGCGTCCCTCCGCAGGAGCTTCTCGGAGATCTGCCGCGCCTCCCGCGGCCAGCCGCTGTCCACGGCCGCCGCGGGCGCGGTGGGGGCGGGCACGGGCGGGAAGAGCGTGTTCACCCAGTAGTCGTACTGCGAAGTGTAGTAGTCATAGCGCCTGTCGCTGATGCAGTTCAACTCCAAGCCGTCCCCGTGGGGCAACCGCGACTTCTCGCGGAGCTTGCGGGCTGGCGCGAGGGCGATGGAGGGCATGGGGCCGCCGGCGTCCTGCGCCGAACGGTACACGTCGCCCGCTCCCAACTCAGAGACCAGCGACGGTTGCGGAAGGGCGTCCGCCCATTCGGCCTTCCCGCCCAGGTCCCTGTCGCCATCAGGCAGGTCGTCGCTCGTGCCGATGTACGCGTCGACGTTCACATCATCCAGGAAGAACCCCTCTACCCGCTCGCTGGCCTTGGCTTTGAAGGACAGGTCGAGGAGGCTGTCGAGTCGGCCGTTGTAGTCCTTCCCCCCTCCGCCCACACCGCTCTGGCGGACATCGTACGGGACTTGGCCGTTGTTGAAACGAAGTCGCGGTCCCGAGAGCGCCCCCGACACGTACAGTTGGTACGGCTGGGGGCCGGACTGGAAGATCGTCGCGTCGCGCCCCAGCGCTGCGAGCTGCTGCAAAACGCCCCTTCGCAGGCCGATCCGCCACGTGCCCGCCCGCTGCATCTGCTGCTGCCGCAGGGCGTAGTTCGCGCTGTCCCGCCCGTCGGCGAAGAACTTCTCCCCGTCCCGCATCAGGAACCGCCGCTTCACCCCGAACCGCTCGCGGTCGGCGTCGCTTTCCAGCACCAGCAGCGAGGTGTACGGGGTGATGATGTGGTACTCCTCCGACAGGGCGATGACCTCGTCCTGGATCGCCTGCGACGCGCCCTGCTGCAGCAGGACGTCCAGGTGCATCCGCGCCCACAGGCGCGGGATGAAGGAGTTGCCGCTCTCGTCGTCCTTCAGCGACACCCGCGTGCGGAACCGCACGGGCGCCCCGCCCTGCGTCCCGCTCACGATCACCTCGCCCTGCTGGTCCTGCCCCTCGGGCAGGTAGCGCCCGAGGAGGATCTGCTGCGATCCGGCCGCGACGTTCGGCAGCGGGTCGGGGTACACCCGAGCGGTCCGAAGGCCTGCGAACTCCACCCGCAGGTCGCGCAGGGGCGGGCGGGCGATCTCGCCCAGCAGCTCGCGCACGGCCTCGCGGACCTGGCGCGGGTCGTCCACGGTCCGCACCGAGCCCCCGCCCAGCGAGGCGATGGCTGCCAGGACGCCCGACTCGTACGTGCTGCCCACGCTCACCGCGTACCACGTCCCGCCCTTGCCCGCGTGCAGCCGCTTGAGGCGGTTGGCGAAGGCGACGGGGTCCGCATCGGCCGTCGCCGGGATCCCGTCCCCCACGTAGATCACGCGCGTGCCGGGCCCCACGCGCCCCATGGCCGACGCGAACGCCCGGTCCAGATCGCTCCAGCCCAGCGACACCCGCCGGGCGAGCGTGTCCCGGACGGCCGACACGGTGTCGTCCGTCACCCCGACGGGGCGGTCAAAGAGCCACTGGCAGTCCACGTCGCACACGGCGAGGTTGAAGGTGTCCTTCGGGCCCAGCGAACCCAGCAGCGCGGCGATGAACTCCGCCTGGATCTCCCGCTGGCGCGGGGTCATCGAGCCCGACGTATCGGCGAGCACGAGCAGATCCTGGGGCGCGGCGGCGGGCAGGACGTCGCGGCGCCACCCGTCGCCCTCCTCGGGCGGGGTGAGCAGGAGCATGAAGTACCCGTCGTCCCCGCGGCGATGGGGGACGACGACCACCTCGGGCGCCTGCGAGTCGATCTCGACGGCGACTTCGAAGTCCTGCGAGGGCGTGTACTCCTGCGCGGCGAATTCGACGTGGGCGGCGTGGGCGGTCTGGTCGATCCGCGCGGGGTGCGTGGGGCTGGTCACCGACGCCAGCGGGACGGCCGAGTGGACCCGCACGTCGATCTGCAGCTCGCGCAGGGGGTGCAGGCGGAGCAGGTCGCTCTGCAGGGCGTAGCTGTAGCGATACCCGCGGCCCTTGAGGGGCAGGACCTGGGTGTAGGTGATCTTGATCCGCTTCTCGGAGTGGGGCTCGATGGGGAACACGCGGGCCTTGAAGAGGTTGCCCCCCGACCACTCCAGGAGCCCCGGGTCGCGCTTCTCGCGGAGGATCGTCTCGTAGATCTCGCGGGCCCGCTGCTTTTCGACGACGTCGGCCTCGATGAGTTCGCCGCCGATCCACATCCCGAACCCCGAGATCGACGCGTCCTGCGGGAGCGGGAAGTAGAACACGCCCTCCAGGCGCGCGTCGGTGTGGTTGACGAACGACTCCTCGACGACCGTGCGGGCGATCTGGTCGCGGATGTCCACCGTCACCTTGTGGTACCCGACGGTGAGCGGGACGTTCCGCCCGTCGACGTTGGCGATGAGCGACCCGATGGACTCGTTGGCGACCTGGCCCTCGTAGCTCTGGAGCCACAGGGGGTCGGCGTCGAGGGCGGCCAGCACGCCGTCCTTCACGCGGTAGACGCCTCGCTTCGCGACGGACAGGCCCTTGTCGTCGGGGCCCAGCAGTTCGATGGGACCGTCGGGGTCGGCGTCGACCCGCACCTCGCCGTAGTGCACGCGGAGTTGCCTGGGCGTGACGAGTTCCACGAGGCTCCCCGGGCCGACGACGATCTCGGCGGGGGCGAGCAGGCGGACGGTGGCGGCGTTGGCCCCGCGGACGTCGGTGCGGACCCAGTCGCCGGGGCGGGCGATCATTCCGATGCCCACGGGCGTCCAGCGGTCGGCCATCACGGGCTTGACCGACACGAGGCCCTGGGCGTCGACGACCTTGCCGATCCGCCCGTCCTCCGCCAGGGCATCGCCGAGGACGAAGAGTTCCTCGGCCGCGGGCTCGTTGACGGCCAGGACCGTGAGCGTCGCCTGCGGGTGGAGCTTGCCGTCGCGATCGACCTGCGTTTCGAGGGAGCGCAGGAGGAGCGTGGCGGCGTCGGCGGTGGCGTCGATGCGGATGCGTCCCTGCGGCGTGTCCAGGAACGTGCGGTAGACGAGGCACTCGGCCCCGTCCCGCGTCACCTTCTCGGCGGGCTTGGCGGCGAGGGCGGCGGCGAGGTCCTTCGCGTCCCCCAGCCCCAGCAGGGCCAGCACGTCCAGTCGCCGCTCGTCCCCGGTGAAGAGTGCTGCCGACTGCGGCGTGGCGCGGTTGGCCTTGTCGTCCACCAGCCACGCCCGCCGGTCGCGGACGATCAGGTGCGTCCCGTCGGGGTTGTTCTTCCGCAGCAGCCCGGGGCGGCGGAACCAGGCCTCGGCCGCCGGGGCGTCGGGATGCTGGATGGACAGGTGAGCCGTGTTGGCGTCTGCGAGCGTGTTGAGGACCTCTCCGAGCGTGGGTTCGGCCGCTGCGGGGGAGAGGAACGCCAGCATCCCCAGGACCACCAGCACCCCCGCCGCCACCGCCACCGCCCCGGACCGCAATGCGTACCGGATCATGAGTGATCTCCTGCTGGAATGTTGCTTGGCTGGTTCGTCCCTGCCCGCCCCGGCGAACTCCGCCAGCGACCGCGCCCGCAGCGTGCGGCGGAACGTTTCGTCGCAGGGGGGGACCTGTTGGTTCAGCGGCGCCAGCAGGGCCCGGAACCGCTCGTCATCGCGATGGTCGTCATGGGTGTTCATGGGTTGCTCTCAATCGCCCCTTCGCTTGCGTCCGCCATGCCGCTTCGGTGCGGGAAGGCGTCGCGGAAGGCCCGGCGGGCCCGGGCCAGCTTCGACCGCATGGCGCCCTGCGAGCATCCCGCCATCGCCGCCAGCGCCTCGATCGGCGTGTCCTCCAGGTAGCGGGCGGTCAGCACCGAGCGGTACTCCTCGGGCAGGGAGGCGAGCGTCGATCGCACGCGGGTAGTCTCCTCGGCCTGCAGCAGCGCCTCCCCGGGCCCGGACCCGCCGTCCCCCTGTCGGCGGGCCCGGTGTTCGGTGAGGCCCGACACCAGGTCCCCCCCGGGGCGGATCCGCCCGTCCCGCTGCCGCCGGCGGAAGTGCATCATCACGTGATTGCGGCAGATGCCCGCCAGCCACAGCCAAAGCGCCCCCCGCTGCGGATCGAACCCCCGCCCCGACCGTGCCGCCGCCAGGAACGTCTCCTGGACCACGTCGGCGACGGCGGCGGGGTCGGGCCCGATCATCCGCCCGGCCAAGTTCCAGACCCGGTCGAAGTAGGCGTCGTAGAGCGCAGTCCAGGCGTCCTGTCTGCCCGACCGCAAGCCGGCGGCCATTCGAACATCCTGGTCTTTGCTCATCACACATACTTTGACGCACGACCGTTCCGTGTGTCGCAAAAAACCGACGGAATTTCGCCCCAGCGTACCGTTCCGCGGCGGAAGGCCCCCGGGGCGGGACGCCTGCCCCCGATACCGTCGTCGGCGTGGGCGGCGGTGGCGCTGCAGGAGGGTTCGATGCCGTACTTGCCCGAATGGCGAAGGAAGGTAACCGTTCACGAGACCGGTCAAACAGGGTGCCACCCTCAAGCCGCGTGCTGTTCGCGGCTTGGGGGTGTGGGGCTCGCCACCCCGCAGCACCCCCAAGCGGCTGAACGGCGCCGCTTGAGGGTGGCACCCCGTGAACGGTTACGAAGGAAGTATGTCTGTTCTCGATCCGGTCGAGGTTCAAGCAGTGGGAGAGCGCCGGGAAGCCTGCGGGAAGGCGGTCGTTGGGCAAAGCGGGTTAGCAGGGAGAGGAGTCACTGCGGGGCCGCCGCGGCGTCGGGCGGAGCCGACAGCCGCAGCGCCAGTTCCGCCACCCGCCGCCCGAGGTTGCGCGCCGTCCGCAGGCCGTCGCTGTCCGCCGCCGCGCCGCCCTCGCCTCCGCTGAAGACCGTCGCCCCGAAGTGCGCCGTGTCTCGCCCGTCGCTCACGCAGATCATGTCGTGACAGAGCATCGCCGCCCGCACCGACTGCAGCGTCAACTCCTGCCCGCCGTTGCGGACCCCGCCCACGGCGAGCACGCCCCCGACCTTGTCGCGCAGCAGCCACCCGTTGCGACGGAACACGACGCAGCGGTCCAGCAGCGCCTTGCACTGCGCGGTCATGCCCCCGAAGTACACGGGCGTCCCGAGGATGATCCCCCCGACCCGCGGATCCGACAGCACCGGGATCAGGTCCCCGAAGTCGTCGTCCCACCCGCAGATGAGCCCCTGGCGGCAGATCCCGCACGCCGTGCAGGGCCCGATCTTCTTTCCCGCCAGTTCGATCAGCTCGGCCTCGATCCCCGAACCCGCCTCGCGGGCAGACTCCAGGCACGCCTGCATCGCCGTGAACGTCGACTGCCCCTGGCGGGGACTGCAGCAGATTCCCAGCACTCGTACCGTCATGCGGTGACTCCTGTGGAACTCCACGGTTCGTGGCGGCGTTCGATGAACTTGCCGGTGGCCTTGGCCTTCACCTGCCCGCCCTGCACGATGCGGGCCTGCAGGACGTGCAGGGGCTCCTGGGAGCGCACGATCTCCGCGCGCACCGCCAAGGGGGCGTCGAGGGCGACGGGGTGGCGGAAGCGGACGGTGAGTTCGGCGGTGACGGCGACGATGCCGTGGGCGAAGAGGCAGTTCGTCATCGCGCTGTCCAGCAGCGTGGACGTCACGCCCCCGTGGAGCATGCCCGCGTAGCCCTGCAGGTGCGGAGCGCAGTCGAGGCTCGCCTCGACGCTCCCGTCACCCCCGAGGGCGAACCGCAGGCCCAGCCCGCCGCCGTTGTCCGGGCCGCACGCGATGCACCCCGGGTGCGCCGCCTCCCGCGTCCGTTCCAGCACGTCCTGGGCGGGCTCAGTGGTCGCAGACATTGGCCCCGACTTCCAGCGTCCCCGCGAGGTAGGCGCTCACTACATCCTCAGGCGACCCGGGCGCGGCGCCCACGACCACGCGGATCCCGTTCTGCGCGAACAGCCCCTGGGCTCGCTGGCCCATCCCACCGGCGATGATGACCTCCGCGCCCTGCTCGTGCAGCCAGCGGGGCAGGACGCCGGGTTCGTGGGCCGGAGGCGTGAGGCTGGTCGCGGCGGTGATGGTCTTGGCGGCCTCGTCCACGTCGACGAGGGCGAACTGCTCGCAGTGTCCGAAGTGCATGCACAGCTTCCCGTCCGCGACGGGCAGGGCGATTCTCATCGTGCGATTCTCCTTGGGGGCGCCCACCGGACGGTCGGTGGGGCGGATGGGGTGTAGCGAATCATCTTCCTTCGTGTGGTTCAGGATCGGGGCCACGACGGCGGCGAAGGCGCGGGCGGCGGGGCTGTCCGCGACGGAGTCGACGAACGGGGCGCCCGAGTCGCCCGAGGCGACGATCCGCGGGTCCAGCGGGATGCGGCCGAGGAACGGCACGCCCATCTCGTCGGCGAGCTTCTCCCCGCCCCCGACCTTGAACGGGTCCACCTGCTCCCCGCAGTGCGGACAGACCATCCCGCTCATGTTCTCGACGATCCCGGTGATGCGGAGGTGGAGCTTCCTGCAGAAGGACACGCTGCGGCGCACGTCGGCGATGGCGACTTCCTGCGGGGTGGTGACCACGACCGCCCACGCGTCCTCGCCCACCAGTTGGGCGACCGCCAGCGGCTCATCGCCGGTGCCCGGGGGCGAATCGATCACGAGGTAGTCCAGCCGGCCCCAGTCGACGTCCTTGAGGAACTGGCGGATGACGTTGTACTTCATCGGCCCCCGCCAGATCACCGGGTCGGCCGGGCCGTCCAGCAGCAGGCCCACCGAGACGACCGAGAGGTTCTCGCTGAGGCGGATCGGCGGGATGCCGCCCCCCGCGTCCGGGCCCAGCCGCTGCCCGTCGAGGCCGAGCATCCTCGGGATGCTCGGGCCATGCAGGTCCACGTCCAGCAGCCCAACCTTCTTGCCTGCCCGTGCGAGCGACATTGCGAGGTTGGCCGCGACGGTGCTCTTGCCCACCCCGCCCTTGCCGCTGAGCACGAGGATCTTGCGGCCGATCCGCTCCATGCGGGTGGCAAGCTCCAACTCCTCCAACTCCCGCTGCGATTCGTCCACTTGGCATCCTGGTGAGGTGTTCTGGTTCATAGGGTTTCGCAATCCTTGTGCGCACTGTCGTAACAGGGGATACAAACGCTCTGCCGTCCTCTTTGCCGCAGGCGCGTGGACATGACCATCTCACCGCACGCTTCGCAGGGAAGGCTTTCCCGGATGCGTGCGGGTGACGGCAGGCATGCCAGGGGCTGTCGGCGGATTTCAAAGAACTCGGATGGGTCGCGCGACAGCAGGAACGCGATCTGCCGGCCGCGACGCTCGTCCTCCGGCGCCTCGTCGATGCCCGGCGGCCTGATGGGACGAAGGCAGAGCCGAATCGAGTGCCCGTTGCCCCGGGTGGCGAAGGCGAAGGCCATCTTGCCGTGGTCGCGGAAGAAGAGGTTGCCCTTACCGAACGTGCATCCGGTCAGCACCTGGATGGCATCGACAGCGCAGGTGTCGTTCTCGACGATGGCGATCAGTTCCTCATCGCCCGCGCGTCGAGTGGATAGCTCGCGCAGGCCCAGCGTGGCGGCGCAGTAGCCGATCACCACGCCCGGACAGAGGTGTCCGTGGAATTCCACACACTGCTTGAGATCATCTGGAAGCTTAAGGGACACGGTTCAGACTCCAAGGGGTTCCCGTGCCGGAACGGGCTGTAACTGTGCGATTTCCTCATGAAGTACGCGGAGCATAGCCTCGATCTGTCGGGCCTGGTTACGCAGGAGAGCAAGCTCCGCATGTGGCCGGGCAGGAAACCGCACGGGGCGCGCTGATCGGCCGGCGACTCCCGTGACAGGCTCCGCTGGGTCGCAGGGCATTCTCACCACGCACATCCCGAGGCCTCGGCTCGCCATGGATCCCATTCCTCGCGGGCCTGTTCCGTCCAGTGCCGGCATGTTGAACTTTTCCTTCCGGGGTCTCATCTCGCATGTGTCCCGTCGGTCATTCATGTGCAGTCCTCGACCGGAACGCCTCGGCGTTCCATTGCCTGGTGCGCCGCCAGCAGGCCGTGCGTACCCACCGGGAACCATGCACGACGCGCGATCGCCGGCCGCTTGCCTTGAACAGGAGGACGATGTTGCCCAGTTCGCCACTCAACGTATCGAGGTTGTCCGCTACACCCAGTGCCCTTCGACGTTGGGGGATGCGGCGGGCGAGAGGGTGCCGGCCTTGAACTGCTCGATCGCCCCCGCGACCGTGCCGCTGGCGCCGGTGTAGACTTCGACGCCCCCGGCGCGGAGGGTGGCGAAGGCCTTGGGCCCGACGTGCCCGGTGATGACCGCCGTCACGCCGAGCTGCACGGCGTTGCAGCCCGCCTGGATGCCCGCGCCCTGGGCGGCGTTGAGGTTCTGGCGGTTGTCGGCGGCCGAGAACTCCCCGGTGTCGGTCTCGACGACCAGGAAGTACGAGGCCCGTCCGAACCGCGGGTCCACGGGGGACGCCAGATCCTGTCCCGTCGATGTCACTGCAATCTTCATAAGGGTGCTCCTTCGTCTGCCCTTCCCGTAGCAAGGCGCGTGCCAGAGCGGAGCGGCCGGTGCGTGGCGGCTCCAATCCTCGTAACCGTTCACGCCTATGCATGCGGCGACAGGAGCCTGAAGAAACAGGCCGGAGAGAAGGGGATTACACAGATTTCGGGATTGCACAGAAGAGAGAGAAGAGCGGCGTTCTCCTTCTCCGTAATCTGCGCAATCCCGAAATCTGCGAAATCCCTTTCTTCGGGGCTGTTTCTTCTCTTCACGCCTTCGCCGCTGTTTGCGAAGGCGTGAACGGTTACCAATCCTCTATTGGAGCGGCATTTGCCGAGATTCTGTGCCGGGGGGGGCTTGCGGCGCTTCATGCGGGATCGGCGGCACTCGCGCAAAATGCACTACTCTCTTCGCCGGCCCCGCCCGTCGCAGTCGGGGACGTCGATCCCCAGGGCCTGGATCTTGCGGTAGAGCGTGCTGACGTTGATCCCCAGGTCTTTGGCGGCGAGCTTGCGGCTGCCGTTGCGGCGTTGGAGCGTCTCGGTGATGAACAGCGTCTCGATGGCCTGCAGGCTCATCGGCTGTCCGTCCCCGCCCGCCCGGCCGGTTGTCGGCCTCAATTCGGGCGGGAGGTGGTTGAGTTCGATGATCCCCCCGCGGCAGAGGACGAAGGCCTGCTCGATGATGTTCTCCAGCTCGCGGATGTTGCCCGGGTAGCCGTGGTCCATGAGGCGGGCGAGGACGGCGTCGGAGACGCCCGCGATCTGCCGGTCCTGCAACCGGTTGAACTTGGCGACGAGGTGGTCGATCAGCAGCGGGATATCCTCCCGCCGCCCGCGCAGGGCGGGCAGGTCCAGGTGCACCACGCGGATGCGGTAGTACAGGTCCTCGCGGAAGGTCCCGCTGCGCACGAGCTTGGCGAGGTCGCGGTTGGTGGCGGCGATGACGCGGACGTTCACCGGGACGGGCTGGACGGATCCGAGGGGCTCGACCTCACGCTGCTGCAGCACGCGGAGCAGCCGCACCTGCATCGCGGGCGAGACGTCGCCGATCTCGTCGAGGAGGATCGTCCCGCCCTCGGCGAGGGCGAAGCGGCCGGGCTTGTCGCGCTTGGCGTCGGTGAACGCTCCGGCCTTGTGCCCGAAGAGTTCGCTCTCCAGGAGCGTGTCGGGGAGGGCGGCGCAGTTGACGGCGACGAAGGGCTTCCTTCGCCGCGGGGAGAGGTTGTGGATCGCGCGGGCGAACAGCTCCTTGCCCGTCCCGCTGGGGCCCTCGATCAGCACGGTGGAGCTGCTGGCGGCGATCTGGGGGAGCAGCTCGAACAGGCGGAGCATGGCGGGGCTTCGCCCGACGATGTCCTCGAACGTGTAGCGCCCCCGCAACTCCTTCTGGAGCTGCTCGACCTGCGTGAGGTCCTGGAAAGTTTCGACGCCCCCGACGATGGTTCCGCCCGCGTCGCGCAGCAGGGCGGTGGCGATGCGGATGGGGACGCGCTGGCCCTGCTGGTTGACGATGTGCGCCGTGGCGTTGACGATGGGGCTTCCGGTCTCCATTGTCCGCCGCAGGGCGCAGTTCGCCTCGCAGATGTTCGCGCGGAACACGTCGCAGCAGGGGCTGCCGATGGCCTGCTCGCGCGTCACTCCGGTGATCCGCTCGGCCGCCCGGTTGAAGGCCGTGATCCGCCACTGCCCGTCCACGGTGAAGACGCCCTCGTTCACCGAATCGAGGATCGTGGCCTCCCGCTGGAAATCCATCCGTTCCGCCATGGTTACACCTTCCTCACGTGCCCGCCGCCGGTGGGGGGCGGCACACTCGTGCATTATGCCATAGTGTCTGCACTGCAGTCTATCCTTTTGCACGAGTGTCGTCGTTGGGATCCGCCAGGGCCTGCTCGCAACGGGGAGATTCTCCGCGAGTTAGAGACTATTTCAGAAGCCCGATTCCACCGCAAAGAACGCGAAGATCGCAAAGGCAACCGGGCGTAAACAGAGGGGATTCGGCTCCCTCTTTGCGGTCTTTGCGACCTTTGCGGTGATTCTTGAAGCAGTCTCTTAGCCGGCTGCGTGCCGCGTGGCACGGGGTTTGAAAAGACCCCTGCGTCATGAACGTCGCAATCCCTCACTGGCAGAACCGGGTGAGCCCGGTGTTCGACGTCGCCCGCAACGTCCTGGTCGTGGAGATCGACCGGGGCGCTGAGCGGCTGCGTCGTGATCTGGTCCTGGAGGGCGAGGACGTGCGGCGGCGGGCGGGGCAGTTGCTGGAGGCCGGGACGGACGTGCTGGTCTGCGGCGCGATCTCCTTTCCGCTGGAGATGGCGCTGTCGGCGGCGGGGATCGAGGTGATCGCCCACACGTGCGGGGAGGTGGAGCAGGTGCTGGCGGGATTCCTCGACGGGCGGCTGCGGCGTGGGGCGTTCCTGATGCCCGGCTGCTGCGGCCGGCGCCGGCAGTTCCGCCGGCGCGGCGGCCGGCCGCGATGAACAGGGCGGCCCGCGATACGGAACGGATCGGCGGCGAGAAGGAACACGGGAACGAGCAAGGAGACAGCGATGCCCAGAGGTGATGGAACGGGGCCTGCCGGTGGCGGTGGGCGTGGGCGCGGCAGGATGGGCGGACCGCTTGCGGGCGGTCCCGGTGGGCAGTGCGTGTGCCCCAAGTGCGGGCACGCGACGCCCCATACGCAGGGGCAGCCCTGCAACCGCAGGAGCTGCCCGAAGTGCGGAACGATGATGGTTCGGAGTTGATTGGCCGCGGGGCCAAAACAGGAAGGAGAACGAACATGCCAGGTGGTGATGGAAGTGGACCGATGGGAATGGGACCGATGACGGGACGAGCGGCGGGATTCTGTGCGGGGTATCCGACGCCCGGGTTCGCGAACCCGGCGCCCCGACGCGGCTTTTGGGGTTGGGGACGCGGTGGCGGCGGGGGGGGGCGAGGCCGCGGTGGCTGGGGACGGCGGAACGGGTTCTACGCGACCGGGCAGACCGGTTGGCAGCGAGCGGGCTTTGGATACCCGCCCGGGGCGTATGCCCCTCCGGTCCCCGCCGCGCCCGACGATGAGCAGCATCTCGACGCGATGAAGGCCCAGGCTGAGTACCTGGAGGACGCCCTGGCGGACGTCCGCAAGCGGATCGACGAACTCCAGTCGGCCTCGAAGCAGGGATGAACGCGAGGAAGTGAAGCATGAGACTCGCCGTTGCCAGCGGGAAGGGCGGGACGGGCAAGACGACCGTCGCCACGAACCTGGCGCACGTCGCCGCCTTGGGCGGGCGGAGCGTCGTCTACCTGGACTGCGACGTGGAGGAGCCTAACGGGGCGATCTTCCTCAAACCGCGGATCGAGGACGACCGCCCCGTCTGCGCCCCCGTGCCCAAGGTGGACATGGATAAGTGCACGGGCTGCGGGGATTGCGGGCGGATCTGCCAGTTCAGCGCGATCGTCGCGATGAACCGGATGGTGCTGACGTTCCCGGAGCTGTGCCACGGCTGCGCGGGCTGCCGGCTCGTCTGTCCGTCGGGGGCGATCTCCGAGGACCAGCGGGAGATCGGGCGGCTGCAGTCGGGCCGGGCGGGCGAGGTGCACTTCGTTCAGGGCCTCCTGCGGATCGGGGCGGCGATGAGCCCCCCGGTGATCCGCGCCGTCAAGGCCGCCGCGCCGCCCGCGGACCTGACGATCCTCGACTGTCCGCCCGGGACCTCGTGCCCGGTGGTCGAGGCGATGCGCGGCGCGAGCTACGTCCTGCTCGTCACCGAGCCCACGCCCTTCGGCCTGCACGACCTGAAGCTCGCGGTCGAGACGGTCCGGGCGCTCGATCTCCCGTTCGGGGTGGTCATCAACCGCAGCGACGGCGGCGACGGGCGGACGCGGGAGTTCTGCGAGCGGGACCGCATCCGCATCCTCGCCGAGATCCCCGACGTCCGCGCCGTCGCCGAGGCCTACTCCCGGGGCGTGCTGGCGTCGGAGGCCTCGTCGACCTACCGTCAGGGCTTCGAGCAGTTGCTGCGGACGCTGGGCGAGGAGGTGGGCCGATGAAGGAACTGGTCGTCATCAGCGGCAAGGGCGGGACGGGCAAGACGTCCCTCGTCGCGTCCTTCGCCGCCCTCGCCCAACCGGCCGTGCTCGCCGACTGCGACGTCGACGCCGCCGATCTGCACCTGGTCCTGGCCCCGAGAATCGTGCAGCGCAGCAGCTTCTCGGGCGGCCGGCGGGCGAGGATCGTCGGGCGACGGTGCACGGGCTGCGGGAAGTGCGAGGAACTGTGCCGCTTCGACGCCGTCCGCCCCGACCCCGTCGAGCGGGGGCGTGAGGGCAGGATCTTCCGCGTCGATCCCATCGCCTGCGAGGGCTGCGGCGTCTGCGCCTGGTTCTGTTCCACCGGCGCCATCGACTTCGCCCCGGCCCTCAACGGCGAGTGGTTCGTCTCCGAGACCCGCTACGGACCCATGGTGCACGCGAAACTGGGCATCGCGGAGGAGAACTCCGGGAAGCTCGTGAGCACCGTCCGCGCCGCCGCCCGCCGCGTCGCCCAGGAGCGGGGGCTGGACCTGGTCCTCATCGACGGGTCCCCGGGCATCGGCTGTCCGGTCATCGCGTCGGTCACCGGGGCGAGCCTGGCACTGATTGTCACCGAGCCCACCCTCAGCGGGCAGCACGACCTCGACCGGGTGGCGAAGCTGCTGCGGCACTTCGGGGTCCCGGGCCTGGTGTGCGTCAACAAGTGGGAGTTGAACCCCCGCATCGCCGACGAGATCGAGGCCCACGCCCGCCAGCAGGGCCTGCGCCCCGCGGGGCGCGTCCGCTACGACCCCGCCGTCACCCGCGCCCAGATCGCCGCCCGGTCGGTCGTCGAGTTCGAGGCGAACGGCTGCGCGGAGGACATCCGCGCCGTCTGGAACCAGGTCCGCCAGGCCCTCGCAGGCCAGCCGGACCTTGCGGCAGTCACTCCCGAGGGGCACGCCCCCCCGCCGGCGGCCCCTGAGGCGCCGGGCCCCTCCGCGCCCGTGTTGCCTCCCGACGAGGAAGGGATTCCCTCGCATGGCTCCTGATCCTTTCGCGGTGTACGGCAAAATGCGAGGGTCTTGCGCGTTTGCAGTTCAGAGTGCATGGTGACAGACGGCCGGGTCGTCCGGCAGGAACAATAGCAGAAAGGAAAGAGCATGGCATCCCTTCCCGAGAGTGTACGGCAGGCATGGGAGGACCGCGACGGTCCGGTGATTCTGGCGACGGTGAGCCCCGAGGGGGCCCCCAACATCATCTACGCCACGTGCGTCGGCTCGTTCGGTGCGGACCGGCTGGTGGTGGCGGACAACTACTTCGACAAGACTCGCAGGAACATCCTGAGCGGCGGGAAGGGGTCGCTGCTCTTCCGCTCCAAGGCCGGGAAGGTTTACCAGGTCAAGGGCTCGATCGAGTACCACACGAAGGGCGAGGTCTTCGACCACATGAAGACGTGGAACCCCGCGCAACACCCCGGGCACGCCGCGGCGGCCTTGCGCGTGGAGGAGATCTTCTCCGGGGCCCAGCGGGTCTGCTGAGTCTGGCGACGATGGGAACCGGATGGTGATGCAGGAGGTGCGGGAGGGTTTCCAGGCCATACGGACGAAGCACCCGTTCCGGTGTGGCTGCGGGACCTGCCGCTGGCAGCACAAGTACGAGAACGCTCCGAGCCATCGAACTGCTCAAGCAGGCCGCCTGCGAGGAGAAGAACGTCTGGTGCTGGACCACCGTCATGTACTCTCTCGCCGCCGCCGGTCCGGCGGGCGAGAACCGCACGAGGCCGAACCCCAGCATGTCCCCTCACATCGGCGCTTCCGGCTCGATGGAGATGGGGAAGCCCCCCGACTCGTCCGGGCGGCGCGGCCAGCCGTGTCATCGGGCACGCTTCGATTGGTTCTTCTCGCTTCGTTCGGCCGCGTCGAAACGGCCGATCAGTTCAAGAATGTCCTTGGGCGTATGTTTCATGAGTGGGCCTTGCCGGATCAACTTCGCCGCGGGAGGGTCAGATGCCGAACTCGTAACCGTTCACGCCCTTCCAGACAGCAGGAAGGGCGTGAAGAAAGGGCCCTGTCGTCGCCCCGGCGGATGTCCTGTTCCCACTCCCCACCGGCCCGGTGCCGGTGGCAAACGGCTATCGACTACGGCGGCGGCGGCTCCCCTTTGCTTCTTCCTTCTGCTCCCCACCGACCCCGCGTCGGTGGTAAGCCGGCTTCCTCACTCCGGGATCACCCACGGGCGCGGACGATGCGCG
>JAWLCQ010000074.1:0-20777 GCA_041687095.1 Phycisphaerae bacterium | reverse complement strand
TTACGCGGAACCGGGAAGCGGGGCGTTCCTGCGCTTGGTCTGCTGGCTCTCCGGAAAGCAGAGGATGGGGGTACCACGGCTTGGTCGCTTCAGCGACCTTGGGCTCAACGCTAACCCCAAACGCATGGTCGCTGAAGCGACCAAGCTGGCGATGTACGCACCGCTGGATCCGAATCGTCCCCCATGCGCTCTTTGCATGCGATGTGGATTCCTGAGAAGCAGTAGCGGCGGATGAAGCGCCTCCCCCACATCCCCTGAATCCCCTGTATCCCTGCTTATCCTTCCCGGAATGGGTGTCAAAGCTCCTCGCGAACGATCTGGGCGAACAGGTCGCCTCGCTCCTCGTAGTTCACGAACATGTCCCAGCTTGCGCAGGCGGGGGAGAGGAGGACGGAGTCGCCCGCTCGGGCGAGGGCGGCGGCGAGGTGGGTGGCGTGGCGGAGGTCGGTGGCCGGTTCGATGACAAGCGGGGACTCTCCCCGGGCGCGGGGACTCGCCGTCACCGCCGCCTCCGTCGCCGTGCGGATCTGGTCGGCCGTCGCACCGAGGACGACGAGGGCGCGGGCGCGCTCGGCGATGACGGCCGCCAGGGACTCGAACCCCACGTGCTTGTCGTATCCCCCGGCGATCAGGACGGCGGTGCGCGGGGGGAGGGACTGCAGGGCGACGATGGCCCCGTCGGGCGTGGTGCACTTGGAGTCGTTGTAGTACCGCACGCCGTGCTTCTCGGTGACGAGGCACAGGCGGTGGGGGAGCCCCGGGAAGGTCCGTAGAGCGTCGGCCGTCGTCGCGCGGTCCACACCGCACGCCTCGGCGACCTTCCAGGCGGCGGCGGCGTTGAGCTGGTTGTGCGAACCGGGGACGGAAAGCTCGAAGGGCTCGCCCGTCGAGTCAAAGAACGCCACCCGCCCGCGGGCCTCGTTCGCCCAGGACGACACGATCGGGTCCTCGCGGTTGAGGACCAGCACGTCGTTGGGCCCCTGGAAGCGGAAGAGGTTCTTCTTGGCGTCCCCGTAGGCGGCCATCGTCCCGTGGCGGTCGAGGTGGTTGGGGCGGAGGTTGGTGACGAGGGCGACGTGCGGGGAACGCCCCACGCGGGGCAGGTCCTCGAGCTGGAAGCTCGACAGCTCGAGCACGACGCGGTGCTCGGGCGTGATCTCGCCCAGCGAGTCCAGCAGCGACCGCCCGATGTTCCCGCCCACCAGCGTGGGGAACCGCCGGGAGAGGACCGTCCCGATCATGGCCGTCGTGGTGCTCTTGCCCACGCTGCCGGTGATCCCCACCAGCCTGCCCGGGCAACGCTCCAGGAAGAGGTTGATCTCGGTCGTCCAGTTCACGCCCGCGGCGAGGGCGGCGGCGAGTTGGGGTTGGTCCTTGGGGACCGCGGGGTTGACGATCAGCAGGTCGGTGTCGAGGAAGTCCCGCTCGTCATGCCCGCCCAGGTGGAGCTGCGCGTCGCACCCGTCGAGGGCGGCGATGGAGTCGGTGAGCTGCTCCGCGGGGGCCTTGTCGGTGACGGTGACCCGCGCCCCCTGTGCGCACAGCCACCGCGTCACGCCCACGCCGCCGCCGAAGCGGCCCAAACCGATGACGGTGACGCGCTGGTTGCGGAGGGATGCAGGTTGGGAGTTCGCGGGGCTCATGGGCGTTCCTTGGGGGAGATTGCGGATTGTGGATTGCGGATTGCGGATTGTGGCGTGCCCGGGCACAGGGCGAGTGCGGGAGCGTGCGCAGTGCATGGGGAACAGACGCCAAATGGCAAGCCCGGTCCCGGGCCTTGCACGCGGTCTGAACGTGGCTTGCCATTAGGCGTCCGCTGGGCCCGGACTGCGCGCGATGTTGCGTCTGCTACGTGCTCCGCAGACAGCAATCCGCAATCCTCAATCCTCAATCCGCAATTCCTCATAGCGTTTCGCACGGTCCCAGTCCCAGCACCGCCGCCGCGGTCAGGTCGTAGCGGCGGACGACCTCGGTGACCTGCTCGCGGGTGACGGCGAACATGCGGTCGATCTGCTCGGGCAGGGGGACGTATTCCCCGCGGTAGGCCCAGTCGAACCCGACGGCGGTGAGGCGCCCCATGGGGATCTCGCCCTTGAGCGTGGCCCCGGAGGCGATCTTGTTCTTGGCGGCGAGGAGTTCGGCCTCGGTGGGCCCCTCGTCGCGGAAGCGGAGGAGTTCGTCGCGGACGATCCCGATGACTTCGCTCGTCCGCTCGGGATCCGTGGAGACGAACGTGTAGAACGCCCCCGTCCGGTCCATGGCCGAGTAGGTGGTGTTGGCCTCGTCGGCGAGGGCGGGATCGATCAGTGCGTAGTACAGCCGCGAGCCGCTGTCGTCGCCCAGGACGGTGGCGGCGAGTTGGGCGGCGTAGTCGTCGTTGCCCTGGGCGGCGGGGGCGGGGCTCATGAACCCCAGGTGCTCGCGGAGCACGCGGGGGTCGGTGATGACCGTCTGCCGCACGTGCCCGGGAGCGGGCAGGAGGCGGCGCTCGGCGACGCGGGACTGCCAGGTCCCGCACCGGTCCGTCACGAACCGCCGGAAGCGGTCGTAGTCCACGTTCCCCACCGCGACGGCGAGCACATTTCCCGGGGCGTAGCGGCGGTCGAAGTAGTCCCGCATGTCCGCGGGCGTCATCGCCGAGATCGACTCGTTCGTCCCCAGAACCGGGTTCGCCAGGCCGTGGCCCTCGAAGAACTCGCCCATGAGCTTCTCGTACACGCGGTAGGAGGGCTGGTCCTCGTAGAGGGCGATCTCCTCGAGGATCACCTGCTGCTCGACGGTGAAGTCGTCCTCGCGGAGCGACGGGCGGAGGATGTCGCACAGCAGATCCGTGACCCGGTCCTGGAACTCGGGCAGGACGGAGGCGTAGTAGACGGTCGACTCCTCGGAGGTGAAAGCGTTGTAGTTGGCGCCCATGTCGTCGAACTCGCGGTTGACGTCGGCGGCCGAGCGGCGGGGGGTGCCCTTGAAGACCATGTGTTCGAGGAAGTGGCTCATGCCCGCCTCGCGCGGGGTCTCGTCGCGGGCGCCGGTGTTCACGAACAGCCCGACGGCCATGGTGGCGGCCGAGGGGTTGACCTCGGCGAGGAGGGTGAGTCCGTTGTCCAGTTGATCGTGGCGGAACTGCATGGTTCAGGCCTCGCGGTAGGCGGAGGTGTCGAGTTCCTCCGGTCCGATGATGAGCACGGTGAATTCGCGGGCGGGGTGCTCGCGGAGGTGGCGGGCGACGTCGTCGACGGTGACGGCCTCCAGGCCCGCGGAGACTTCTCGCAGCGGGCGCAGGCGGCGGAGGTGGTACCAGTCGCTCGCCAGGGCGCCCGCGCGGGCGCTGGTGGACTCCCCGTGCATGACGAGGGAGGAGCGGATCTGGGTCTTGGCGCGCTGGAGTTCGTCGGCGGTGATGCCCTCGGCGAGGCGGCGGATCTCGCCGAGGGTGACGTCGAACGTCTGCTGCGCCAGCTCGGGGCGGGTCCCGGCGTAGGTGAAGAGCCCGGCCCGCTCCTTGAGGGAGTGGTACTGCGTTCCGACGGTGTAGACGAGCCCGCGGACCTCGCGGACCTCGTGGAACAGCCGCGAACTCATCCCGTCGGCGAGGACGGCCTCGGCGACGCGGGCGATGTAGTACTGCGGGTCGCAGACGGGCACCGTCGGATGGGCGAGGGCGATGTGCACCTGGGCGGAGTCCTTGTGCAGGAACGTCACGCCGCCGGCGGGCTCGGCCGTGGGCACCGGGGCGGGGGCGGGGCCCTCCCAGTCCCCGAAGACGGTCTCGGCGCGGGCGACGAAGGCGTCCCAGTCGATGTTGCCCGCCACGGCGAGGATGACGTTGCGGGGGGAGAGCTGCCGCTGGGCGTGGGCGCGGAGGGTGTCGGCCGTCATGGCGGCGAGCGTCTCCTCGCGCCCGTAGGCGCTGCGCCCGAGGGGGAAGGGGTAGTACTTCTCCCGCAGCAGGAGGGAGCACTTGCGGGCGGGCTCGTCCTCGAGGGCGGCGAGGTCCTGGAGGGTAAGGTCGCGGGAGGGATCGAAGGTGGCGCGTTCCCAGCGGGGACGGCGGAGGATGTCGGCGTAGAGTTCCAGGATGGGGTAGAGGTTCCGCCCAAGCTGCGCCGACGCGTAGGACAGGTGCTCCGAGCCCACGTGCTCATCGTGCTGCGCGCCCAGGTTGTCCAGGGCGTCATTGAGGGCCCGCGTGTCCCGCACGCCGGCCCCGCGGAAGGTCCATTCCACCGCCACCGACGCCGCCCCAGCCATGTCGTCCGGATCGCGCGACGCCCCGGCCGGCACGAGCACCGTCAAGGCGGCCGACGACACCTGCTCCATCCGCTGCCCCAACAACGTCATGCCGTTGGGCAACTCCCGCACGAAAAACTGTTCGCTCACGCCGTACCTCTTCCGAATTCCACTCGACAGACAGACCCGCTATTGTCCACAAAGCGGGGCTTTGACACAACGGCAAACGTGGGCGCGGCGGCCGAGTGGGCGGGGGCAGCGGATGGGCCGCAGAGGCGCGGAGGCGCAGAGGGGGAGGGGATTTCGGATCGATCCCCGTTCACGGGATGGTTTGACCGGGGTGCCCCGTGAATGGTTACCGGGATCGAGAGCGAGTCGGGAGCTTCCCCGAGAGGCTTCGCGCCAAAAGGCGAGCCCCGTCCGGGCTCTACTGCGAGAGGCAGACTTCGCCTGCCCTTTTGGCGCAAGCGCCCCACGCCCGTTGCTTTCAAGAACTCGCCCTGTGCCCTCGCACACGATGATCCGCAACTCCCTCTGCTCTGCGCCTCCGCGTCTCTGCGGCCCATCGCGCGTACCGCCGCCCGCCACGAGTTCCTGCTGCACCCGACCGGGTCCTGGTTCCCGGTTCCGAGTTTTCCCCTCATCCCCTGCATCCCCTGCATCCCCGCTTGTCCCGGGAGGAATCGCCGGATATCCTTGGGGATCTGAACACCGAAGGAGATTCCATGCCGCACACCGTTGTTGAAAAGATTCTGAGCAAGCACCTCGTGTCCGGGACGCTGGAGGCGGGGAAGGAAATCGGCATCCGCATTGACCAGACCCTCACGCAGGACGCCACCGGGACCACCGCTTTCCTGCTGTTCGAGGCCATCGGCATCCCGCGGGTCCGCACGGACCTGTCGGTGAGCTACGTCGATCACAACATGTCCCAGTTCGGGCCCGAGAACCACAACGACCACCTCTACCTCCAGTCCATCGCGACGAAGGTGGGGGCGTACCACTCGCGCCCGGGCAATGGGATCTGCCACCAGGTGCACCTGGAGCGTTTCGCCCGCCCGGGCGGGACGCTGCTGGGGTCGGACTCGCACACGCCCACGGGCGGGGGCATGGGCATGGTCGCCATCGGGGCCGGCGGGCTCGACGTCGCCGTCGCCATGGGCGGGGGGGCGTTCTACCTCACCTGCCCGCGGGTGATCGGCGTCGAACTGCAGGGCCGCCTCCCCGACTGGGTCGCCGCCAAGGACATCATCCTCCGCCTCCTGAGCATCCTCACGACCAGGGGCAACGTGGGGTGCATGGTCGAGTACTTCGGGGAAGGCGTTGCGACGCTCCCCGTCCCCGCCCGCGCCACCTGCACCAACATGGGTGCGGAACTGGGCGTGACCACCAGCGTCTTCCCGTCCGACGAAATGACCCACGCCTTCCTCGCCGCCCAGGACCGCGCCGACCACTACGCCCCGCTGTCGGCGGACCCGGGGGCGACCTACGGACCCATCACCAAGACGCTCCACGTCGAGCGCGACGCGAAGACCCTCGAGGCCATCCGCCGCTTCTGCACCGACGTCCGCGTCGGAGAGGTCGATGCCGGCGGGATCGTCCGGGCGACGTTCGGACACGTCGTGATCGACCTGTCGCAGCTTGAGCCCCTCATGGCCGCCCCGTCGAGCCCCGACAACATCGTCAGCGTCTCGGAGATGGCGGGGACGGAGGTGGGGCAGGTCGTGGTGGGCTCGTGCACGAACTCCAGCTACCAGGACCTGATGCTCGTGATGGAGGTCCTCCGCGGACGGACGATCCATCCGAACGTCGAGTTCGGCCTCGCCCCCGGATCGCGGCAGGTACTGACCATGCTGGGCCAGAGCGGGGCCCTCACCGAGCTGGTGAAATCGGGCGCCCGGCTGGTCGAGAGCGCCTGCGGGCCGTGCATCGGGCAGGGCTTCAGCCCCGCGGACGAGACGGTCTCGCTGCGGACCTTCAACCGCAACTTCCCGGGCCGCTCGGGCACGAAGGGCGACCAGGTGTACCTCGTGTCGCCCGAGACGGCCGTGGCGGCCGTGCTGACGGGCAGGATCACCGACCCCCGCACACTGACGAAGGACCTGGGCGTGGCGTATCCGCACGTGGACCTGCCCACGCACTTCGCGGTGGATGATCGCATGATCCAGGACCCCGTTCGCGAGAGCGACGCGGAGAAGGCCCCGGTCGTCCGCGGATCCACCATCGTCAAGCCCCCCAGCGGAACCCCGCTCCCGGACCCGATGAACGCCCGGGTGCTCATCAAGGTCGGGGACAAGATCACGACCGACCACATCAGCCCGGCGGGGTCGCTGCTGAAGTACCGCTCGAACGTGCCCGAGTACGCCAAGTACGTCTTCGCCCCCCTCAACGAGGAGGGCCGTCCGACCTTCGCCGAACGGGCCCTGGCGGAGAAGGAGAAGGGCGTGGGCGGGGTCATCGTCGCGGGCGACAGCTACGGGCAGGGCTCCTCTCGCGAGCACGCGGCCCTGTGCCCGATGTACCTGGGCGTGCGGGCCGTCATCGCCAAGGCCATCGAGCGCATCCACCAGGGCAACCTGGTGAACTTCGCCATCCTCCCGCTGATCTTCGGCGAACCCACCGACTACGACCGCATCCGCGAGGGCGATGAACTGGAGATCGACGGGACCGCCCAGGCGGTCGCCTCCGCCGAGACGGTGACGGTGCGGAACGCGACGCAGGGGTACGACTTCACCTGCACGCTCCAGCTCGCGCCCCGCCAGCGGGAGATCCTGGCGGCGGGGGGTCTGCTGAGCTACACGCGGGAAGGCAAGTAGGCGCGAGAGGAAAGGGACGGGCGCCGCAGGGGCGAACCGCATGCCCCTGCGGCGCCCGTCCCCTTGCTCGGGGGGGCACGCCCGCAGGAACCTGGATCGCTCAAGCGACCAGGCCGTTGAGATAAGCGTCTGTCAATCGTCGCCCCGCGGGCCCGTCGGGACCCGCGGGGCGACGATCTGTTACTTCCACGGGGGCGTTTCGGGCAGGAGCGCCAGGAACGCGTCGATGAGCTTCTGCTCGTACTCGCCCGCGTACTCCCCGTGGAGGAAGCGGTCGGCGGCGTCGGAGTGGAATCGCTCCCACGAGCGGGCCTCGTCCCCGGGGTTGATGGGGTAGAAGAGGGCCCCGGCTGTGCGGGCCGCCTTGAGGTCCCCGGGGGCGTCGCCCACCATCAGCACGTGCCCGGGCGGATACTTGCCCTGCGAGGCGTGCTGGAGGAGTTCGGCCTTGGAGCCCATCTCCTGTCCGCCGATGGCGCGGACGTAGCCGGCGATGTCGTGCTCCTCCCACTCGCGCTGAAGCGCCTCCGTGGGCGTCGCCGACACGACCAGCACGTCCGCCGAGTCCTGGAGCTTCGCGAGCGACTCGCGGACGAAGGGGAAGGGCGGCACCCCGCGGACGATCCGCTCGACCGTCTCGTTCACCGCGTCGGACCACTCCATCGCCCGCCGCAGGACCGGATCGCCGGTGGCGGCGACTTGCTCGGCGAGGGCGGCCGAGCTGAGGCGGGTCTCCTCCTTCACCCACCGCCGCAGCGAGTCCACCTGCGGGGACTGATACCCGCGGGCAAGGGCCTGGGGGTGCTCGGAGAGCAGATCGAAGGTCAGCACCAGTGCGGGAAACCGGTTCGTCCCCCGCCACCGCGAGTAAAGGTTCACGAACTCCGAGGCCTCGCGGGCGAACCGCGAGACGGCCTGCAGGTCCCAGGAGTTGATGATGTTGGGGATGAAGCACTCCTTGTGCTTGATCTCCATCGAGTCGAACGCGCAGCCATCGGAGTCCACACCGATCAGGAACCCGTGGCGGGCGGGGAGCGACTGAAGATGGTTCAGGCCGTTGTTTGGCATCGGATTTTCAATTTTCAATTTTCAATTTCCAATTGAGGACTCGCCCTTCGCGCTTCGGCAGCGAGTGGAACGCGAAGTGGTTTTCCGGCGTTCTGCATTGGCCTTCGCCGTCTGCTCGGAGGCGACGACCATGGCGAGGATCTCCTTGCCCTCGCGCAGGAGGTCCTCCACCAGTTCACGCTTGGCTAGAGCGGCGTCGGCGGAGAAGTCGACCCAGAAGATGGACTCGTCCGCCTCCTCCTCCACGATCCCCAGCTTGTTGAGGAAGTCCGCATGGCTGCGGGCCGAGCAGGCGCTGTGGTAGTTCGCGGGGACGCTCGTACTGCACTTGATCAACTGTCTTCCAACCACCTCGCCCACCGGCCCGCGGGGAAACGACAGCGCAAGCTTGATGCAACGCAGCGCATACTGCTTCATCCGCCGCTTCATCTCCTCAGGAGTCATGGTTGCTCCTTGCAGGCCGGGGGGCTGTCTCCCCAATTGGAAATTGGAAATCGGCAATTGGAAATCCGGGCGTTACACGCCCGCGTACGCGCTGAACCCGCCGTCCACCGGCACGACGATGCCGGTGACGAACCTCGACGCCTCGCTGATGAGCCACACGAGCGTTCCGATGAGGTCCTCGGGCTCGCCGTAGCGCTTGGCGGGGGTGTGGTCGAGGATCTGCTGCCCGCGGGGCGTGCGGTTGCCGGTCTTCTCGTCCATCAGCAGGAAGCGGTTCTGCTCGGTGAGGAAGAAGCCCGGGGCGATGGCGTTGACGCGGATGTCGGGCGAGTAGGTCATCGCCATGTGCACCGAGAGCCACTGCGTGAAGTTCACGATGGCGGCCTTGGCGGCGGAGTAGGCGACGACGTTGGTCAGCGGGCGGTATCCGCACATCGAGGTGATGTTGATGACCTGCCCCTGCTTGCGGGCGGCGAAGTGCTTTCCGAAGACCTGCGAGGGCAGGATCGTCCCGATGCAGTTGAGGTTGAAGACCCACTGCAGGGCGTCGTCGGGCAGTTGGAAGAAGCTCTTGTCGAGCTGGACGGTGGCGTCCTTCTTGTTCCCGCCGGCCCCGTTGATGAGGACGTCGATGCGCCCGAGGGACTGGACGGCGCAGTTGAAGGCGTCCTCGACCTCCTTGCGGTCGAGAACGTTGGCCTGGACGGGGAGGGCGAACCCGCCGGCGGATTCGATCTCCTTGCAGACCTCGTTGCCTCGCAGGGCGTCGTAGTCGATGACGGCGATCCTGGCTCCGCGGGCGGCGAGGCTTTTGGCCATGGCGGAGCAGAGGATCCCCGCCCCGCCGGTAATGGCGATGCACATCCCGCTGATATCGAACATGTCCTTACGCTGCGTCTCGGTCATGGATCTTCTCTTTCCTTCTGAGTCTGGGGGCGGAACCGGGAGGGCACGCGTCCCTCCGGGCAGAGCGGGAGTATACCGCGGGCGGGGGAGCAGTGCGAGAGCATCCAGAAGGGACATCTCTCTCCCCGGACGTACGAAATCCTTCCTCGTTTGGAACCGGGGGCGGGTCTGTGCGACTAACGGGAGGTCCGGCCCCCGGCCATGCGCCTGCGAGACCGGAGCACAACCGCTTTGGAGCGGGCGGCGGCGAAAGGTAGAATGAAGAGCCTCCAGACCGCAGAGCCGTCGCGGGTACGCGATGGCGGATGGTCTGGCCGAAGAGGAGGCCCGACAGCCGGTGGTTGGCGAGCGACAGACAAGGAGTGGTGGGCGTACAGGGACGGCGAGGCCCGGGCGCGAGTCGCGGCGCGGGCGGTCCCGCGCCTGGTCACGGGCAGGGCTCGTCCTGCTGCTGGGGGGGGCGCTGGGCGTGGGCGCGATCGCCGGAGCGCGAGTGCTGCACGCACAAGTAGTGCAGGGCCAAGTAATAATCGTCGGTGGGCAGCAGCAGGCTCCGAGCAGCGAGAGTCAGGCCAAGCCCGTCCCGCTCGTCCAAGTCGATTCACTCTCCTCCGACGCCCTCCAGAAGGCCGCCCGCTTCATCGAGCAGAAGAACCACGTCGAGGCCATCCGCTGCCTCCAGGGCCTCAGCGAGCGGGCCAACCCCGCCGCCGTCGTCGAGAGCGAGGCCGGCCGAACCTACATCTCCCTCCGCCGCCGAGCCCAGGAGATGCTCGCATCCATGGGGGAGGAGGGGCTGGGCGTCTATCGCCGCATGTACGACCCGCAGGCCCAGGCGCTCTACGAGGCCGGGGTCGCCGAGGGAAACCCCGAACCGCTCCGCCGCGTCGCCGACTTCCTGGGCAATACCACCTATGGGCCCAAGGCCCTCGATGCACTGGGGGCGCTGGCGTTCGACCGGGGGGAATTCACCCCCGCCGCCCGCTACTGGGCCCAAGCCCTCCGCGCCGGTGCGCCCCCAGACCGCGAACCGCTGCTGCTGGCGAAACTCGCAGCCGCCTATCATCTCTCCGCCCGCTCCGCCGAATACGATAAGGTCCTGGCGGACCTGAAGAAGCGTTACCCCGAGGCGACGGAGGTGTTCGGCGGGGAGGAACGGAAGGTCGTCGAATTCGCCGGGGCCCTGCGGGAGCTTCCGGTGGCGAGCGCGGTGGGCCTGCTCCGCTCCCGCGCCGGCTGGCCCGGCCTGGGCGGGGTGCCCAACGGCCTGGCCGTCATGCCCGACGCCGACGTCGTCCTCGCCCCGCTGTGGCGGCACCCGGTGCCGGAGGGCCGCTCCGACGTGCTCTCCGACCTCGTGGTCTCCGTCCAGAACCTGGGCAGTACGCGCAACCCCCACACCAACCAACCCATGCCGCTCACCGCCGCCGTCGAGGATGGGCACGTGATGCTCCGCCCGCAGGCCCAGATGGGCCAGGGCACCGGGCCTCTCACGCTCCCGCCGTTCGTCCAGCCCGTCGTGGTGGACGAGGTGGTGTACTACCGGAGCGAGACGGCCGTGGTGGCGTGCGACCTGGTGACGGGCAAGGTGCTGTGGAAGTCCCACGCCCTGCCGGTGACCCGCCAGGAGAAGGTCGCCACGAACCATGGCTGGTGGGGCGGGCACCTGCCTTTCCTCCTGCAGGACGTGGGGCGATACACCCTCACGGTGGGGGGGACGAACCTCTACTGCGTCGCCAACTTCCAGTCGCCGATGGCCCGGATGAACCGCATGAACCGCGCCATGATGCGCCCCGGGCAGGGCGGCGGGGACAAGGATCCGGGCGACACCTCGGAACTGGTCGCCCTGTCGATCGACGGGCAGCTCAAGCGGGCGTGGTACGTGGGCAACGGAACGGGAACCAGCGAGATTGCCCGCTCCGCCAAGTACCTCTGCGCCCCGACGTACCACGACGGGCGCCTCTACGTCCCCGTGGTGTACGTGCACAACTTCTACCTCCTGTGCTTCGACGCCGCCACCGGGAGCCTCCTCTGGGAGTCCTACCTCGCCGAGGCCCCCCTCGCTCCCCAGCAGTACCGCTACGGGATGGGCCTGATGCAGGAGCCCGGCAGCCCCCCGGCCGTGTCCGGCGGGCGCGTCTTCGCCACCAGTAACGCCGGGGTCGTCTCCTGCTTCGACGCCTTCACCGGGCAGATCATCTGGGCGCACCAGTACCACGCGCAGACGGCGAATGCCAACCAGATGCGGGCCATGGCCCGAGGCGGCCTGCCGCAAGGTCAGGACCCGCCCAACCCCATCATCCTGACGGGGGGGCGCGTGATCGTCCTGCCCGCCGACAGCCAGAACCTGCTGATCCTCTCGGCCGAGGACGGACGGGTCCTGCACGAGATCGACCGCCGCTCCCAGCACAACCTCACCGCCCTCGACGCCGACCGCCTCCTGCTGTCGGGCCCGTCCCTGCGGGTGGTGTCGGCGATGAGCGGGCGGGAACTGTGGGCCACGCCCGAGATCCTGCGCATTCAGGGCCGCCCCGCCGTGACCCCCACGTCTGTGCTCGCCTCCGGGACGGGGGAACTGATCCGCCTGGAACACTCGGAGGGGAAGTACGAACTGACGCGGGCGCCCATGTCCAGCGGGGCCGAAATGGAGGGCCTGCTGGGCAACCTGGTGAGCGTCAAGGACGAGATCATCGCCGCCAACGCCACCGGGCTCTGCGCGTACATGAGCTACGAGCAGAACCGCGCCAAGCTCACCGAGCGCCTCGACGCCGAGACCGTGCCCGTCAAGCGGGCGGAGTGGCTGCTGCAGCGCGGGCAGTTCGCCTTCAACGCCAGGCGGTATGAGACGGCCCTGGAGGACCTGCAGGCCGCCGACGCCCTGGCCAAGGACGTGTACCACGGCAAGCAGATGCAGACGACTTTGCGGACGTGGACGTACTTCACGTACGTGGCCCTGGGCAACCAGGCGAAGGACCCGCGGAGGATGCGCGAGCACTTCGAGACCGCACGCGACCACGCCCAGACCGACCACGACCGGGCCCACATGCTCCTTCGCCTCGCCCGCTGCCACCGCGCCGCCGCCGTTCAACTCCTCGCCGAAACCCCGGTGACGATGACGCAGCCCGCGGGGCCCGTGACCCTGGGCGAGGGGCCCCTCGTGGAACTCCGCACCGCCGTCCAGTACGCCCAGGAGCTTCTGGAGACGTACGGCGAGGAGAAGTTGGTGGACCTCGCCATCGGTCCCGCCGCACGCGCCGGCCGCTTCCGCGCCGACACCCCCCGCCAGTTCGGGCGAACGCTCGCCCGCACGTTCATCGAGGACATCATCGCCGAGTTCGGCCGCTCGCCCTACGCCCCGTATGACGCGATGGCGCGGGTGGCGTATGAGCAGGCCAAATCCGCCGAGGACCCCGACGCCCTCGCCGCGGTCGCCGACCGCTGGTGCAATAGCGAGTGGCGGGACGATGCCCGCTACGCCGCCGCCGAACGGCTCTTCCTCGCCGCCCGCGACCTCGACACCAGCGACGCCGACGCCGCCATCGCTCGCTACCAGCGGCAACTGGACCTGGTGACCAGCGACTCGCCCGACGCCCGCCTGAAGGCGGCGGCGCATGCGGCGCTGGCGTTGAGCTTTGCCAAACGCCTCCCGAACGTGGCGCTGCAGCACTGCATGGATGCCGAGTCCGCCGCCCGCCAGGCCGGCCTCGATGACCCCATGACGCTCTCCGTCACCTTCGCCGACCGCACCGCCACACTGAAGGAAATCGCCGCCGAGGCCAACTACACCGGCGGAGCTTCGCCCGTCCAGGAGCAGTTCTCCATGGTCCGCCCGCCCCTCCGCGAGGTCTTCCGCCTCCAGGGGGACAACGTGACGCTCCTCCGCGACCAGGAACTCCGACCCATCCGCCTGGGCCAGCGGCTGCTCGCGATGCGGGGCGACCGCATCGTGTTCGTCAACACCTCCGCCCCCGACGCCAACTCCGCGATCACCTGGGCCGGACTCGCCGACGGACAATCCGGCGCCGCTCAGGGACGGATGCCCTGGTATGGCGGAGGGGGCGCCATCGCGGGCCTCTCCGCCGACGGGAATATCGTCGCGCTGTGTGACCAGTCCATGCTTCGCGGCTATGACGCCCGCACCGCCAAGGCCACCTGGGCCCTCCGCCTCACCGAACTCGGCCTCACCCCGCCCGTCTGGATGGGCCTCGCCGACGGCCGGGCCGTCCTCGCCGACTCCACCGGCCGCGTCGTGTGCGTCGACCTGGCCCAGGGCGAGAAGAAGTGGGAATCCTCCCTGGTGAGCGGGCCCAACAACCCCCGCGCCGGGCAGGTCCACCAGCCGTTCGGCCCTCCGCAGATCGAGAGCGGCCTGGTGCTGTTCACCTCCAATCACGGCCGCCAGGGCGCCTGCTTCCACCTGGGCAACGGCAAGCTGCTCAAGCAGTGGACGGCGCAGCAGGGGGTGCAGTTCCTGTTCGCCCCCAACGGTCTGCTGCTGGTGATGACCGACGACAAGCTCGAGGCCTACGACCCCGCCGTCCTCAAGGCGCCCATCTGGACGCGACCCTACAAGGCGAACAACCGTGGGACCCTGGCGGCCGTCCTGGCCGCGGGGCGGGACGTGGTGATCGTTTCCGACAGCCACGTGAGCACCAAGCTCGAGGTGATCGGCCTGCTGGACGGGCAGAAGCGGATGGAGGACCTCGACATGGCCCGCGGGGCGGCCATGCTGCCGGTGGACGCGACGATCCGGGGCAACGAGCTGTACGTCACGTGCAGCCAGCAGGCGGTGGGGCGTCGGAAGTACATCCAGGGGCGCTTCAGCCAGGTGCAGGGGGCCATGGCGATCCAGAAGTTCACGCTCGGTCCGCGGGAGGCCAAGCGCGAGTGGACCGCCCAGGTCGGGACGGGCCCGGTCGTGCAGGTCTACACCCTGCCGCTGGTCTTCGGCCAACAGCACCTCGCCGTCACCATCCGCCCGCTGCACATGGCCAGTACCGTCGCGCAGGCGGTCCTGCTGGATGCGGGGACGGGCGAGGCCGTGGGGGAGTTCCCCATCGCAGGGGCGGGCCCGGGGGCGAACGTGAACGCCAATGAGTTCATGCAGAAGATGTTCTCGGTCGGGCCCCCGACGATGACGAACGGACAGTTGTGCGTGGAAACGACGGAAGGACTCGTGATCTATGGCGAGTAGAAGACAGACCGAGCGGCGGGCGGGGATGCGGTTGGTGGGCATGGCGGCGGCGCTGCTGGCGGTGGGGGCGGTGGCCGTTTCGCCCGCCCCGCTGCGGGCCGAAGCGCCGGGCCCGACGCTTCCGGACCTGCTCACCCCGCAGGACGTGAAGGCGATCGACCGCGGCCTGAACTACCTGGTCCGCTCGCAGCGAAACAACGGGAGCTGGCTGAACCTGGGCAGCTATGGAGCGTACCCGGCGGTGATGACCTCGCTGGCGGGGCTGGCGCTGATGTCGGGCGGCTCGACGCCGGAGGCGGGCCCGTACGCGGCGAAGGTCGAGCGGGCGATGAACTACCTGCTCAACGTCGCCGAGTCGCAGGACGACGGGCTCATCGCCGGTCCCGGGGCGGAGTCCCGCAGCATGTACGGGCACGGGTTCTCCATGCTCTTCCTCGCCAACTGCTACGGGATGGAGCTGTCCCCGGAGAAGGAGAAGCGCCTCAAGGTCATCCTGGACAAGGCGGTCAGGCTCACGCAGCAGTCGCAGTCGACGGTGAACACGGGCTTCCCCAAGCCCTACGACATCGCCGGGGGGTGGATCTACACCCCGACCAGCCAGGGCGACGAGGGCAGCGTGACGGTGACCCAGCTCCAGGCCCTCCGCGCCTGCCGTAACGTCGGGATCGAAGTGTCGGAGCAGACCATCACCCGCTCGGTGGCGTATCTGAAGTTCTGCCAGAACGAGGACGGGGGGATCTTCTACTCCGCGCGATCGCGGGGCGGGTCGCGCCCGGCGATCTCGGCGGCGGCGATCGCGTGCTTCTACGCGGCCGGCGTGTACGATCGCCAGACCGGCGGGGAGGGCGTCGAGGCCCAGATGGTCGAAAAGCTCGTGAACTATGTCCGCCGCACCGCCCAGCCCGACCAGGACAGCGGGCACTACTTCTACACGCAGTTCTACATGGCCCAGGCCATGTACCAGCGCGGCGGGAAGGATTGGGAGCAGTACTTCCCCCGCATCAAGGCCAAGCTTCTGAGCATGCAGGCCCCCGATGGGTCCTGGATGGGCGACGGGGTCGGGACCGCCTACGGGACGGCCATCGCGACGATCATCCTGCAACTGCCCTACGGATACCTGCCCATCGTGCAGCGATAGACACGCACCGACTTTCTGAAGGACATAGAAGGAGAACGCAGTGACGAACGAGACCCCCGCGAACCCCACGGCCGCCCTGGCGGGCGATGACCTGCAGGCGGTCGAGCGGCTGGCCGACGCCTACAAGACGATCCGCGCCGAGATGGCCAAGGCCATCGTCGGGCAGGAGGCCGTGCTGGAGGAGCTGCTGATGTGCATCTTCGCCCGCGGGCACGCCATCCTCGAAGGCGTCCCGGGCCTGGCGAAGACGCTCATGGTCAGCTCCCTGGCGCAGTGCCTGGACCTGGACTTCGCCCGCATCCAGTTCACCCCCGACCTGATGCCCTCCGACATCACGGGCACGGAGGTGATCCAGGAGGACCGCAGCACGGGCGCCCGCGAGTTCAAGTTCCTCCAGGGCCCCATCTTCAGCAACATCATCCTCGCCGACGAGATCAACCGCACCCCCCCCAAGACCCAGGCCGCCCTCCTGGAGGCCATGCAGGAGCGCCAGGTCTCCGCCGGCGGGAAGCGCATGCCGATGAAGGACCCGTTCTTCGTCCTGGCGACGCAGAACCCCATCGAGCAGGAGGGCACGTACCCGCTGCCCGAGGCGCAGCAGGACCGCTTCATGTTCAAGATCTTCGTCGACTACCCCCAGTGGGACGAGGAATTCGACATCGTCCGCCTGACCACCGCGGTCCAGCAGGTGACGCTCGCCCCCGTCCTCGACGGGCCCGCGATCATCGCCCTGCAGCAGCTCATCCGCCGCGTGCCGGTGAGCGACCACATCATCCACTACGCGATGCGGCTGGTGCGGGCGACGCGCGTCACGGAGACCGACGTGCCCGACGTGGTTCGCGAGTACGTCTCCTGGGGCGCCGGCCCCCGCGCCTGCCAGTTCCTCATCCTCGGCGGGAAGGTCCGCGCGGTCCTGCACGGGCGAAAGCACGTGTCCACCGAGGACATCCAGTCCGTCGCCAAGCCCGTCCTCCGCCACCGCATCGTGACCAACTTCAACGCCGACGCCGAGGGCATCGACACCGACAAGGTCATCGAACGCCTCCTGGAGGTCGTCCCCGCGAAGGACTCCGCCATCGCGGCGAACGCGGCGACGGCGAAGGCGGTGCGGTAGGGATTTTGGATTTGGGAATTCGGAATTCGGATTTGCGTGGGTCGCGATCCGGAGTCCCCTCCGCGACGACGGTCCTCGGGCGCATCGGAGACGGATGGAGATTGCACCGCAAAGAGCGCAAAGGGCGCCAAGAGAGAGGAGGTGGCAGGGTTGCCATCGACCCGTCCTCTTCGCGGTCTTTGCGGGCTCTGCGGTGACGAAGGATGACCCGGAAGCATTCAGACCCCTGGTAGGGCAAGTGCAGCGATATGGCTGAGACAAAGCAAAGAGAAGAACTCCGCAAGTACCTGGACCCCAAGGTGCTCTCCAAGATCAGCCGCCTGGACCTGCTGGCGCGGCTGGTGGTGGAGGGGTTCATCTCGGGCCTCCACCGCAGCCCGTTCCACGGGTTCAGCGTGGAGTTCGCCTCGCACCGCGAGTACGTCCCGGGCGACGACATCAAGCACATCGACTGGAAGGTGCTGGGCAAGACCGACCGGTACTACATCAAGCAGTACGAGGAGGAGACGAACCTCAAGGCGACCTTCATCCTCGACGCCAGCGAGTCCATGCTCTACCGCCGCGAGGGGCGGGAGGGGCTGACGAAGTACCACTACGGCGCCGCCGTCGCCGCCTCCCTCGCACACCTGCTGCTGCAGCAGCAGGACTCCGTCGGGCTCGCCGTCTTCGACGACGCCCTGCGGACGTACGTCCCCGCGTCGTCGAACCCCAACCAGATCAAGACGTTCTGCCACGCCCTGGACCAGATCGAGCCCCGCGAGAAGACCTCGCTGGAGCCCATCTGCCACTCGCTGGCGGAGAAGATCTCCCGCCGCGGGCTGGTCTGCATCATCAGCGACCTGTTCACCGACGTCGAGGGCGTCATCCGCGGGCTGGAGCACTTCCGCCACTACAACCACGAGGTCATGGTCCTGCACATCATGGACGAGGACGAGCTGACGTTCCCGTTCCAGGGCAACACCATGTTCCGCGGGCTGGAGGGGATGGGGCGGCTGATGATCGAGCCCCGCGCCCTCCGCAAGGGCTACCTCGACGCGGTGGAGGACTTCTGCCGCACCGTCAAGCGCCGCTGCGTCTCCGCCCGCGTCGATTACAAACTGATCTCCACCGCCGATCACCTCGACGCGGCGCTGCTGTCGTTCCTCTCCGCCCGCGCCGCGGCCGTGCGGAAGGCGGGGTCCAAGCGATGATCCGACACGGGCAATTTCGGATTTTGGATTTCGGATTTCGGATTCGGGGCGTCCGCCCCTTCCGACGTCCCACATCGCGTCGCTGCGCGCACGGCCGTAATGCGCCCCTTTACCAGGGGACATCAACGCAGAATTGCGTTAGCGGTCCGGCAGGGGCTTGCCATTTGGCGTCCGTTCCCCCGGAAGACCGGATGAGCCTCCCTGCGCAAGGGAGCACCGTGCTCCCGCGTCAGCGCAAATCCGCAATCCGCAATCCGCAATCCGCAATTACCTCGGGAGAGGTCTGATGCCGTTTATCCATCCTGCCATCTTCTGGACGGGCCTCGCCGCCGTGAGCGTGCCGATCCTGATCCACCTGCTCAACCGTCGCCGCTTCCGCATCAAGGACTGGGCGGCGATGCAGTTCCTGCTGGAGTCCATCCGCCGCAACCGCCGCCGCCTGCGGATCGAGGAACTCATCCTCCTCGCCGTCCGCTGCTGCATCCTCCTGCTCGCCGCCATGGCCATCGGGCGGTTCACCGGTTGCGGAAACGTGGACCTGCTGCCCACCGAGGGCGCCTCGACCACGATCGTCTACGTCCTCGACGACAGCTTCTCCATGGGCCAGAAGCTCGCGGGCAGCACGCTGCTGTCGGCGGCGACGACGGACCTCAGCGAACAGCTCCAGCAGATCCCCACCACCGACCAGGTCGCCATCCTCCTGACGTCCAGCCCGGATCCCGCCAAGGCCCTCCTGCCGCGCGGGTTCATCGAGGACCTCCCCGCCCTCACCGACCGCCTCTCGGCCGTTGAGCCCTCGGACAAGCGGGCGCGGCTCCCGGATGCCCTGGCGGCCGCCAATGCGCTGTTCAAGGACGTCCAGGGCCCCAAGCGCCTGGTCCTGCTCAGCGACTTCCGCCGCGCGGACCTCACCGATTCCGAGGACGTCCGCGCCATCGAGGAGCAGTTTCGCCGCCTCCACGACGCCGCCGTGGACGTCGTCACGCGCGACTACGGCCGGGCCGCGGCGGGCCACCTCACGATCGAGTCGCTCGAGCTGCTCGACCGCTCCGTCGTCGCCGGCGCCCCCGCCCGCCTCCGCGTGACCGTCCGCAACAACGGGCCCGTCCCCGCCGAGGGCGCCGAGATCGAGCTGCGATCCCGCGGGCAGGTGAACGGGGAGTTCGTCGAGTCCAAGCTGCCCGTCAGACGCCTCGGGACCATCGACCCCGGGGCCCCGCGGTCCATCGAAGTGCCCTTCACCCCCGGGACCACGGGCCCGCTCCTGCTGTCCGCGAGCCTCAAGCCCGACGAACTGCCCGGGGACGACCACGCCCATCTGGCCCTGGACGTGCGGGAGGCGAGGCGGGTGCTGGTGGTCGATGGGGACCCGGACCTGTCCGACCCCCGCCGCAGCGAGTCGTTCTTCCTCGCCCAGTGCCTCGATCCGGGCGGGAAGGGGCGGTACGGCATGGCGGCGGAGGTGGTGAGCTACGACGGGCTCAGCGGGGTGGACTTCCGCGACTACGACCTGGTGGCCCTGCTGAACGTCCCGGCCTTCCCTTCGGGGGCGGATCCGGAGCGCCCGTACCCGCAGTTGACCGCGCTGGAGAGCTACGTGCGGGACGGTGGGGCGGTGGCGGTGTTCACGGGCGACCGCGTGGACGTGCGGTTCTACAACGAGCACCTGTGGCGCAAGGGCGAGGGGCTGTGCCCGTACCGCATCCGCGTGCAGGTGGGCCCCCCGTCGGCGGGGCGGCAGATGGCGTTCGCGAGGCTTGACCCCAAGTCGCTCCAGACGGACGGGATCCTGTCGGTCTTCGACGGCGATGCGCGGGCGGGGGCGCAGATCCTCCGCTTCTACGCGTACCACCAGGCCGACCTGATCGCCCCGACGAGCGGGGGGGAGCACGCAAGGCCCCCGCGCGTCCTCGCCCGGTTCGCCGATTCCGACCAGTCGCCCGCGATGGCCGTCCGCGCCTACGGGCAGGGGGCGGTCTTCACCTGCTTCTCGTCGGCGGATAAGGCCTGGAACGACTGGTGCATCGATCCGTTCGGGACGTACCTGGTGGCGATGAACGACCTGGTGTCGGCGATTGCGCGCTCGCAGCGTCCGCGGAGCGGGCCGGTGGGCGTGCCGATCGTGCATGAACTCTCAGCCGCCATGAAGGACGCCGCCGCGCTCCTGCGCACCCCGCGCTACCCCAAGGAGGCGGAGGTGTCGCTGATCCCGGCGGTGGAGGGGACGAAGCGGACGTTGCGGTTCGATCCCACGGACGCGGCCGGGGCGTACGCGCTGAGCGTGCGGGCTCCGGCGGGCGACCGCGAAGAGGTCCTGTTCGCCCGCAACGTCGAGCCCGTCGAGGGGGATCTGGCCCCGGGGGGGGAGGCGGCGATCGCGGCGGCGTTCGGGAGCGAGGACTTCCGCTACCGCCGCATGCTCGCCGCGCAGGCCTCCGGGCCCATCGGGGAGCGGAGCGACCGCGAGTACTGGCCCTGGATCATGGGGGCGCTGGCGGCGCTGCTGGGGGTGGAACTGCTGCTTGGGCAGCGGTTCGGACACTACGCGGACGTGAAGGGAACGAGGCACCAGGGATCAGGCACTAGGCCTCAAACAAGCGAACCCTGAAGGTCGTTTTCCGGTCTTTGGGTGAAAAAGCTCGAAAAGCCTCGCGTTTTCGGGTTTATGGAAGGTGTGAAG
>JAWLCQ010000073.1:0-21062 GCA_041687095.1 Phycisphaerae bacterium | reverse complement strand
GTGTGCCGGTGGGTTCGTTTTCGAGGATGGGGAGGAGGCGAGATGGGTTTGTTTTGCACGGTAGGTGCGAGTGGGACCGCGAAAGGGGGACAGGCACCTCCGGGGCGAACGGCGCGCCCCTGCGGAGCCAGTCCCCGTCTCGCTCGCCCGCGCGTCGGTCCGGGCCCCCCTCACCTGTCGCTGCGCGACATCCTCTCCCCGCGGGGAGAGGGGTGGAAGGGGCGAAACTCGGAAAAGTCTGCGCTGGGTTCGTTCTGCACGGCGGGGCGCGCTCGTGGGGGGGCGTGCCCGTGGGTTTGTTTTCGAGGATGGGGAGGAGGGGTGTGGTGGGTTTGTTTTGCACGGTCGGTGCGAGTGGGACCGCGAAAGGGGGACAGGCACCTCCGGGGCGAACGGCGCGCCCCTGCGGAGCCCGTCCCCGTTTCGCTCGCCCGCGGGTGGGTCCGGGCCCCCCTCACCTGTCGCTGCGCGACATCCTCTCCCCGGTGGGGAGAGGGGTGGGAGGGGCGAAACTCGGAAAAGTCTGCGCTGGGTTCGTTCCGCACGGCGGGGCGCGCCCGTGGGGGGGGCGTGCCGGTGGGTTCGTTTTCGAGGGTTGGGGAGGCGGCGCGCGGTGGGTTCGTTCCGCACGGTGGGAGGCGGGCTTGTGGGGCGGGCTGTGGGGTGGGCTTGTTCTTTGGGGGGCGGTTCGGTATGGTCGGGGTTTACCCCCAGGGAAAAGGAACAGACATGGGCGGATTCTTCGCCGTTGCCTCATGTGAAGATTGTGTTCGGGACCTCTTCTACGGGACGGACTACCACTCGCATCTCGGGACGAAGCGAGGCGGGATGGCCGTGCGCGGGGCGGGGGGGATCCAGCGGATCATCCACAGCATCGAGAACGCCCAGTTCCGGGCGAAGTTCGATGACGACATCGACAAGCTGCACGGGGCCTGCGGGATCGGGGTCATCAGCGACCACGAGGACCAGCCGCTGCTCATCGGGTCGCACCTGGGCCGCTACGCCATCGTGACCATCGGGAAGATCGACAACGCCGACGCCCTGGCGCGGACGGCGATGAAGCGCGGGACGCACTTCTCGGAGATGAGCGGGGGGGAGGTCAACCCCACCGAACTCGTCGCCACCCTCATCAACGAGGGGGCGACGTTCGAGGAGGGCATCCGCAACGCCCAGGAGCGGATCGAGGGCTCGTGCTCCATGGTGCTGCTGACGGATCAGGGCCTCTACGCCGCCCGCGACCGCCTCGGCCGCACGCCCGTCATCCTCGGGCGCAAGGACGGGGCGTGGGCGGTGACGATGGAGACGTGCGCGCTGCCGAACCTGGACTACGAGGTCGTGCGGGACCTGGGCCCGGGCGAGGTGGTGTTCATCACGCCCGACGGGGTCGAGCAGCGCCTCGCCCCCGGGGAGCGGATGCAGATGTGCACGTTCCTGTGGGTGTACTACGGGTTCCCGGCGTCGACGTACGAGGGGGTGAACGTGGAGGTCTCCCGCTACCGCTGCGGGGCCGCCCTCGCCCGCCGCGACACCGTCCGCCCAGACCTGGTGTGCGGGATCCCCGACTCCGGGACCGCCCACGCGCTGGGGTACGCCAACGAGTCGGGCGTCCCGTACCGCCGGCCCTTCACGAAGTACACGCCCACCTGGCCGCGGAGCTTCATGCCCCAGAACCAGTCCATCCGCGACCTCGTCGCGCGGATGAAGCTCATCCCGATCCCGGACATCATCAAGGGCAACTCGCTGCTGTTCTGCGAGGACTCGATCGTCCGCGGGACGCAGTTGCGGGACACGGTCCGCCGCCTGTACGAGTACGGGGCGCAGGAGATCCACATGCGCCCCGCCTGCCCCCCGCTGGTGCACGGGTGCCGGTTCCTGAACTTCTCGCAGTCGCGCAGCGAGTTGGATCTCGCGGCGCGGCGGGCGGTGCAGGAGCTGGAGGGCTCGGACACGGCGCGGCTGCAGGAGTACGCCGACCCCGACAGCGACCGCCACGCCCGCATGGTGGAGTGGATCCGCGAGCAGTTGAACCTGACGACGCTGCAGTACCAGCGGCTGGACGATTTGGTGGCGGCGATCGGGCTCCCGCGGGAGAAGCTCTGCACGTACTGCTGGACGGGCGCGTGCGAGACGTGCCCGGGGTCGAAGGCGGCGCGGCGGCCGGTGGCGGCGGATCCGGTGTGAGGCGCCCGCATCGCCCTCCGGATCGGCGGCAGGCTGGGTGGCCGACGAGAATCCGTCAGCCTCTTGCGCCCACCTATGCCGTCTTGGCCGCCCTGGAGGCCAGCGCGGTCTCCGCGTCGTTGAGTTGATCGATCGCGGCATGCACGACGGCCAGCAGGACGGTGGCGAGAAATGGGGAGGTTCCGCTGCTGTTGCGATCGGTCAGGGAGAGGAGTTCCTCGTTCAGCCACTGCACCTGCTGGAGCAACTGCTCGGCACTGTCGGCGAGGGCGGGTTGTTCGGTGATGCGCCTCAGGATATCCAGCCAGCTTCCGGAGCCCAGGTCGCGGAACGCCCGATCCACCTCCGGGCGCAAGCGAAGCTCCCAGAACTGCCGGTCCAGGATCGGCCGACGCGGAGCGAGCCAAGGGGTCTGCGTCATGCGATGCAGCGCGATCGCGGCCTGTTCCGCGACGAGCCCCGGATGGTCCAACGCGGGGAGAATCTCCTGCGGCGTGGTCTGTGGATCGTCGGCCAACGATCCTATCGCCCGGGCCAATTCCGTGAGTTCCTGGCTGATCCGGAGGATCTCGATGGCCTCATCGTGCGTGTATCTTGCCATGGAAAACTCACTCTCCAAAGACGGTCAGGTCGTCGCAGACGGGCAGTATTTCGCACAACCTCTGCACCATCAGAGCCGGCAGCAGCGCGTCGTTCCGAGGGTCATTCAGTATGCTCGCCCGGTACAGGTCTCGGACCCTGCCGTTGCAGGCGGTGACGGAGAATCCGAACCTTGGGTGCATCTCCGGGTCCGATCGGACCCAGTCAGAGTGCCCGCGGATCCCACGCGCACTTGCCTCCACGAGATGCACCCGCTCGTCCGCGTCGATTATACCAAGGAACATCGCCTCGTGCGGCGTGTTCAGCAGATCCAGCGTGGCTTGGTCAACCGTCAGCATGTCGGGACGCCCACTTGCGTTCCTCGAATCGAAACCCCCTCCCCCCTGGGGGGCCAAACGCGCCCCTCCCCCGCCCCCCGCGTTAACCCCGCTCCCCACAAGACTTTCGGCGCCCACCCCCCACCACTACGCCCGCCCCACCCCTTGGACCCGTTCCCCCCGAAAACGCCCCTCGGGGCCCGTTTTGTCTCTCTCTGGCCCAAAACCTCTGATCCCCTTGGACCACGCCCATTCGGTCCAAGGCTGCTTAAGTGCTGGAATGCCAATGACATCCAATCCTGGTCGGATTCGGCCGAAACCGAGTTCGAAACCGTTTCTTAGCTCATGCAAACGAGACAGCGAAACTCTGGTCCAAGGTCAGGGCAACTGACTGAACCCACGGATCCGGTGCAGGAGGACCGCTTCGACAAGGCTTAAAGCGCCGGCATGGCGTCCGCTCTTTAATGGTTTCCTCGGCAACACCGTGTGCTCTTCCGTCACGTCGGGCCGCTATCTCGGGTCTGTCAACCGCAGATAGAAATGTCCGCTGTTTGCGGCCGGTAAGAATGTCCGGTGTTCTTGAAGCCCTTCCGCCAGGGATGGTCTGGTGGTGGACGATGGGTTGTCTTTTGCGTTACAGTCTCTTTGCCTTTGGGAGGACAGGGCTCCGCAGGAGTGCGACCCGAGCGCCCAACGGCAGGACGTACAGCAGAGGGCTCATCCGCATGGGATGGGCCTTCGCCTTTTGCGGGCTCTGCTGGGGTCCTCTCTTGCGATAAACTCCGGGGGGTTGGGGGCAGAGCCCCCAAGGCCCTCGCACGGCCAAGTGCCTTGAACTTGAGACTCTGGCCCTTGAACCGCAGATGCAGACTGCCGTTCAGGTGACGTTCCGCCGTAACCCAGCCGCCCCGAAGGCCCGGCAGCGCCGGTGGAAGCAGCTGGTAGATCTGGTTGTCCAAGCGAATCGTGTAGTCGTTGGTCACCTTCCGCTTGACGTGGATGCTCAGGATGCTGGGCAGGTTCATCGACGGGTGCAGCGGCCGGTGGGCGACGTCTGGACCGGCCTGCACGCCGACACGCCCACCGGCCGCATCGCCTACGAGAGCCCCCTGCGAACGCACGTGAGGTGCGGCAAGGTCAACAACAACGACTGGTACGGGGTCGCCGTCATGGACCACGTCGTCGACTTCGCCCTCGCCGTCCGCGGCCTGCGGGCCAGCGAGTTCACCGACACCGACGCCCTGATGAGCGACATGATGGAGGTCGGCGCCCACGAGAGCAACCTGCAGCAGGGCCGGCGGATCGCCCTCCCGCTCGAGGGCGACCTGGAGAGCGACGCCCTCACCCGCGAGCAGCAGCGCAAGCAGTTCGGTGTGGACCCGCTCGACGTCGACGCCATGCTCTCGGTAAGCTTCCCCAGACCATGAGCGCCGGACAGGTCCTGCCCCCCGAGTCCGTCCCCCTCCGCGACCAGCGGACCGGGGCCACGCTGCGCCGCGTCACGGGCCACCCCTCGATCCACCACCACCCGTTCTACTACCTGCCCGCCTACGACGACGCGATGCGGCGGCTGATCTTCGTCTCGCACCGCACCGGACGTCCCGAGGTGTGGTGCGAGGACCGCGCGACGGGCCGGCTGGTGCAGCTCACGGACGTCGCGGACCTCGCCGAGTGGTCCGTGCACCCCTCGCACGACGGGCGGTGGGTGTACTTCACCGCCGGCACCCGCGCCTGCCGCGTCGACTGCGAGACGCAAGCGCTCGAGACTCTGCTGGACTTCGGCGATATCGCCATGCGCGAACCGGGCATGGTCGCCGCCGCCATGGGCACAACCTCCCTCAGCCACGACGACCGCTACTGGGCGATCCCCGTCAAGGCCGGTCCGGTCTCGCGCCTCGTCATCCTCGACACCGCCACGGGCGCGCACGAGGTGATCCTGGAGCGCGATGCCATCGCACACCCCGAGTTCCACCCGTCGGACAGCACCCTCCTCCGCTACGCCGGGCCCTACCACAGCCGCATCTGGGTCATCGGGCGCGACGGGTCGGGCAACCGCCTCGTCTACCACCGCAAGCCCCTCGACGCCCCCGGGCAGTACGAGTGGATCGTCCACGAGACGTGGAACCCCCTTCCGCAGTGCCGCGGGACACGGGCGGTTCCCTCGCGGGAGATCATCACCGCCCGCTGGCCGCGCGGCTGCATCGGGATCGACGTCGACACGGGCGCGGTCCGCCCGGTGTGTGCGTTCAACGCCTGGCACCCCGCCATCAACCGCCAGGGCACGCTCATGTGCGCCGACACGACGTTCCCGGACATCGGCCTGCAACTGTTCGACCCGCGCGACGGGATCGGCGAACCACGCACGCTCTGCTTCCCGCAGGCGTCCAACGAGGGGCGTCACTGGAACACCGACCACTGCCCCTACGACGACGAGGACTACCGGCAGGGCAAATGGACCGTCTACGCCCCGCAGCACACCCACCCGCACCCGTCGTTCAGCCCCGACGGGACGCGCGTGGTCTTCACCTCCGACCGGACCGGGCACAGCCAAATCTACGAAACTGTGGTCAACTGACCTCAGCAAGCCAAGGCGAAGACCGTCAGTCGCTTGATACCGCTGCTGTTTGTCCCACGGCATCGGTATCTCGCGGCCCGGACAGAGAATCGTTCCGGCGAAACTACTCTTGGCCGTGAAGGCGGGACTGGCGGCGGAATTGGCGTGGTGTCATGCCGGTGGCCTTTCGGAAGACGGACGAGAGCTTTGGCGAACTGGAAAAGCCGGACTCCGCGGCCACCGCGGGCATGAGCTTGTCGGTGTGGGCCAGGAGCATCTTTGCCCGCTCGATGCGCATTCGCCGCAACGCCGCGGCCGGCGACATGCCCAGCGCCGCCCGCAGCTTGCGCTGGAGCGAACGTCGGGACATGGAGGTTCGTTCGAGCACGTCGGCAACGCTGATTCGCTCGTGGGCATGGTCCCGCATGAAGCGCAGCGCGTCGGCGGTTTCCGGATCGGCCACGGCCACCATGTCCGTGGATTGGCGGTGGACGATCCCCGTCGGGGGCAGGACGATCCGGGGCGTGGCCGGTCGCTGTCCCGAGAGGAGTTGGTGCAGCATGGCGGCGGCCTCGTAGCCGACCCGCTGGGCCGGGGCGGCGATGCTGGACAGCGTCGGCAGCGAGAACCGGCCGGTGACATCGTCGTTGTACATCCCGATGATGGATACGTCCTCGGGAATCCGCAGCCCCATCTCCGCGCAGACCTGCGAGATCTCCATGCCCATCGTGTCGTCGCTGGCGAGCAAGCCCAGCGGACGCTTGATGTCTGCCAGCCAGGATCGAAACTCGCGGCTCTGGCCGATCGCCTGCGAGCGGTACTCTCCTTCGGGGGGCTCGGCGCTCTTGCCCAGGTAGAACGTCCGACACTCCATTCCCCCCCCGGACAGCACTTCGCGCATGCCCGAGTGCTTCCGGAGGCAAGGAGCGAAGTCCTCGTAGCCCACGTAGGCGAAACTCTTGAACCCGGCCTGGAGGAAATGCCGGCCAGCCAGGCGCCCGGACTCGAAGTGATCCACCAGGACGGCCGGGCCCGAATCTCCCTTCGGGCAGGGGTCCTCCAAGGCGACCAGAGGCGAGCCGGTCCGGCGCAGGCGACGCAGCAGGTCCTTGTCGTAGAACGTGCCGATGATGCCGTCGGCGTCGAACGACCCCAGCCCGGCGGCCGGGGCCGATGCGTGGCGGCGCACGAACCGCCACGGCAACATCGGCCGAGCGAATGCGACAACGCCGTTGGCGACATCGCGGCCCCACGCGAAATCCATCTCCAACACCAGCAGGATCTTCTTCGACGAGTACATGGCAGGTCACTCCGCGTGGGCATCCTAGCAGACCCTTGGCCGAAATCGACAAGATTTCGGACCAAAACGGCATAGCCACGGGCATCTGGGCCCGGTACGCTGGTTCTGGACCTTGATCTCTTGAGGAGTGATCCCGATGCGTAAGACTTTCCTGGCCTGTCTGTTCGTCGTTGGCGTAGTGTCCGTGCCCGCAATGGCTGCGGAGCAGGAGTACCGGCACCCCACCGTCGTCCTTCCCTACGCCCACAGCAAGCCCACCATCGACGGAACCGTGAACGACGACGAGTGGCAGGGCGCGCTCAGTCACGAGGCCCTCCAGTCCGTCGGGCGCAAGATCAGCACCCGCCAGACGCGGTTCTGGATGATGTGGGACGAGGAGAACATCTACGTCGCCATGCGCAGCCCGCTGCGCAAGGGCGAGCGCCCCATCCAGCAGCACCGCCAGCGCGGCCAGGACGTGGACGCCATCTTCGACGACTGCTACGAGATCTGGCTGTCGGCGGGGGCGACCGACCCGCTCACCGGGCAGCTCAACTGCACGACGCACTTCCTGTCGAACTTCTCCGGGGCCGCCTATGACGTGCTGCACCAGCCCGACGTGGGTAACTCGCGCACCAGCAGCTATGAGACCCACCTCGAGCCCCAGAACCGCATCAACGACAACAACGAGTGGGAGATGGAGGTCGTCATCCCGCGCAAGGTGCTCGGCGAGACGCCCCGCCCCTTCCACGACGGCCAGCGCATCCGCACGCTGCTGGCCCGCGACTTCAAGCGGCCGTGGGAGCAGTGCTCCTTCGAGGGGACGTCCTCCTACACGGTCGTGGACACGCACACTGCGGCCGTGCTGTCCAAGACGCTGCCGGCGGTGCACCTGCTGAGCGTGGGCGACAGCGTGACCGGGAAGATCGGCCTGAAGCTTGCCGCCTTCGGGCAAGCCGACGGCAAGCTCCATTGGCGCTATGCCTCCGACGGCGTGACCAAGGAGGGCTCGGCCGAGATCCGCAAGGGCCAGTACACGCAGATCGCCGATCTGCCCGAACTCGACGAGAGTGGCGAGGGCAATGTACGGATCACCGTGACGTCCGAGGACGGGGCGGTCCTGCTGGACTGGTCCGCCTTGAAGGCCTTTGACTACAAGACGAAACGTCAGGCCCCCGCGCCTGGGGAGAAGCCCGTGCCGGTCCAGTACAACCCCGCCACGGACGTGCTCAACGACCGAGGGGACGTGCTGGCGTTGGGGACGAGCTTCAACGCCGAGCGGGATTACCTCCGCGTCTTCGGCGACCTGATCAACTACGACAACCGGGACGCGATCGACCAGATCGTCGTCAACGTGACCGACGCCGCGGGCAAGGCGATCCAGTCCTCCAGGACGACGATCGACGCCCAGGCCTACGCCCGCGACGTGCTGCACTTCGACTCCCTCGCCCCGGGCGAGTACAAGGTCGTGCTCGAATGCCGGGACGCGGACGGGAAGGTGCTTGCGAGCAAGGACAGCACCTTCAAGAAGGAGGACCTGGCGAAGAAGTACGACTGGTGGAAGACCAAGCGCGGCAGCATCGAGCGGGTGATCGCTCCCTGGACGCCGGTGACGCTGAAGGACGGCGTCTTCGGCGTGTGGGGTCGCGAGATGGCCGTCGGTGCGGCCGGGCTGCCCAAGCGGGTGAGCACGCAGGGCCGGGAGATCCTCGCCGCCCCCGCCCGCCTGGTAGCCACGGGCGCCGACGGGAAGGAACTCGTGGCGGCCGGGGAGAGCGCAAAGGTCCTGTTCGACCAGGACCACCGCAAGACCGTCCAGGTCAGCAGCACGCTGGGGGACATCGACGTCCGCAGCGACGTGCGGGTCGAGTTCGACGGCATGTACAAGGTGACGATGACGCTCACCCCGAAGCAGGCAACGACGGTCAAGAGCCTGCGCGTCGTGTTGCCGTATTCGGCCGACATGGCCGAGTACATCCACGCCGTCACCTCCGAGATCCGCAGCGGCTTCTTCTACGGCTTCACGCCCAAGGGCACGGGTCGCGTCTGGGACTGCGCGCTGCTGGGCGACAAGACGATGCAGGTCGGCACGTTCATCCCGTACATCTGGCTCGGATCGACCCGGGGCGGGCTGTGCTGGTTCGCCGACAGCGACGAGGGGTGGATCCCCACCGACGAGACACCCGCCGTCGAGATCCAGCGCAGCGCGGAGGGACGCGTGGACCTGGTGCTGAACCTCATCAGTTCCGAGGCCACGCTCGATCGGCCCCGGACGATCACCTTCGCCTTCCAGGCCTCACCGGTCAAGCAGATGCACGCGGGCTGGCGGGAGGACAAGTGGTGGTGCGGGGACACGTTCAAGCAGTACGCCCACGGCGGGAACCTGATCTTCGAGTCCGTCCCGTTCCCCGCCGCCGACTACGTCGAGCAGTCGCGGGAGATGGTCGCCCAGCAGCACAAGGGCGGCAGCCCGGCCGTGCCGTACTTCATCCACACCGTCCTGCCCAAGCACCGCGTCCCGGAGATGAAGGACCTGGCCGAGGAGTGGGAGACGCCCTACGGCTCGTACGGGTCCAAGGCGCTGTGCTACCACGGGTCGCTCATCGACTACATGATCCACCAGTGGAGCCGCTGGTCCGAGGAGTGCGCCATCGACGGGTACTACGTGGACAACATGGTCCCCCTGCCCTGCCACATCCGCGAGCACGGCTGCGGGTATGAACTGCCGGACGGGCGCGTTCAGCCCACCTTCCATATGTTCGGCACGCGGGAGTACTTCCTCCGCAGCCGCGCGGCGTTCCTGGAGCAGCGCCCCCAGAGCAAGCTCGTCCTGCACATGACCAACTGCATGGTCATCCCCTGGGTGGGCGCCGCCGACGTCGCGTACGACGGCGAGCACCACGTGATCTACCCGGAGATGGGCAAGGACTTCATGGACTTCTGGTCGATGGAGCGCCTGCGGGTGGATTACCCTGCCCAGTGGGGCACGGCGGTGAACTTCATGCACGAGTACCAGGGCCCGTGGGAACCCAAGCCCCTGCACCTGGCGATGCGGGCGTACTTCGCGGCCGTCATGCTCCATGATTGCCTGCCCACCGGCAATCACAACGGTCACGCCAGGCACCTGATGGCCATGCGCGAGAAGTTCGGCATCGGCGACGACGACGTCCGCTTCCTGCCCTACTGGGATTCGACCGGCCTCGCCGCCGCAGGCGAGGACGTCAAGCTCGCCGGCTGGCTCAAGCCCGACAGGCTCATGCTGCTGGTGGCGAACTTCGGCGAGAAGCAGACCGCCACCGTGACGCTGGACCTGGCGAAGCTTGGCTGGCCTGACGCCAAGCTCTCCGTCACCGACGCCGAGCGCGGCTATAAGCAGGTCGGCAGCCAGCGCGTTGCCAAGACCGACGCCGAGATCGAAGCCGAGCGGCAATCGTGGGACGCTCGCGAGGCCTCACGCATCGCCAAGGCCAAGGAGAACTATGAACGTCAGGCGGCCGCCGCGGAGAAGGCCGGCAAGCCCGCCCCGCCCAAGCCCGACCTGACCCCCAAGCCCTTCAAGCCCAACCCGTTCCGCAACGAGAGCATCGAGCTCTGGAACGGCGACGCGGCGCCTGAACCGCAACTGAAGGATGCGACCGTCACCGTGCCCGTTGACCGGCACAGCTACCGTCTATTGATCGTTGAGAAATAGCAGGGCCCCACAACCCTGATGCCGGGCTCCCTCATCGGAGACAGAACATGAACCAACACGAAAACTACCGAGCCTTCTGCCGGCGGGAGCCGGGTGCGCGGGTGCCCAACATGGATCACGGGCTGCTGCCGGCTGCCATCGAACGCTGGCGGCGGGAAGGACTGAACCCCGACCTTGACCCTCACCGTTTCGACGAGTGGTGCGATGCCTTCGGGCTGGACCGCTACTACTTCTGCGTGGGCGTCGGTCCTGCCCGCCGGCTGCCGGCGCCCTTCCAGCCCGAGGTGCTGGAGGAGGCGGAGCACACCGTCACCCGCCGGCACGCCGATGGTTCGATTTGCCAGGAAGGCAAGCCGGGCACGCACCAGACGATCCCGCGCGAGATCCGCCCCGCCGTGACGACGCGCGCCGAGTGGGACCGCCTCAAGGAGTGGATGGACGTAGACTCTCCGTTGCAGTCGCCGGACGTCCCCGCCGTGCGCCGGATGCTGGATCAGGCTCGAACCGCCGACGTGCCCGTGCGGCTGGGGGCCGGGTCGCTGCTGGGCGCCGCGCGCAACCAGCTTGGATTCGAGCGCTTCGCCGTGCTTCCCTACGACGATCCGGAGTGGTTCGACGATGTGCTCGAGACCCACTGCCGCTCGGCCCAGCGCCAGATTCGCTACTTCGGCGAACTGGGCGTCCCCCTCGACTGCATCCATTTCTGGGAAGACATCTGCTTCAAGAACGGCCCCATCATCAGCCCCACGAGTTTCCGCGAGTTCGCCCTACCGCGGTACCGGCGGATCGCGGACCTCGCGAAGTCCTACGGCTACGGCCAGATCTCGGTCGACTCCGACGGCAACCTCGATGCGCTCCTGCCGTTGTGGTTGGAAGGCGGGGTCAACCTCTTCTGGCCCATCGAGGTGCAGGCCGGGATGGACATCAACGTGCTGCAGGCGCAATACCCGGATCGAGCCATCTGGCTGGGGGGCATTCACAAGCACCGGCTCACCGGGGGCGAAAAGATGATCGCCGCCGAGCTGGAGCGGGTGCGCCCGGCCGTGGAACGAGGCGGCTACATTCCGGCCCTCGACCACAACTGCCCAGAGGACGTGAGCTTCGAGAACTACCTGACCTACCTGCGCCTGCGCCACGAGATCCTCGGGGTGGGCGAGGGACCGCCCGACGAGTCGCGAGTCCGCACGAAGTGACTTGAAGAAACGAATGAACAACGACGGTGCAATTGAATCCCGCGAGTTCGTCAGACAAACAGTCAACGTCGACCGCGATCACCCAATATAGCGAGGACCCTCCGATGCCCCGGCCCCGTAAGCTTCCCAGCCGAACCGCCCGCAAGCCCGTGCTGTACGTGCTGACCAACAACCACTTCGATCTCACCTGGCGGCGGTGCTGGGACCGTCGCTTCGAGTTCGCCGGCCAGTCGTTCGTCTCCTATGCCGACATCGAGGACTACTACATCACCGACAATCTCGTCCTGTGCCGCCGACACGAAGGCTACAAGTTCGAGATCGAATCGACCGCCGTCCTCCGGCAGTACCTCCGTCGCCACCCCGGTAAGCTCGCCGAACTGCGACGCCTGGTGCGGCAGGGCCGGCTGGCGGTCAGCGGGGCCGGCGACAACATCATTGACGCCAACATGGTCCTGGGCGAGAGCCTGGCCCGCAACTTCGTGACGGGCCTTCTGTGGCTCGAGCGAACGCTGGGCCAGACCACGCGGCAGATCGTCCGCAACGACGGCTTCGGCAACGCTTGCCAGCTGCCGCAGATCGCCCGGCTGTGCGAGGTGAAGTACGTCTCGGGCGTGGGCTATTCGCCGCTGCACGGCTCGTACTGGCGCGGGCTCGACGGGTCGTGCGTCTTCGGGGGCGGCTTGCCGGTGGTCGCCAGTGGCGGCGGCGTGTTCAAGTACCCGCCGTGCAAGCGTTGCCTCGGAGAGGGCTGCCGCATCTGCGGCGGGCGGGGCATCGAGCTTTCGCTGCGATCGCACCTGCCGGCGACGATCGACGAGGCCACGCTGCGCCGGAACGGGGCGGGCGTGGTCCAGCTGGCGCCCGAGGAACTGCTGCCCAATCCCCAGATCATCGACTGGGCCGGCAAGCTCTCGCGGCAGTACGATGTCCGCTTCGCCATCGGCCCCGACCTGCTGCCCACGCTGCAGCCGCAGATCGACGCCGCCGACGATCCGCCGCCGGGCCTGCTGCACGACAGCCTCGAGGCCAATCCCAACAACTCCGGCACGCTGGTCACGCGGATCAAGACCAAGCAGCGCGTGCGGCGGTGCGAGTATTCCCTGCTGGCGGCCGAGACGCTGGCGGCGGCCGCCCACCGCGCCGGCCAACTGGCGTTCCCGTCGGCCGATGTGGAGTCGGCGTGGGAGCGGCTGTGTTTCACCATGTTCCACGACGCGATCACCGGCACGCACGTGGACCCGGCCTACCGCGAGTTGATGGACGTGTTCGACTCGCTGGAGGCCGACCTGGCCACGCTGACCGGGCGCTCGATGACGGCCCTGTCGCGGCGGTCGCCCGGCATGCTGTCGGTGGTCAACCCCTTCGGCCACCGCGCGATGGGCGTCGCGGCGGCCGAGTTGCCCGGCCGCCGCAAGGGCGTGGCCCTGAGCGACGAGAGCGGCTCGCCGGTCAATGTCGTCGATGTCCAGCCCACCGATCGCGGCACGACGCTTGTGACGTTCGTGGCGGCCGCGAAGCCCCTGTCGGCGGTGGTACTGAAGGTTCGCCCGGCCGTGGCGCCGAAGGAGACCGCCCTGCGCGGACCGGTGCTGGAGAACGATCTCTACCGCGTCGAGGCCGACGAGCACGGCCTGAAGGCGATCATCGACCGTCGTCTGGGCCGGCCCGTCAGCGGCGGCGGGACGTACCGCCCGGGCGAGTTGATCCTGGAGGGCGACGAGGGCTCCCCGTGGGCGACGCTCAGCCCGCATCGCGACCGCACGCCGCTGGCCCAGCACATGCGCCTGGAGGCGGCCGTGCGACAGGGCCCGCGACAGCAGTTGCGTTACGCCCTGCGGGCCGACCGCCCGCTGGGCGTAGTGGCCGGCTCGTACGTCGTGGAACTGGTGGACGGCCTGCCGTGGGTGAACTTCCGCCTGGAGCTGCAGTGGAGGGCCTTCAACCATCGGCTCCGCGTCGCGATGCCCGTCACGACCGCCGGCGCCGGACTCTACGGCGTGCCCTACGGGGCGATCGAGCGGCCGATGTATCACGGCGACTTCGAGGCCTGGACCGGCGCCAACGGCGACTGGCCGGCCGTCAACTGGGCGGGCGTCGACGGGGCCGTCTTCAGCGCCGCCGTGCTCAACAAGGGCCTGCCCAGCTACCGCATCGAGCCCGACGGTCGGTACCAGCAGACCATCCTGCTGTCGCTGCTGCGAAGCCCCAACGAGCCGACGTACCTGCACGAGCCGTTCTACTACACCATGACCGACTACGACGGCATGCGGGACGAGGGTTGCCATTGCCTCGAATTTGCGTTTCTCTCGTCGCCGGGCAGGCTGGCTGATAGCGATGTCGTGGCGGCCGCCGAGGCCTTCAACGCGCCGCCGCTGACGGCCCTCGGACGCGTCGTGCTGCCGGCCCTGCCGCGGCTGGTCAGCGATCACGTGCGGATCGCCGCGCTGAAACCAGCCGAGTCGGGCGAGGCGATGATCCTGCGCCTGGCGGAGTTTCGCGGCCGGTCGGGCTCGTCCGTCGTGCACCTGCCGCAGGGCGCGACCAGCGTGCGGAAGGTGAACCTGCTTGAACGCGGCGGCATCGAGCTGCCCGTCGCCGCCGGCACGGTCGAACTGACCGTCCGGCCGTGGGAGATCATCACGCTCAGGATCGAGTGAGCCCGCCGCCGGCGCGGCCCCTTCCAGCAACCGATGCTCGCCCCAGCGCAGTGGCCCGGGAGATCACGAGATGGCTTCAGGTCAAAGCCTGCTCGCGGTCGCAGGGCCGCGAATTGACCGGAGAGAGAACACACAATGGATACTGCCGCGTCAAGGCCGATGACAGCACACATCAGGCATATTGGCATCCCCGTTGTCGATATCTCGGGGCAGACGGAACGGCATTGTCTTGTGGCAGAGGGTATCCGCTGGTGCGGTACGAGGAGCCGGTTCGCCGCCGGTTCCAGGAATTGCACGAGCGTGACGTCCGCCAGTATCCGGATACCGATCCAGAGCTTCGCCTGGCCTGGCGCGAGTTCATCGAACGGTGGCTGCGTGAGCTGCGCGACCTGCTCGACACCGCGGGGCCAGCCCCCGCCGACGGCCGCCGCAAGCTCTCGGTCATCACTGGCGCGAACCTGGAATGGGACCAGAGCTTTGGCATGGACGTTGCCCATTTCGCCCGCCAGGGGCTGCTGGACGTCGTCATGCCGTCTCCGTGCGGGCTGGATCGGTACTACGGCTCGCAAACGTATCATCCCGTCGATGTTGCCGAGCATGTGCGAGCATTGGAGGGCACCGGGGTTCCGGTCTATCCCAGTATCGGATACCACGGCGATCACCAGCTCGGCCTGGGCGAATACCGGCACCGGGCACACGCCTGCTACCAGGCCGGTGCGGCCGGCATCTGCCGCTGGGATACCGATCCGAATCTGGCCAGGGCGCATCTGAACAGCCCGGTCCAGACGCAACTCTGGGCCGAAGTCTACCATCCGCAGTATCGAAACCTTACCTTTGTGGAGATCGGCGGCATCCCCCAAGGGCCGTTCTCGCCGACAGTGGGACTGTAACACCATGGAGTGAACATGGAACGCGACATCGCGATCGACAACCTCTGCGCCTGCCCGAACCTGACGAAGATGCCGGACGCCGCCGGTGTACCCGACCCCACCGCACGCGCCATCCCGCCAACCACCCCGCGCGATCCTTTCCCATCCACCATCCCCGAGGCCTTTGGCTTGAACTCGCACTACTGGGACTTCGCCAAGGGCACGAAGCGGGGCACCGACGCCACCTGGAGTCTGGAGAAGTGGGACGCCCCATGGGGCCAGCTCGACCCGATGGCCGACATGGGAAGATCCGGGTTCCCGCTCCACCGCTCCACCGTCGCCTGGAATGACAACGAGGAGTCCAGGGGGACCTACAACTGGAACCTGCAGGACGCCCTGATGCGGGAGAACGAGCGGTGCGGCCTGCGGCCGCTGCTGCTGCTCGCCTACGGCCATCCGCAGTATGACGCCAGCAGCGGGCCCTCGGACACCTGCAAGGTCTATTCGGTGCTGACCCCGGAAGGGATCGCCGGCTATGCTGCCTGGGCGGGCGAAGTCGCCCGACGCTACCGGGGCAAGCAGGTCATCTACGAGCTGTGGAACGAGCCGAACATCCACATCTTCTGGCCCAAGCCGGACCCCGATGCCTACATGGCCTTGGTCGCGGCGGCGGCCCCGGCCATCCGGGCCGCGGATCCGACGGCGTTGATCGCGGGCGGGGCGCTCTCCAATGTCTGGGGCGGAAAATGGGACGAGTTGGATGTCCCGTACCTGACCCGGTGCCTCGAAAACGGGCTGCTGGAGCACGTCGATATCCTGTCGTTTCACCCCTACAACATCTTCCCGCCGGAGCGGATTCGCGACCGCCAGATCATCCCAGTCCGGAATCTGGTCGCGCAGTACGCACCGGTCGGCAAGCACATCGAACTGCTGATCACCGAGGTGGGATATGGACTGAAGGCCGGTTCTGAGGAGAGCGAGATCGCTTTTGGGGTGACGAACGCCGCGTTCGAGAAGGCGTACTTCGACGAGCTGGGGCATTTCCTGGCGCGGACGTTGCTGAGCAATCTCAGCTTGGGCGTGCCGACCGTCTGGTACGAGCTGAACAGCCTGATTGAGAAGCCGCTCGAAAGGCCCGGGCATCCCGGCCTGTACCGCCAGCCAGACACGATCGCTTGGGGCTACTTGGGGCACAGGAGCATCTCCGCCCGTCTGTCGGCGGAGTGCAAGGAGTATCGGTGTGAAAGGTAAGGCGATCCTCGCTGTGGATTCGCGGACGGTTGAGGTCCGGCCGATCGAGATCGGTCAGCCGGGCGAGTGGGATCTGCTGGTGGAACTGGAGCGGTCCGCCATCAGTGCGGGAACGGAGTCCTACGTTGTGGCCAGTCAGAAGGCCGGCGAGGCTCCGTCCATCCCCGGGTACGCGCCGATTGCCCGCGTGGTGTCCGCGGGCGATCGCGCGGGAGAGAGCTGGAGCGTCGGGCAGCGCGTGAGCTACTTCGGCCCCTCCCCGCCGCACGAGGGGCTCATGCGCTGCGGCGGGCACCTCGGACGGGCCATCGTCAACGTGGACCCCTCGAAGCGCGACCTGCTCGGAAGCGACTGCTACGTGGTGCGCGTGCCGGACGCGCTGTCCTCCGAGCATGCGGCGTTCGGCGGCATCGCGGCCGTGTCCTGCATGGGCGCCAGCCTGTCGCGCGTCGAGGTGGGCGACAGGGTGCTCGTGCTGGGCCAGGGGCTGATCGGCAACTTCGCCGCGCAGCACATGCACCTGCGCGGTGCGGAGGTGGCCGTGGCGGACATCCACCCCAACCGCCTGGATATCGCCCGCCGCTGCGGTGCTGATCATGTGCTCGACTGCTCGACAGGCGACCTCGTCCAGGCCGTGCGGGCCCTCTGGCCGCAAGGTGCGGACGTGATCATGGACTCCACCGGCAACTACGGGCTCATCGAGCGATCCGTCGACGCCATCCGCTACCGGGGGCGCTACGTGTTCCTCGCCTGGTGCAAGGGCGCGAACTTCAACCTCCCGAAGTTCCACAACCGGGTCTTCGAGGCGTACTTCCCCTGGACGCTGCAAGGCCACCGCGTCCTGAACTGCTGGAGGCTGATGGCGACGGGGGCGCTGAAGGTCGAGCCCATCATCACCCATCGCCTGCCCTACACCGAGGCGCCGCGAGCCTACGACATGATCTACACCGACCCGCAGGGGCACCTGGGCATCGTGCTGGATTGGACCGCCGCCAACGAGGACTGAACATGCAATACGCGACACTTGGACGATCGGGCATGCGGGTCAGCCGCCTGTGCCTGGGCACGTGGAACTTCGGGACCTTCACCGACGAACGCGAGGCCTTCGCCGTCATGGACGCCGCCGTGGAGGTGGGGATCAACTTCTTTGACACGGCCAACCACTACCCGGACTTCGAGAGTTGCGGGCTCAGCGAGCAGATCATCGGGCGGTGGTTCGCCCAGGGCGGGGGGCGGCGGGAGCGGGTGATCCTGGCGACCAAGGTCTACCAGCCCATGAAGGACCCGCTGGACGGGCCCAACGACGTCGGCGGGCTGTCGAAGTACAAGATCCGTCGCCACCTCGAAGGCTCCCTGCGGCGATTGGGCACGGAGCACATCGAGCTCTACCAGATGCACCACGTGGACCGCAGCGTCTCGTGGGACGAGACGTGGGAGGCCTTCGAGATCGCCGTCTCGCAGGGCAAGGCGGACTACGTCGGATCGAGCAACTTTGCGGGGTGGGACCTCGCCCTCGCCCAGGCGGCCGCGAAGCAGCGGAACTTCTTCGGCCTCGTCAGCGAGCAGCACAGGTACAACCTGCTGTGCCGGCTGCCGGAACTGGAGGTGCTTCCGGCGGCCCGGGCGCTGGGGATCGGCATCCTTCCCTGGGGTCCGCTGGCGGGCGGGCTGCTGAGCGGAAAGGCCCTCCAGAGCCCGTCCGGCGGGCGGACCGCCCAGCGGTCCGAGGAAGCCCGCGCCCGCCGCGGGCAGCTGGAGGCGTTCGCGGCGCTGTGCCGTGAGCTGGGCGCCTCCGAGGCCGCCGTCGCCATGGCCTGGCTGCTCGACCGGCGCGAGGTGACCTCCGTGGTCATCGGCCCCCGCACGGCCGAGCAGGTGCGCACTGCGACGGAGGCCCTGGAGGTCCCGCTGGACGCCTCGGTTCGGTCACGCCTGGGCCAGATCTTCCCGGGTCCCGGCGGAGAGGCGCCGCAAGCCTACGCCTGGTAGCGCCACCGCAAGGGCGCCCGCCAGCAGCGCGAGCGATTCCCTCTCGCGGGGGCAGAGCGAGTCATTGATTGCCTGAGAAGGAGTGTGATCCATACGGCCGCAGTTCCTGTGGGTTTCCATGGCTGTGGTCGTGGGGATCTGCGGCGCGCCTTCCTGTGCGCAGACGCGCGGATGCTCCGACCGCCAGTTTCGCCTTCGCGTGGCTGCGAAAGGGGCTGTGACGGACAGGAGTCCGCCCACAAGAGAACGGGCCCGGAACCAGCGGCTCCGGGCCCGAACGTGCTGCGGTAGCGGTAGGGGGGGCTCAGCCCGCGAGCTTGTACACCCCGCGGCCCAGGCGTTCGACGCCGGGCACCTTATTCACGGCCACCGCGACCTGCGTATAGAAGTCCTTGCTCTGCACCGGGTAGCCCGCCTCGCGGACGGCGGCTTCGATGTCCTTCACCCGCATGCCGTCGGGGGCCTTGGCGAGGACGGCGCGGATGGACTCCACGAGCAGGCCCCGAGGGGCCTTGCCGCCGGCCTTGGCGGAGGGAGCCTTGGTGGTGCGCTTCGGGGCCTTGCGGGCGGCCTTGCGGCCTGCCTTCTTCGCGGTCTTTGGAGCGGCCTCAGTGGCCCCGGGGCCGGCCCCGCCGGCGAGCGTGGCGATGCGGGCGTCCACCTTCGCCAGCTCGCCCGCCAGCTCCTGGCGTCGGCACTTCAGGGCCTCCAGGGCCTGCTGCATCTGCTCAAGCTCGGTCTGCAGTTCTGCGATCGTACGCGTCTTTGCCACACACTTCTCCTTTACGTCGGAAGGGGTGAATCGAATGCTTATCCAGTCAGCATACGGTATTCACCGTATGTCGGCAACGCCAGAGCCGTTCGGTTGCGGCTCGTGGGGACACTGAGCCTCAAGTCCTTGCCGGAGGTGTATCGGTGAAGAGCACCGCCGCGAAGTCGGCGGCAGTCTCGGCCGCGGCGATCACCGCCAGCGTGTAGCGGCGAAGCTGAGCGAACAGCGGAAGCGCGGGCGTGATCTCCGGGATGCCCTGGTGCTGGGGAAGCAAAGGGGCAGAAGCAAAGGGGTCAGGAACCTTTAATCGCCGCCGGGCGTGGGGTCACCAGTAGCCGCGGCCGCCGCAGTTGATGCAGACGCCGGAGCTGCTGCACGTGGAGCATCCGGTGTCGCCCGAACCGAGGAACCGGCCCGTGCCGTTGCAGGAGTTGCAGCGTCCGGACCCGCGGCAGGGCCCGCAGGTGGAGTTGCCGCTGGAACTCCCGCCGCCGCTGTAGCCCGACGAGTCGCCGTCGTACGGCATGCACCCGCCGAGGGAGAGCAGGACGGCCCCGACCAAGACGCACGGCAGCAGCCACCCCAGGACCAGACCTTTGCGTTCCACGTTCGCTCCTTTCGCGGGACATCCGGCTTGCGCGAGACGTCCGCCTGTGTGATACGCATCCCAGATCATTCGCAGGCAGCGTCGATTGGACGTGGTTGCTCCCGTCTCCGCCAAGGCTCCGCCGAGGCAAGCCGCTGCGCTCCGCAAACCACGGCACCCACCCGAGAATTCAGTGGAACGCGTATGAGACGTTCGGTTTAGCGAGGCACTCGCCTTCGCGAAACGTCCGCGATTGCGCTGCCGCCGCCTTCGTCGAGGCGCTCGGCCGGCAGCGGGACGACCGGTGTTCGTCTGCCTATTGGGATCGGCGTTTTGGGGCAGTCTGCTTGCGGAATCCTGCCGGGGAGGTCTGGCGGCATGCGGGCGCCGGCCGGGCAGGGGCACACACGCGGGCTTGGCGGCGGGAGTTGGTCGGGGCTTCCAGAGCCGTAGCCCAGGGCAAGGCCGCAGGCCGCCGCCCTGGGTAGGCAGCGTCAGGAGTTTCCGCCCTGAAAGGGCCCAAGAGCGCCGGGCGGTCCCTTGTGCCCTTTCAGGGCGGAACGATTCGACACCCCGTCCCCAGGGCGGCGCTCCGCTCTGCCCTGGGCTATGCTCTGAAAGCCCTGTGGGCTTGCGGACTGGCACGCGCGGGACGATGCAACGGCCGGGCCGAATGGGATTGGGGCGAGCCCGGGGAGGGCTGTCACAGAGCGGGAATCCGGTTTCGCAAGGGGTTGGCGGAACGGGGGTTGGGAGATCGTCGAGCGATATTCCTTGGAGGGGCGGGAATCCGTGGTGAAATGGCGTCGGCGTTGCCCGGGGTGCTTTCGGTGCGCGCTGCGGTAAGTCGGTCCGGGGCTCTCGCCTGTCGCTGCGCGACACGCTTCCGACGCGCGGGAGGCGTCGGTCTCTACACCACCCGAAGATGAGCGGGGATGAACGCGGATGAACGCAGATCAGGAGAAGAAGGATAAGAAGAAGCAGGATAGGCGGTTCGCAGAACCCTCTGCCCTCCACCCCGTTGCCCTCCGATCCCTTGCATCCCGTGCATCCCTGCCCTCTCCGTATCTGCGTTCATCCGTCTACGCTTCGCTTCGTCGCGACGAGTCCGCGTTCATCCCCG
>JAWLCQ010000072.1:0-21480 GCA_041687095.1 Phycisphaerae bacterium | reverse complement strand
GAAAAGAAGAAGAAGCAAGAGGCTCGTGGGGGCCCGCGAGTAGTCAATAGCCGCCTTCCACCGACGCGGGGTCGGTGGGGAGCAGAGGGAAGAGAGCGGGGTCGGTGGGGAGGTTCGGATGGCGGCCGTCTTTCTCTGACCCCCGGGGGCGCCGCGTGAACGGTTACCAAAATCCAAATTGGGAGCGGGCGCCGCCCGCGCTGCGGTTCGCGCACGGTCCTCCATGTCCATTTCTCCGGCAGGGGGTGTAGCGAAGGAGCCCCAACGCGGCGGGAGGGAGGGTGTCCAGGGGGGAGGAGTGCGTGAACGCACGAAGTTGCCGGGAGCCCGGCGTATCTGCCTTTCGGAAGAAACCGCAGCAGGCACCGGGGGATCCCGGGAACCGGGTCGGGCAGAGCCCCGAGGCCTGTTGCGTAACCGTCGCATCATGTGAGAGTTAGGTCATTGCCCTTGGCGGGCGCTTTCCGGGGAGTGTCCCCCCCTGTACACGGGTGTGGACCGGGCGCACGGGGGGGGAAGATGAAGCTCTCTATACTTTCCGCGGCAGGAATCGAGTGATCCCCAAACGGAAGTGTTTCCATGAGTAAAACTGTTCTCATTACCGGAGGGGCCGGTTTCATCGGCTCGCATCTTGCGGATGAACTGCTGGCGGGGGGGCATCGCGTGCGCGTGCTGGACCGCCTGTGGCACCAGGTGCACGGGCCCGACGCGCAGAGGCCGGAGTACCTCGACCCCGAGGTCGAACTGCAGATCGGCGACGTGCGGAACGTGGAGCAGCTTCGCGCGGCCCTGGCGGGGGTGGACGTGGTCTTCCACTTCGCCGCCGCCGTGGGGGTTGGGCAGAGCATGTACCAGATCGCCGAGTACGTGGACACCAACGTCAATGGAACGGCGGTGCTGCTGCAGGAGCTGATCGAGCGGCCGGTCGAGCGGCTGCTGGTGGCGTCGAGCATGAGCGTGTACGGAGAGGGGCTGTACCGCGACGGACGAGGCCGGACGTGCCTTGGGGTCCGCCGCTCGCGGGTGCAGTTGCAGCAGGGCCTGTGGGAACTGCTGGATGGGGAGGGCGCGGTCCTCGAACCGCTTCCCACGCCCGAGAGCAAGGTCCCCGAACTCGCCAGCGTCTACGCCCTGAACAAGTACGACCAGGAGCGGATGTGCCTGCTGGTGGGGCAGGCGTACGGGATGAAGGCGACGGCGCTGCGGTTCTTCAACACGTACGGCCCCCGCCAGGCACTGTCGAACCCGTACACGGGCGTGGTGGCGGTGTTCGCTTCGCGGCTGCTGAACAACCGTCCGCCGCTGCTGTTCGAGGACGGGCGGCAGCGGCGGGACCTGGTGAGCGTGCACGACGTCGCCCGCGCCTGCCGCCTGGCCATGGAGGCCGACGGGGTGGACGGGGAGGTGCTCAACATCGCCAGCGGGGAACCGCTGACCGTGCAGGACCTCGCCCGGCGGGCGGCGAACGCGCTGGGGAAGGGCGCCATCGAACCCGAGATCACCGGGCAGTACCGCGTGGGGGACATCCGCCACTGCTTCGCCGACATCTCCCTCGCCCGCCAGCGCCTGGGCTACCGCCCGCAGGTCTCCCTGGAGGCCGGGCTGCAGGAACTCGCCGGGTGGCTGGAGGGCCGGGTCGTCGAGGACCGCGCGCCCCAGATGAGGCAGGAGCTGATGGCAAGGGGCTTGGCAATATGACGAAGCGATCGCCCAGGGATGGAAAGGCGCCGGGGCCTCCCCCGGGCGCCGCCGACGGACCGGACGGGGCACGGGTGGGTCTGGTCGAGTGGTTCGCGCCCGGGGAGTACGAGCGCGCCGAGTGCGTCGTGCAGGACCTGCGGCGGTTGGGCGTGCGGCGGCTGCGGACGGGCGTGTCGTGGGCGGACTGGCTCCGCCCGGACGGGCCCGAGTGGTACGACTGGCTGCTCCCCCGCCTCGCCGCCGAGGTGGAGGTGCTCCCGTGCTTCCTCTACACGCCCCCCTCGATGGGCCTCCGCCCCGCCACGTCCAGCCCCCCGCGGGACCCCAAGGCCTTCGCCGACTGGCTCGACTTCGTGCTCGACCGCTTCGGGAAGCACTTCGAGTACCTGGAGCTGTGGAACGAACCCAACAACGTCAGCGAGTGGGACTACCGGCTGGACCCGGAGTGGAGGCTCTTCGCGGAGATGGTGGGCGGGGCGGCCTACTGGGCGCGCCGGCGGGGCTGGAAGACCGTGCTGGGCGGGATGAGCCCGCCAGCGCCCGACTGGCTGCGGCTGATGTTCCTCCGCGGGGTCATGGAGCACATCGACGTCGTCGGGGTGCACGGGTTCCCCGGGACGTGGGATGATGGCTGGCTGGGCTGGCCCACCGTGCTGGGCCAGTTGCAGGAGGTGCTCGACGCGCACGGGCACGCGGGGCCGATCTGGGTGACCGAGACGGGGTTCTCCACGTGGAGGCACCAGCATGCGGAGTGCCTCCAGCGCTTCGCCGACGCCGCCTCCCTCCCCGTGCCCCGCGTGTACTGGTACTCGCTGGAGGACCTGGACCCGTACCGCCCGACGGTGGACGGGTTCCACGTGGACGAGCGGGAGTACCACTTCGGCCTCCGCCGGACGAACGGGCAGCGGAAGCTCCTGTACCGCCTCTGGCAGCAACCGGACCCCGCCATCGCCCGCTGCGCCCGCCCCGGGGCGCACGAGCGCGAGAAGAGCACCTCCCTCGTCATCGGCGGGGCGGGGTTCATCGGGACCAACCTGGCCCATCGCCTCGTGCAGTCGGGGCGCACCGTCCTGATCTACGACAACCTCTCGCGCCCGGGGGTGGAGCAGAACCTCGAGTGGCTGCGCGAGCGGTACGGGTCGGCCGTGCGGTTCGAGCTGGGGGACATCCGCGACCGCTTCACGCTGGAGCAGTGCGTGCGGAGCGTGCGGGAGGTGTACCACCTCGCCGCCCAGGTCGCCGTCACCACCAGCCTCGCCGACCCGCGCGAGGACTGCGACGTCAACATCGGGGGTACGCTGAACGTGCTCGAGGCGCTGCGGATGTGCGCGTCCCCCCCGGCGCTGCTGTTCACGTCGACGAACAAGGTCTACGGCGACCTCGCCGACATCGAACTCCGCCGCGAGGGCATGCGCTACCAGCCCGTGGACGCGCGGGTGCGGGAGTTCGGCGTGGGCGAGCAGCGCCCGCTGGATTTCCACAGCCCCTACGGCTGCTCCAAGGGCGCCGCCGAGCAGTACGTCCTGGACTACTGCCGCACCTTCGGGATCCCCACGACGGTCTTCCGCATGAGCTGCGTCTACGGGCCCCATCAGTTCGGGACCGAGGACCAGGGGTGGGTGGCGTTCTTCCTGAAGCAGGCGATGGCCGACGGGCCCCTGTGCATCTACGGCGACGGGATGCAGGTCCGCGACGTGCTGTTCGTGGAGGACCTCGTCGAGGCGATGGTCCTGGCGCAGGAGCACCTGCGGGAGGGCAGCCCGGCGGTGTGCGGGCGGGCGTTCAACATGGGCGGGGGGCCCGACCGCGTGCTGAGCCTGCTGGAGCTGCTGGACCGGATCGAGGAACTGCACGGGCACCGGCCCGCGGCGGACTTCGGGCCCTGGCGGATCGCCGATCAACGGTACTACGTTTCCGACACCCGCCGCTTCACCGCCGCCACCGGCTGGCGGGCCCGCACGAGCGTGCGGCAGGGGATTCGGCGCCTGTACGAGTGGCTGCGCGGGGCGCAGCCGGTCCCCGCCGCGCCCCTCGCGGGGAGCGGGGGATCGGTTCTAGTCGCGGCCAAGGCCGCACCGGGAGGCAAACCATGACGAACACGATGAAGGCAGTGGTGCTGAAGGCCCCGCGGGAGTGCGACGTGCGGGAGGTCCCCGTTCCATCCCCGGGGGCGGGCGAGGTCCGCGTGCGGCTGGAGGGGTGCGGGGTCTGCGCCTCGAACCTTCCCCCCTGGGAGGGGCGTCCCTGGTTCGAGTACCCCATGTCCCCCGGGCAGTTGGGCCACGAGGGCTGGGGCCGCATCGACGCCCTCGGGTCCGGCGTGCGCCACCTCCGCGAGGGCCAGCGCGTCGCCATGCTCTCCGACCACGCCTACGCCGAGTACGACACCACCCCCGCCGACCGGATCGTCCCCCTGCCCGAGGAGATGGAGGCCCAGCCCTTCCCGGGCGAGCCCCTGGGCTGCGCGGTCAACGTCTTCCGCCGCAGCGGGGTGGAGTTCGGGCAGACCGTCGCGGTCGTCGGGGTCGGGTTCCTCGGGGCGCTGCTGGTGAGGCTTTGCCACAACGCCGGGGCGCGCGTCATCGCCATCTCCCGCCGCCCCTTCTCCCAGGAGACGGCCCGGCGGATGCAGGCCGACGACGTCGTCGCCATGGACGACCACTGGCGCATCATCGAGGAGGTCCGCGACCTCACCGGGGGGGACCTCTGCGACGTCGTCATCGAGGCCGTCGGGAAGCAGTGGCCCCTGGACCTCGCGGGCGAACTCGTCCGCCAGCGCGGGCGCCTGGTCATCGCGGGCTACCACCAGGACGGGCCCCGCCAGGTCAACATGCAGAGCTGGAACTGGAACGGCCTGGACGTCGTCAACGCCCACGAGCGGGAGATGTCCGTCTACATCCGGGGCATCCGCGAGGCGATGGAGATGGTGCACGCGGGGCAGATCGACCCGCGCCCGCTGCTGACGCACACGTTCCCCCTCGACCGCCTGGGCGAGGCGCTGGACGCGACGAACGAGCGGCCCGAGGGGTTCATGAAGGCGATGGTCTTCCCGGGAGCCGCCTGAACATGCGCGTGCTCATGACGACGGACTGCGTCGGGGGCGTCTGGACGTACTGCATCGAGCTGTGCCGCGAGATGCAGGTTCACGGCGTGTCCGTCGAGTTGGCGGTGATGGGATCGCCCCTGCGCGATCCCCACTGGTCCGTCGTCCGGGAGCTGCCCAACGTCCGCGTGCACGAGGGCCCGTACCGCCTCGAGTGGGAGCCCCACCCCTGGGCCGACGTCGACCTCGCCGCCTGGTGGCTGCTGGACCTGGAGAACCGCACGCGCCCGGACGTGATCCACCTGAACAACTACGGCCATGGCGACCTGCCGTGGCGGGCCCCCACGCTGGTGGTGGGGCACTCGTGCGTGCTGTCGTGGTGGCGGGCGGTGAAGGGGGGGGAGGCCCCGGGGGAGGAGTGGAGCGTGTACCGCGCGCGGGTGCGGGCGGGGCTCGCCGCCGCCGACGCCGTCGTCGCCCCCTCCGAGGCGATGAGGAACGAACTGCAGAGCCTCTACGGCCCGCTGCCGCGCACGGTGACGATCCACAACGGCTGCCGCATCGAAGGCGTGGCCCTCGAGCGGCGGGAGGGGCGGGTGCTGTCGGCGGGCCGGTTCTGGGACGAGGCCAAGAACCTCGCCTCCCTCCACCGCGCCGCCGATGGCCTGGAGGGCGAGGTCTGCGTCGCCGGGGACGACCGCGGGGCCCCGCCCTCGCGGGACGTGATCCGCCTGGGCCCCCTCGACCGCCGCGACCTGCTCCAACGCCTCCGCGCCGCCAGCGTCTACGCCCTGCCCGCCCGCTACGAGCCCTTCGGCCTGTCGGCGCTGGAGGCGGCGATGTGCGGCTGCGCGCTGATCCTGGGCGATATCCCCTCGCTCCGCGAGGTCTGGGGCGAGGCGGCCGTCTTCGTCCCCCCCGACGACCCCGCCGCCCTCACCCACGCCGCCAACCGCCTGCTCCACGACCCCGCCCAGCGCCACCGGTGGGCGGCGGCGGCGGGGGAGCGGGCGCGGCGGTACGCGGCGGAGGCGATGGCGGGGCGGTACGTGTCCCTTTACCACCACTTGCTGCGTGACCATTTCGGCCGCGGCCGCTCGCGGGCGAACGGGCGCCGGGCGGACCGCAACGGACTGCGGATCCTCGCAGAGGACAGGAGGTTCCTGCCATGCGCGTCGTGATGTTCTACCACTCGATCCTCTCGGACTGGAACCACGGCAATGCGCACTTCGTGCGCGGGGTGGCGTCGGACCTGCTTCGCCGCGGGTACGAGGTCCTCCTCTACGAGCCGTGGGATTCCTGGTCCCGCTCCAACCTGCTGCGGCACCACGGCCCCGAGAGCCTCCAGGGCTTTCGCCGGGCGTACCCCGACCTGTGGCCCACCCTCTACGACCGCTGCACGCTCGACCTCGACGGGGCGATCCGGGAGGGGGACGTCGTGCTCGTCCACGAGTGGAACGAGCCGGAGTTCGTCGCGGCCTTGGGGCGGCACCGCGAGGCGCGGGGGGACTACCGGCTGCTCTTCCACGACACGCACCACCGCAGCGTCAGCGAGCCCCAGTCCATGGAGCGCTACGACCTGCACCACTACGACGGGGTGCTGGCGTTCGGGTCGGTGATCCGCGACCTGTACATGAAGCGCGGATGGGCGAAGCGGGCGTGGACATGGCACGAGGCGGCCGACGTGCGGGTCTTCCGCCCGACCGACGGGCTGCGCGAGGGCGAGTGCGTGTGGATCGGCAACTGGGGGGACGAGGAGCGGTCGGAGGAGCTGCAGGAGTTCCTCGTCGAGCCCATCCGCCGGCTGAAGCTGCGGTGCACGATCCACGGGGTGCGGTATCCGGCGCCGGCGGTGTCGCTGCTGGAGGGGGCGGGGATTCGCTACGCGGGGTGGCTGGCGAACTACAACGCCCCGCGGGTCTTCGCCCGCCACGCCTTCACGGTGCACGTCCCGCGGCGGTACTACGCGCAGTCGCTGCCGGGCATCCCGACGATCCGGCCCTTCGAGGCGCTGGCGTGCGGGATCCCGCTCATCAGCGCCCCCTGGAACGACGCCGACCGCCTCTTCACCCCGGGGTGCGACTACCTCGTCGCCCGCGACGGGCAGGAGATGGAGCAGCACATGCGGGACCTGTGCGAGAACGACGAACTGCGAAAGGCGCTGGCGGACCACGGGCGGCGGACCGTGCTCTCCCGCCACACCTGCGCCCACCGCGTCGAGGAACTGCTGGAGATCTGCGAGGACCTGGGCCTGGATGGCTCGGTCGGGCGGGGGCGGGGGGCGGGGGCGGAAAGGATGACGGCATGAGGATTGCATTCTACGGTTCCTCGCTGGTCTCGGCGTACTGGAACGGGGCGGCGACCTACTACCGGGGCCTGCTGAAGGCCCTGGCGGATCGCGGGCACGAGGTCGTCTTCTATGAGCCCGACGCCTACGACCGCCAGAAGCACCGCGACATCGACGACCCCGACTGGGCCCGCGTGGTGGTCTACGCCCCCGACGAGCACTCCGCCCGCGCCGTCGTCCGCCGCGGGGCCGGCAGCGACCTGGTGATCAAGGCCAGCGGAGTGGGCGTGTTCGACGAGCTGCTCGAATCGGCCGTCCTCGATCTCCAGTCCGACGGGACGCGCGTGGGGTTCTGGGACGTGGACGCCCCGGCGACGCTGGAGCGGGTGCGGAGCGACCCGTCGGATCCGCTGCGCCCGATGATCCCGCGGTACGACTTCATCTTCACCTACGGCGGGGGCCCTCCGGTGATCGCCGAGTACGAGCTGCTCGGGGCCCAGCGCTGCATCACCGTCTACAACGCCGTCGACCCCGCCACGCACCACCCGACGGACCCCGAAGCGCGGTTCGAGGCGGACCTGGCGTTCCTGGGCAACCGCCTGCCCGACCGCGAGGGGCGGGTCGAGGAGTTCTTCCTCCACGCCGCCAACGCGCTTCCCGACCGGCGGTTCCTGCTGGGGGGCAGCGGGTGGGGGGACAAGGCGCTGCCCGACAACGTCCGGTACGTCGGGCACGTCTACACCCGCGACCACAACGCCTTCAACTGCACCCCGCTGACGACGCTGAACATCGCGCGGCAGAGCATGGCGCAGTACGGCTGGTCGCCGGCGACCCGCGTCTTCGAGGCCGCCGGGGCCGCCGCGTGCATCATCTCCGACGCCTGGCGGGGGCTGGAGGACTTCCTCGAACCCGGGCGCGAGATCCTCGTCGCCTCCAGCGGGGGGGAGGTCATCGAGATCCTCTCCGCCCTGACGCCCGAGCGGGCCCGGGAGATCGGCCTCGCCGCCCGCCGCCGGGTCCTGCGCGAACACACGTACGCTCACCGCGCCCGGCTGCTCGAGGGCGTCCTTCAGGAAACAGGAAAGCTGTCCCTATGATCCCGTACCCGTCCGACAACTGTGACCCGATGCGGATCGTGGTTCTGGGGCTGTCGATCACCTCGTCGTGGGGGAACGGCCACGCGACGACGTACCGCGCCCTGCTCCGCTCGCTCGCCCACCGGGGCCACCGCGTGCTCTTCCTGGAGCGCGACGTGCCCTGGTACGCGGACAACCGCGACCTGCCCGCCCCGGGCTTTTGCGACCTGGCCCTGTACGACTCGACGGAGGAACTCTACGACCGCTACGCCCCGTGCGTCCGCGATGCGGACCTGGTGATCGTGGGCTCGTACGTCCCGGGGGGGATCGAGGTGGGGCACTGGGCGCTGCAGCACGCCCAGGGCGTGTGCGCGTTCTACGACATCGACACCCCGGTGACGCTGGCGGCGCTGCGGCGGGGGGAGTGCGAGTACCTGAGCCCCGAGCTGATCCCGCGGTACGACCTGTACCTCTCGTTCTCCGGGGGCCCGACGCTCACGGAACTCGAGCGCAGTTGGGGCTCGCCCTGCGCCCGCCCGCTGTACTGCAGCGTGGACCCGGACCTGTACCACCGGCGGAACGTGGAGCGGCAGTGGCGGATGGGATATCTGGGGACGTACAGCGAGGACCGTCAGCCCGCCCTGGAGCGGCTGCTGCTGGAACCGGCGCGGCGGCGGCGGACGGACTGGTTCGTCGTCGCCGGCCCGCAGTACCCTCCGGGCGTCCGCTGGCCCACGAACGTGCAGTGGATCGACCACATCCCGCCCGGGGAGCACGCGGAGTTCTACTCCGCCCAGGAGATTACCCTGAACGTGACGCGGACGGACATGGTCGCGGCGGGCTACAGCCCCAGCGTGCGGCTGTTCGAGGCGGCCGCCTGCGGGACGGCCATCGTGAGCGACTATTGGGTCGGGCTCGAGGAGTTCTTCCGCCCGGACCGGGACATCCTGATCGCGCGGAGCTGCGAGGAGGCGATGGAGGCGTTGGACGCCCCGCCCGAGGTGCTGCGCGAGCTGGGGGTCAACGCCCGCCGGCGGGTCCTGGCGGGGCACACGGCCATGCACAGGGCGGCCGAACTGGAGGCCCACGTCCGCGAAGCCGCCTCCCGCCGGGGCCGCCGCGCCGCCTGCGGCGGATTCAGCGAAACCCTGCAGTAGACAGGAGCAGGACCATGCGGCAGACGGAGACGGCACGGGACGCCGGCACCCCCCGGGCCCCCGCCCCCGACGCGTTGCGGCGGCGGGTGGAGGAGCTGCGCCCCTGGTTCCACAACATCTACCTCCCCGGGGGGGTGCAGACGGCCCCGGACCACTGGCTGGGCGACTTCCCGCGGTTCAAGTGGGAGCAGATCGCCCCGCACCTGCCCGGGGACCTGCACGGGCGGACGGTGCTGGACATCGGCTGCAACGCCGGGTTCTACAGCTTTGAACTCGCCCAGCGCGGGGCGAAGGTGACGGCCATCGACAGCGACCCGCACTACCTCCGCCAGGGCCGCTGGGTCCGCGACGTCCTGGGCCTGCAGGACCGCGTGACCTTCCGCCAGATGCAGGTGTACGACCTCGCCCGCGAACCGGGGCGGTACGACGTCGTGCTCTTCATGGGCGTGCTGTACCACCTGCGGTTCCCGTTGCTGGCCCTGGAGGCCGTCGGGCGTGCCACGCGCGAACTGCTCGTCCTGCAGTCGCTGACGATGGACGATGGCCCCGCCCGCGTCCCGCCCCCCGACCTGCCCATGCACCGGCGGGAGGAACTGACCGCCCCCGGGTGGCCCAAGGCCGCCTTCGTCGAGCACCGCCTCCAGGACGACCCCACCAACTGGTGGGTGTTCAACGCCCCCTGCATCGAAGCCATGCTCCGCTCGGTGGGGATGACCCCGTACGCCCGCCCGGCCGACGAGTTCTTCTTCTGCCGCCCCGCCCCCGACGGGGGGCCATGGCGCGACATCCGCGACGCCGAGTACCACGCCGCCATCGGGCGCCCGGAGGCGGTGTCAGGACCGTCTTGACCGCACAATCATCTCCTGGAACCGTTCACGCCTTCGCAAACAGCAGCGAAGGCGTGAAAGAAAGGGTTCGTCGGGATCCGAAGGCGGGATCGGCGAAGGCGGGAGAGGCGCAGGGAGCCTCGAAAAAGGGGACTGGCTCCGTAGCGGCACGCTTCTCGCCGCGCAGGTGCCTGTCCCCTTTTTCGAGGCGGTGCGGGGCTCATCGCCCGCACTCCCGTGAACGGTTACCATCTCCTGGAACGGGTCCGCGCCGGCGGCCGTTTCGTCATGCCGCCGCGGCGTGGGCGGCAACGGTGGCGCTGACGTTGGGGCGGGAAGTATCGGTTTCGGTGTACGTGAAGTCCCCGCGGAGCGCCTTCAGGGCGTAGCGTTCCTCGTCGATCTCGTCCATGGTGCGGACGCCCAGGCGGCGGAAGACCTCCACGGGGGGGCACCAGCCCTGGACGGCGTGTTCGAGGAGGAAGGCGGCGACCACGGCGGGGAGGAGGTTCCACGTTCGCCACTTCGATCCCAGGGCCAACCCCACCAGCGCGAGGGTGGCGGCGTTGGCTTCGAGGGTGCGCTCGATGTCCCACTCGCCGTCGAGTTCCGTGAGGCGGGCGTCGATGTCCTCGGGGTGGGCGGCGTAGTGGACGAGGCGTTCGTTCATCTCGCTGCGGATGCGATCGTTGGCGCTTTCGGGCGAGTGCTGTTCGACGCGTTTGGCGGTTTCGGGCAGTTGGGGCATGATGCGGTTCCTTTCGTTCACGGGGTCGGGCGATGACCGACGGGGCGAGTGCGGGGCCGGTGAGGGGCGGAGGGGGGCGGCGCCCCTCGGCCGGTCCCGTGCGCCTTGCGGCGCGCGGGGGGGCGTTCGAGGGGGCCGCCCGTCCTCGCGGGCACCCGGGGGGTGCGTTCTATGCGGCGCGCCGCCCTGGCGCGGCCCAGGGGACGACTCACGCCTCGGCGGCGCGTTCGTCCACGCCCGAGTACGCCAGGTTCGTCAGCCTGTGGTCCGACTCGCCCTCCTCGTCCAGCGTCTGCTGGAGGATGTCGGCGATGTCCGAGCGGCCGACGTAGTTGGCGAACGCCCGGGCCGAGCCATACGCCGCGATCTCGTAGTGCTCGACGCGCTGGGCGGCGGCGACGAGGGCGGCGTCCTTGACGCGGGGATCGCCCTCGGCCTTGACCAAAACCTCGCCCTCCGACAGGATGCCCTTCATCCCGTCGCAACTCGCCCCCTCGGGGCTCATGCCCAGCCGCTGGAAGATGGTGTCCAGGCGGTCGCGCTGCTTCCGCGTGACCTGCTCGTGCTCCTGGAAGGCCCGTTTCACGCGCGGGTCGGAGGCGGCGTCGGCCATCTTCGGCAGCGCCCCCAGGATGCGGTTCTCCGCATCGTAGATGTCCCGCAACTCCTCGATCAGCAGTTCGTCCATGCTGTCGAGCCTCTTGCCTGAGGCCTTTACGGATGAAAGAAGTGAACCCAGCATCGCGGTCTCCTTGCCTGTCACGTGAGGGACTGTCGATGACGAGTGCGTCCCCCGCGGCGCTGGGGGGAGCGATTCCGCCCCCGCTCCGGCGCCGGGACCCCCGTCGTCTGCTCCGCACCGCCCCCGCGGTGCGGGTGATCATGGAATTCTATCGCCCCCGGTGTCCTTCCCCCATGGGCCCCGCTCCGGGGGCGGCCATGCGGGGACTTCGCACGGCCGACCCGCCGCGCTCCCCATATGCAGGCATGGCCACGGGTCTACACTGATAGAGGGGCCGGCCCCTCGGGCCCCTCGCCCCCCGAGGGCCCGGCAGCGACAGGGGCGAGATGAGGAGACCCGTCATGCCCTACGACGGCACTGACGACCTTCGGGACAACCTGAAGAAGAAACTGCCCAAGCACGCGCAGGAGATCTACGTCTCCGCGTTCAACTCCGCCTACGACGAGTACAAGGACCCCGACAAACGCCGCGGCGACGAGTCGCGCGACGAGGCCGCCCATCGCGTCGCCTGGTCCGCCGTCGAGAACAAGTATGAGAAAGGCGAGGATGGAAAATGGCACACCAAGTAAGCGCTCATAGCACATTCACCGGCATGGACATCGTGCGGATCATCGCGGCCATCCTGCTCCCGCCCCTGGGGGTGTTCCTCCAGGTCGGGATCGGGAAGCATTTCTGGATCAACATCCTGCTGACGATCCTGGGGTACATCCCCGGCATCATCCACGCGCTGTGGGTGATCTTCACGAAGTGATCCGCCACATTCTGCGTGTTCCGTACCCGCATTTCGGGGAAACGCCCGAGGTGTGGGCATAGAATGACCCGCAGGTCCGGTGGACGGGCAGCATCGCCGCTCGCCCGTCTCCCCGGCCGCACTTGCGCTCCGCAGCCGCTGCCCCGGGTGCGAAGCGTTGTGTTACGCGCCGGACTCGCGCTGGCCGCCCCGCCCCGTTCCCTGTACCATGGCCCCGGGCGTTTGGGAGTGCTTCTGCCGCAGGGGAGCAGGCACGGGACGTCCGGGACCTGCAAAAGGGATACGGAACCGCAATGAACATAGCGCAACTGGCGAAAGCCTGCAGTCTTCTGGCCCTGGCGGGCCTGTGCCTCACCGGGTGCGGGTCGCGCCGCGTCACCGACACCCCCCGCACCGCCACCGAGCAGCTTCTGGTCTCGGCGGCCGTGGACATGGCGGTGAACCAGCTCGACTTCTCCCTCCTGGAGGAGCGCAAGGTTTTCATTGACCCCTCGCTGGTCGAGCGGGTGGACGAAACGTACGTCATCGCCGCCGTCCGCGCCCGCGCCCTCGCCGCGGGCGCCCTGCTGGTCCCCGTCCGCGAGGACGCCCACTACATCCTCGAACTCCGCAGCGGGGGGGTGGGCGTCAACCGCAACGACTACATCCTGGGCCTCCCTGAAACGCAGATCCCCACGCCGTTCGGCATTGCCCCCATCCCCGAAGCCGCCGCCTTCAAGTCCGTCGAGCAGTCCAGCGCCTGCCGCCTGAGCTTCGTCGTGTACCGGCGGGACGACGGGCGGTTCCTCTACGCGTCGGGCCCGGCGTTCGGGTTCGCCGAGCATTCGAGCTGGTGGCTGTTTGGGGCGGGCCCCGTGACGGGCGAGAACATCCGCCCCCCGGCGTCCCCGAAGAACACGGCCACGATCTCGGCGTCGCCCTCGCTCGACAGCGAGCCCATCGAGCCCCCGCCCGCTCCCCCGATCGCCCCGCCCGCCGGGACCGTCGCCCCGCCCTCCGCCCCGGGCGCCGACCTCCCGCCGCCCAGCCCCCCCGATACCCCGGAGTAGCGCATGGCCGCCCGCATCTGGCGATGGACAAAACGGCTGGTCGTGACGCTGGTCGTGCTGGCGGCGGTGCTGCTCCTGCTGCTGTGGGCCGCCCGGGAGGTCGTCCTCCCGGCGATCATCCGCTCGCAGGTCGTGCAGGGCCTGGGCGACTACTGGAAGGGCCGCGTCTCCGTCCAGGAGGTCCGCTTCCGCTACTTCGGGCCCACGGACATCGTGGGCATCGCCTTCGAGGACGCCCAGGGCCGCCGCTGGGCCCACGTCGACACCCTCCGCGTCCACCTCCGCGACTGGCCGTCCCTCACCCCCGTGCTCACCGAGCTGGAACTCGGCCGCGTCGCCCTCGACGCCCACCTCGTCGCCGACGAGCCCCTGCCCCTCCGCACCCCCGACGAGCCTCCCGACCCGGCGATGCAGAAGTACGTCGACCTCCAACGCATCCGCCTGCATGAACTCGCCCTGACGGTGGGGTACGGGGAGGAACTGCTGGACCTCGAAGCCCTCCGCATCACCGTCGACCGCGAGGGCGAGGACTACGTCCTCCACGCCGCCCCCTTCCGCCGCGCGCGGGACCGGGAACTCGACCTCGTCGCACGCATCGATCCCAACAGCGGCCGCGTCCAGGGCACGCTGCGGTTCGACCGCCCGTTCCGCGAGGAGGACTTCCAGTTCGTCAACGCCGTCCTTGACGGAAGCATCCCGCTGCGGACCGCGCAGGGACGCTTCGCGGGCGAGGTCCGCCTCGCGGGCCTGCTGTCCGATCCGAACACCCTCGCCCTCACCGCCGCCGGGCGCCTCCGCGACGCCTCCGTCGTCCTGTCCGACGGGCTCGCCCTCGACGCCCTGTCCGCCGACCTGGCGTACGGCGACAGCGCCTTCCGCGCGACCGCCTTCCGCTTCCAGACGCTCGGGGGGGCGGTGAGCGGGCAGGCGGCCGTCGACCTCGCCGCCGACCCCATCGCCTACACCGGCCGAGCCGTCGCCACGAACATCGACCTCGCCGCCGTCCGCCGCACCTTCGAACTCCGCGAACTCCGCGGCGGGTCCGCCGACGCGAACGTCACCTTCCACGGCGATGCGACGGGGCCGCTCGTCGTCCAGGGCGCCGGTTCCGCCGATGCCAACCTCGCCGTCGACCCCTTCCGCCGCGCCCGCGGGCCCTTCACCTTCCGCCTCGTCCTCGCCACCGATCCCGACGAGCCCAGCGATCCCAATCTGCACGTCGAACTCACCGACTGGACCGTCCTCACCGACGGCCTCGGCACGGTCCGCGGCCTCGACGCCCGCCTCGATTACTCCGCTGGGCAGCTCCGCGTCCCCGCGCTGTCGGCGCAGGCGTTTGGGGGGACGGTCGAGGGCAGCGGGCAGGTCGAGATCCCGCCCGCCTACCCCCGCGATCCGGTGCGCTTCCGCGCGTCGGTGACGGCGACCAACATCCGCACCGACGCCCTGGGGGGGCTCGTGGGCGGCGGGGATCCGCTGCCCCTGGGAGCGATCAACGCCCGGGCCCGGATCCATGGCAGCGTGCAGGAGACCGTCGAACTGCAGGCCTCCGGCGAGGCCTCCATCGTCCTCGCGGGCGAGCCGGTGCGGCGGTTCCGCGGCCACTACAACCTCTACGCCGCCCGCCTCGGGCATCCCGAGATGGCCCCGGAACTCGTGCTGGGCCTGAGCGACTGGACGTGGCGGGACAACGACGTGCAGGTCGCCCAACTGCAGACCGCCCGCGTGGAGTTCGAGGACGACCGCCTCCGCATCCGCGACGCTCTGCTGCTCACGCCCGGGGGCTCGCTGCAGGCGGGGGCCGCCATCCGCCTCACCGACGCCGGCCCGCAGTACGAGGGCTCCTTCGACGCCGAGGGCTTCGATCCCCTGGCGCTGACCGGCGGGGCGGGGGAGGGGGGAGGGACGGAGATCCGCCTGGACCTGCAGGGCCGCTTCCGCGGGACGGGCTCTGAGCAGCTCACCGTCGAAACCGCCGGCCGAGCCGCCGCCATCGTGCCCGGCGAGACCCCGCTCCGCGCCGCCGCCGACCTCACCGCCACGCTCTCGCTGACGGGCCTGCAGCAGCCCGACCCGCTGCGGCGGCTGTCGGCCGACGTGCGCTTGCGCGACGGCGTGCTCCAGAGCCAGGGCGCCGAGCCCATGCTGTCCTCCCTGCAGGGAACGGTGACGCTCGCGCCCGGGGGGCAGGGGCGGGCGCAGCTTCGCGGTGAGGGCGCGGGCGGGTCGTTCACCGCCGACCTCCGTTCGGCGATCCCGGACGGCAACGCCCTGGCGTACACGGGCGAGGTGACGCTGAGGGACATCGACCTCGCCCGCCTGCCCCCGCAGGTGGGCATTCCCGAGACGCTCGAACAGACCCGCCTCAGCGGGCAGTTCGCGCTGGAGGGGCGGGAGTTCGACGCCCTGGCCGTCCGCGGGCAAGGGGCGGCGGCGCTGCGGCTGAAGGCCGAGGATCTCCGCGACCTTCGCGGCCGCTACGAGCTGGACCTCCGCGTGGAGGGCCTCTCCGGCCCCGCGCGGCCTGCGGTGTTCGGGACGGGGCGGTTCTGGGAGTGGGAGATGGCCAACGAACGCGGGTTGATCGGGAGGAACCTGACCGCGGCCGTCCTGGCGCAGGGGTACAGCGTGGACGTCAGCAGCGTGCGGGGGGACCTGCTCCGGGGGCGCGTCCGCGGGCTGCTCCGCGTTGACTTCGACCCCAACGTCCCGCTGGTGTTCCGCGGGGGCGTGTGGGCGGCGGACGTGGACCTTCCGACGGCGGTGGAGGTGTTCGGCGACGAGGGGGGGCAGACGAGGATGACGGGCCTGCTGGACTTCGCCTACCGCTTCGCCGGCCGGAGCTTTGAGTTGCAGGGCGTCAACGGGCGGGGAACGATCGCCATCCGCGACAGCGAGATGGGCTCCGTCCCGGTGCTGACGGCGCTGCTGCGGGCGATGAGCCTCGACCCCGCGTCGGCCGCCCGCGACACGGACGTCGCCCTGTCGTTCTCGCACGAGCGCGAGGTGCTGACCATCCTTGACGGCCGCATCGCCACGCCCGTCGTCGCCATCGCCCCCCGCCCGGGGGGCACGGTCAACCTCGACACGCAGGCCATCGACGTCTACGTCGTGACGGCCGTCCTGGAGGACATCGAGGGCATCATCCGCCTCCCGTTCATCGAGCTGCTCTCCCCGCTGCTGCAGCAGGTGACGCAGTTGCACGTGACGGGCTACTACGGGGACGCGGGCGAACTCCGCATCACCAAAGAGCCGCTGAAGGACCTCGGGGAGGGCACGATCGGCTTCTTCCGCGACGCCGTCCTCACCGGCGGGGGCCTGGGCCAGGGCTTCCTCGACGCCCTCCGCAGCGTCCTGCCGTAGCCCGCCCCAGCCCGCCCCGCCCCGGGGGGGCCGCAGGCGCCGATGGTTTGCTACCCCACTGAAGTGCAACGTTGCGGCCCCTTTGGACTGCGGCGGTTCACCGCCGCTTTGCACCCAACGCATGAATCTCCACGGGAGTCTCCCTCGGCAAGCCGTGCCCTCGATGTCCGGGCAACCGCACAGCCGGCTTCACCCCCGAGGTCGTTCGGCAGAGGCAGACTGGCATGGCGGGGGCGGGCCCGTCGAAAAGCGGCGGTGAACCGCCGCAGTCCAAAGGCCGCCGGATCACTCTTCGCCCGGCTCGTCGGCCGGGGGGCCGTTGAACGTCGCCAGGGCGTAGTTGTACGCGTGGGCGTACGCCCCGCCTTTGCCGCTGGTGCTGGCGTAGGTGCAGACGGGCTTGCCGCCCGCGGTGTCGCGGTCGTCGAGCTGGACCTCCAGCAGGAGGCTCTCGCCCGCTCGCACCGCCCGGTCGTACCCCAGTTCCGCCAGGGGCACGGAGATCTCGCAGGTGTACCCGCCCTCTCGGCGGCGGAAGACGGCGCGGAGGGACTGGGGCTGCGGGTGGTCCTTGAGGAACCAGCGCGGCGCGGCGGGCCCGTCGGTGGCGGGCAGGGGGAGGATGACCTGCCCCGACGACTCGCCCAGCGGCCCGCCTCGCTTCGCGATCGGCCGGGCGTCCCAGTACAGTTCGATCCCGTCGTTCTCCCACGGCTGCTTGCCGTCGAGGCGGATCTCCGCATCGTTCACGTCCACCGCCAGCAGCAGCCGCTCCCCGTCCGTCCCCGCCCGCACGGAGAACGACAGGTCGTCGGGCCCGGTCCAGTGGCGGGGGTCATAGGTGTTCTTCGCCTCGCGGGCGTGCAGGGCCGGGACGTCCCGCCACTCGTCGAGGTCCCCGTCGAGCGTCACGCCGGGCAGACGGGCGATGGCGAGCGACTCGCGGTGGAAGAACGGGGCGAGGTCGGGCCCGCGGATGAGGAACACGCCCTCCGCCTGCGAGGGGAACTGCAGGACCGGCTGGACGTTCCAGGCGACGAGGTATCCCCACCGCCCATGCCACGCCCCGGCTGCCCCGCCCTCCCCGATCAGCCCGTCGAACCGCCTCGAACTCACCCAATCGCCCCCGGGGCTCTCCCGGTACGCCGTGAGGAACGTCTCGCGGCTGTTGCGCTGCTGGGCGACGCACAGGAGCGTCGTCGCCCCGTCGCGGTGGAGGGGAGTGAACATGATGTCGTTGCCCCCGAGGCGGAGGATCTCCGCGGGCTTGGACCACGTCATGAAGTCCCGCGTGCGGTAGTGTTCCAGGGTGGCGTCGGTGAACTCGAAGAAGTCCTCCGCACTCCGCTGCTCCGTCCGCGTGACGAACACGTCGTAGTCGCCATCGTCCCGCTGCACCGCGCGGACGAAGTGCACCGTGCCCTTCAGCGGCAGCTCGCCCGCGGCCGTCCAGCGGTAGGCGTCGCGGCTGCGGAGGACGGTCAGGCGCTCGCTGGTCGCGTCGAGGAGGAGGTACTCGCCCGCGCGGTTCTGCAGCAGGTCGTACACGCGGACGAAGTCCTCGCTCACCCGCACGGGGGCGGACCAGTGGGCGAAGTCGCGGGACCAGCAGACGTACAGCCCCGCCTTCCGCTCCGCTCCGCGGTCGGAGCGGAACGCCAGCAGGAACCGCCCCGACTCGTCGCGGAGCAGCGTCGGGTCCATCTCCCGCCACCCGCTGCCGATGGGCATGGGGAGGCGCTGCGGGGGGGTGAACGTGTTCGCGTCGTCGCTGCGGGCGTACCACAGGTCCCCCGCGTGCGACCACACCATGCGGATGGCGTCGTCGTCCGCCTGCAGGGCCGGGCAATCGTCGGTGGGCTGGGTGAAGAGCACCTCCGCGTCGGCCATGCGGCCGAGGGGGACGCAGGGCTTCCACCGCTCCCAGTGCGTGCCCGTTCGCCAGGGCAACTCGACGCGGACGGGGGCGGTCTGCCCCGCCTCGACGCGGACCGTGCCCGTCCACGCCTCCAGGGGCGTGTCGTCGTTGACGGGGCGGACGCGGACGGTGTACTCGCCCGGGTCCAGCAGGCCCAGGAGTCCCGGGCCCCGGCGGGCGAACTTCCCGTCGAGTTCCACGATGAACTCGGTGGTGTTGGCGCATGAGATGCGCAGCGATCCGTGGTCCCCGACGCGCTGCAGCTCCGCGACCGCCCGCATTCCCCGCAGGCGGAAGCCCGGGTTCTTCGCGGGGTCGTCGGCGGTCAGCCACGCGTGCGCCTGCAGCAGCCCGCTGGGGGGGAGGTTGTCGAAGAGCAGGCCCTTCTCGGCGGCGTCGCGGAGGGTCCACTTGCCCCGCCCGCTGAGGTCCGCGTAGCTGTCCTTGTGCATGATGACGCCCATGTGGGCCTCCCCGGTCCCGACGGTGTCGAAGACCGGGAAGAACCGCAGGGACTTGAACACGTGCCCCGAGGGAGCGACGACGAACCACCAGACGTACAGCGGGTGCGCCCGTTGCGTCCCGTCGGCCATCGGGACCATCCGCACCGCCTGCGGCCAGGTGCATTCCCCGACGGCCTCGGTGCGCCCGCGGGCGAAGCGGATGGGTTCGGCGTTGTAGAAGTCGTCGAGCCCGCGGGGGAACAGGACCTGCCCGGTCAGCATGTTGAGCCTCTGGGCGTTTCCGAACGCCACGGTGTAGGCGATGTTCCGCGGGTCGGAGTGGGCGGGGAGGTCCATGAGGGCGCGTTCGGCGGTGAGGATGGCCTCGCGGTGTTTCCCGATGGATCCGAGGATCTGCCCGCTCTTCACTGCCAGCCAGTCCTCCGCCCGCAGGGGGGCGGTTCCCGACCGCATCTCGTTGTGGATGCGGACCTCGGGGAACCGTTTCGCCAGGTCCGCGTAGACCGTCAGGAGCGTCTCGGGCGGGGTGTCGAGCTTCTCGTAGGTGTGGAGGTACTCCTTGAGGGCGTCGCCCGCGCGGGGGTGCGTCCCGTCGGTGTAGACGAACTGCTCGAAGGCGCGGCGGGCGTGTTCGTAGCGGTCCATGAAGTAGTACATCCGCCCGGTCCAGTAGGCGGCTTCGACGTAGGCGGGGTCGGTCCGTCCCGCCTGCCGGAACCGCCGCCACGCCTCCCCGTACCGCCCCTGGTCGTAGAGGTCCACGCCCTCGTACAGCGCCCGGGCGGCCGGGATGGACCGCGTCCAGGCGGGCAGCTCGGTGAGGATGTCCGCGGGCCGGCGGCGGGTGAACCACGCCAGCAGCTTCGCGCTCAGTTGCTGCTGGAGCGACAGGACGTCGTCCGCGCTTCCCTCGACGGTCTCGCGGGCGACCTCCTTCCGCGTGTTCATGTCGATGACGAGCCCGGTGAGCGCGACGTGGGCGTCGGTGACGGTGAAGACGCCTGAGACGACGTAGTGGATCCGCAGCGCCTCCTGCATCTGCCGGATCGTCTCGGGGGGCAGTTGGGCGAGTTCGGGCGTCCAGCGGACGCGTTCGGCGACCGCCTGCATGCGGTCCCGCGCCGTCACCTGCAGCCCCCGCCCGCGGGCGAAGTCGGTGGTGATGCGATCCGCCAGCCCCTTCTCCAGCCACGCCCACTGGGGCGTGTCGGACTGCATCTGGAAGTTGAAGACGGCCAGGTTCGTCCCCGCGCGCGCAGAGCCCGCACCCAACCCCACGACCGCCCACGCGGCCAAGACGAGAATCATCCAAAGGCGATGCATGTACACCTCGAATCCTTCAGCCAAAGCGGGTAGTCGTTCACGCCTGTGCATGCGGCGACGGGAATCAGAGGAAACGGCCGGAGAGAAGGGGATTACACAGATTTCAGGATTGCACAGATGCCAGAACAGGGAGATGTTCTTCTCCTCAATCTGCGCAATCTCAGAATCTGCGAAATCCCTTTCTTCGGGCTGTTTCTTCTCTTCGCGCCCTTCCGCCTTCGGCGGACTGTCAGTGAAAACGTGAACGGGTACCAAAGCGGTGTCTGCGCCACCGCACTCCAAAGTCCGCCTGCCCCTCACGGCTGCCCCGCCGGTTGGGTCGTCGGGCCCAGGCGGGGGACGGGGGAGTGTTTCTCACGCTCCTGCGCCTCGGCGAGGAGCTTGCGGGCGTCGGGGGCGTACTTGCTGTCGGGCTGCTCGCGGAGGAACGCCTCCAGGTCGATGATCGCGTGGGCGTCCTCCCCGAGCTTCAGGTACGCCAGGGCGGACCAGTAGTGCGTCTCCGTGTAGTCCGGGTCCAGGTCGATCGTCCGCATGAACTGCATGATGGCGGCGTCCATGTCGCCCGCGTAGTAGTGCCCCAGGGCCTTGGCGAAGTGCAGCGACGCCAGGGGCGAGCGGTCGATGTCCTTGGGGTCGATGGCGGGCAGGGGGACGGAGAGCTGCTTGGCCAGGCTGCGGGCGAGCTGCAGCGACGTCTCCACCAGGTACTCCGGGCGGGCGGAGAGCTGCTCGCTGGCGGACACGCGGGCGGTGGCGATGTCGATGGCGGTGGCGTGGATGGTGAGCTTTCCGTCGAGCTGGAAGCAGCGCCCGGTGATGACGGTGTCGGCCGAGACGAGCTGACCGGCGCGGACGGCGTAGTCGGAGCCGGTGAGCCCCTGCAGCGAGCGGGCCTGCTCGTCGGTGAGGGCGTCCAGGCGGTAGCGTTCGACGACCGCGATCCCGTCCTGCCGCGCCAGGAGGACGGCGATGAGGTCCCCGAGCCCTTCGGCGGCGGGGTCGTACTGGCCTTCCCCGGTGGCGTTCTC
>JAWLCQ010000071.1:0-21759 GCA_041687095.1 Phycisphaerae bacterium | reverse complement strand
CCGTGGGCGCCGGGCCGTGGGCGCCGGGCCGCCGTGGGCGCCGGGCCACCGTGGGCGCCGGGCCACCGGGGGCGCCGGGCCCCCGTGGGCGCCGGGCCCCCGGGGGCGCCGGCCCCCGGACGCGGGCCCGAGCCCGAGCTTCTGCAGTTCGGCGGGGGTGAGGTCGACGGCGACCATGCCGATCCCCCCGCCCACGGCCGCCTGGGCCGGGCTGTGCGGCCCGTTGGCCATGCTCATCCGCCCCATGGGGGCTCCGGGGGCGAGGCCCATCTGCTGGGCCTGCGACGCCGCACCGGCCATGAGTTGGTTGAGCAGTTCCTGCGCCTTCTGCGCGTCGGGGATCTCCATGGACTGGGCGGCCTGGTCGGCGGCCTCGAAGGCGTCGGCGAGGTGCCCGTCGGCCTCCTCGGGTTCCTCGAGGGGCGAGGACGCCCCCGCCAGTTCGCTCAGCCGCGTCGCCAGCCGCTCCAGCGCATCGCCGGCCGCGTTGATCGCCCCGACGGCCGACCGCTGCTTCTGCTCGGACTCGGCGGGGTTGGACGCCGCCATCGCCGCCAGGGCCTGGGCTTGGGCGGCGGCGGCCTGCTCGAGGTGGGCGGCGGCGGCGGCGACCTCCTTGCGGGCGGCGGGGTCGGGGACGAGGTCGTCGGCGTGGCGGCGGAGGAGTTCGATCCCGTCCTGCAGCCGTCCCGTCCCGCGGGTGAGGTGCTGCTGCTGGGGGGGGACGAGGTCCTCGGGATGGTTCTTCGCCAGGGCCTCCAGCGCGGCGGCGACGGCGGATTGGCGGGCGGCGAGGTCGGCGACCTCCCGGCCGAGCTTGCGGCGTTCCAGGGCCTCGTTGGCCGTGGGCAGGTCACGGGCGACCTGGTCGGGCTCCTGCTGGGTCGAGCCCTCGACGCGAACGGACTCCGAAGGCGAACCCGCCCCGCCTGGAGCGGCGCTTCCCTGCGCGGGCGGATCGCTGGGGGACGCATTCGCCTGGCCCTGGGCCGTCGGGGAGGCCTGCCCGCTCTGCGCGGGGCTGCCCGGCGCCTGCCCGCCGGGGGGCTCCTTGCCCGGTTCCGCCCCGCCCTGCGCCGCGTGATCGGCCGCTTGGGCGGGCTCCTGGGAGTTCGGGGCCCCGGGCTCCTTCTGCCCCGCCGGGGGCGATCCCGACTCGCCCTGCCCCTCGCCCTGCGGGGAGGCGGGCGCGTCCGAACCGCTCGCACCGCCCTCTCCCTCGCCCGCCTGGACCCCGTCCGCATGGGTCGGGGGGTCGAGGCGGTCGGCGAGGTCCTGGAGTTGCTTCGCCGCCTGGGCGGCCTTGGCGGCGGCGGGGGCGGGCTGGCCGGTCTCCAACTGCATCGCCGCCTCCATCGCCGCCCTCGCCGCGTGGGTATCGATGCGGTCGGGCTGGGGGGCGTCGCGCTTGACGCGGTCGCTCATGGCCGCCACCTCCTCCCCGAGGCGTTTCTGCTCCTCGCGGAGCTTGCCCAGTTGCTCGGCGGCGATGCGGGCGGCGAGCTGCTCGCGGTTTTTCGCGACCTCTGCGGTGCGGTCGCGGAGCTGCTTCTGCTGATCGGCGAGTTGCTGGGCCTTCTGCTGGGCCTGGGAGCGTGCGGCGTGCTCGGCGGCGGCGAGTTGCTCGGCGAGTTTGAGGGCGTGCTGCATGGCGTCGTGGGCCTTCTTGCGGGCCTGATCGACGGCGCGGGCGGCGTCCTGGGTCTGCTTGCCCGCCTGCTGGGCGGCCTTCTGGGCGTCCTGGGCGGCGGATTTGGCCTGCTGGGCGGCGGACTGGGCCTGCTGGGCCTTCTGCCGGGCCTGCTCGGCGGATTGCTGGGAGGCGGGGGCGTTGGGGGCCTTGGCGGCCGCGTCGGTCTTGGCCTGGGCGGCGGCGGCGTGGGCGGCGGATTCGGCGGCGGCGGACTGCTGCTGGGCCTGCTGGGCGGCGGATTCGGCGGCGGCGGATTTCTCGGCGGCGGTGCGAGCGGACTGCTCGGCGGATCGCTGCTGGGCGGCGGATTCACGCAACTGCTGGAGGGCGTTGGCGGCGGAGTGGGCGGCGTTGCGGGTTTCGGTCTGGGCGCGGTCCTTGTCGTCGGGGAGGGCCGTGGCAGCGGATTCGGCGGCGCGGGTGGCGGATTCGGCGGCGGCCTGCAGGGCGTCGGTGGCGGCCTCTTCGGCGGCGGCGGCGGCTTTCTCCGCGTCATCGGCGGCCCGTTGGGCGTGGGCGGCCTCGGCGTTGGCCTTTTCGACGAGTTCGCGAGCGGCGGGGTCGGACTGGGCGGCGGCGGCGGCGGACTCGTTCTTCTCGGCGTTGGCGGTCTTGCGGGCGGCGGAGGCGGCTTGGCGGGCCTGCTGGGCGGCGTGGAGCTTGTCGAGGGCCTCCTGGAGTTGGCGGGCGGCGGCGGCCTGCTCGGCGGCGTGGAGGGCGGAGGGGGAGGCGGCGGCGTCCTGCTGGCGGAGGGCGTCGGCGAGTTGGCGGGCGGTTTCGGCGGCGGCGGCGGCGAAGCGGGCGGCGGGCTCGGGGTCCTGCTTGCCCATCGCCGCCTGCGCCTGCTCCATGGGCATGGTCGGGTCGTGCTGCTTGAGGGCCTGCTTGGCCGCGGGCGAGGCGGGGGCGGCGGATTCCGCGAGCTTGCCGGCCTGCTGGGCGAGCTGCTGCTGCTGGGGGGCGAGTTGGGCGAGCTGCTGCTTGGCGGAGGCGGCGCGGGACTCGGCCTGCTGGCGGGTTTGATCGGCCTTCTGGGCGGCGGAGTTGTTCTGGGCGATCTCCCGGGCCGCTCCGTCGTGGAGGGCGGCGGCGCGTTCGGTGAGGGCTTTCTGGGCGTCGCGGAGCTTGGCGGACTCGGCGGCGAGGCGGGCGGCGGCGGCGGCGTGCTTGCGGTGTTCGTCGAGCTGCTTGCGGGCGTCGTCGCGGGGTTTGACGGCGGAGTGGGCGGCCTGGGCGGCCTGGTCGGCGGCGGCCTTCTTTTCCTGGGCGGTGCGGGCGGCGGCGGCGGAGGCTTGCTGGGCCTTTTCGGCGGCGGCGCGGGCGGCGTCGGCCTCCTTCTGGAGGGCTTGGGCCTGCTTCTGCTTGTCCTCGGCGTCGGGGGCTTGTTTTGCGGCGGCGTCCTGGGCGGCGGCTTGTGCTGCGGCGGCGCGGGCGGCGGTTTCGGTGGCGGCTTGCTGGGCCTTCTGGGCGGCGGTGGCGGCGGTGCGGGCGGTGTCGGCGGCGGTGCGGGCGGCGGACTCGGCGGATTGCTGGGCGGTGCGGGCGGCGGCGAGTTGCTTGTCGGCGGCGTCGACGGTCCGCTCCAGGGCGGCCGTCTGCTGCGCCTGCTTGTCGTCCTCGGCGGCTTGGCGGGCGAGGTTGTCGGCGTGCTGCATCGCTGCCTTGGCGTGGTTGACCGCCTGGGGGAGGTTCTGGGCCGTCATGTTCTGGGCGGCGGCGGCCATGGACTGCGAGGGCTTGACGTTCTTGGCGCGGGTGGTGAGCGGGTTCCGCTGGAGTTCGCCTTCGAATTTCTGGGCCTGCTGGAGGACCTGCTGCTGCTGGCGTTGGAGCTTCTGGAGTTCCCCGGTGAGGCGGTACTCGGCGTCTTGGGCGGACTTGCGGGCGGCGGCGGAGGAGGCGGCGGCGTCCTGGGCGGCCTGCTGGGCGGCGGCGTGCTCGTCGCGGCGGGCGGTGACCTGGGCGGTGAGGGCCTCCTGGCGTTCCGCGAGGGACTGGGCCTCGCGGGAGAGGCGGTAGGCTTCCCGCTCGAACCGCTGGTGCTCGGCGAGGCGGGCGACGGAGTCGGCGGCGTGGGACTGCTGCTCCAGCGCCTGGGCGGTCCGCTCGGTGCGGAGGGCGTCGGCGGCGGCGGTCATGGTGTCGGCGGGCTGGGTGGTGGGCAGTTCGGTGCGGGCGCGTTGGGCGAGGGCGGACTGCTCTTCGGCGAGTTGGCGGAGCTGCTTGTCGCTCGCGGTGATGGGCGTGACGCGCTGGGTGACGTCGGCGAGTTGGGATTGACGCTGGGCGAGTTGGCGGGCCTCGGCGAGCAGGTCGCGGGCCCGCTCGCGCTCGGTCCCCAACTGCTCGCGGAACGCCTGCGGGGTCTGGCGGATCATCTCGCCCAACTGCTTGGCGACGTCGGACTGGCGCTGCTGCCACTCCTCGGGGTTCACGGCCTCTTGGGCCGGGGCGGGGTCCTGCGGACCCGCGGCCGCTCCCGCGGGTGCGGAGGCGGGCTGCGAGGCGGGATCCTGCGGGGGGGGGGGGGGGGGGGGATTCTGCATCGCCGCCAGCGCCTCCGTCAGCCGCGCCTGCTCGGCCGCGAGTTCCTCGAAGGTCTGGGCCTTCCTGACGAGTTCCGACAGGTCGCTGAGTTGCTTGAGCATCTCCGAGACGATCCCGATCGCCCGGTCGATCTGGAAGTCGGTCTCGTCGGCGAGGTCGGCGCGGAGGCGGACGGCGTCGGTGAGGGGGATCTGGGAGGCGACGGTATCGGCGCGGACGATGTGCTCGTCGCTGAGCTTGCGGAGCTGCGTCACCACCCCGCTGTACGTCCCGCCCCCGAGGCGATCGATGGCGGCGGCGAGCTGCCGCTCCCCGGCCGTCAGGTGCGTGTGCAGGGCGGCGATGCGGGCGGTGTTGCTCTCGCTGAGCGGTCCGGCGGGGTGGGAGGCGAGGTAGGCGTCGGGGTCGGCCTTGCGGGCCTTGGCCTCCTCCTGCAGGCCCGTCAGCAGCGTCTGCAGCGCCTTGCGCAGGGGAGCGGACTGCTCCTTCGCCGCCTGCAGCTCCTTGAGCACCGCCTGCAGCGTGTCGCGCAGGACGAGTTCCTCGGCGAGGACGAACTGGCGGGTGACGGACTCGGCGGCGGAGTCGAGCCCCAGCGTGAACAGCCGCGAGAACCCCACCTGCGGGCCCCCGCGCTGGGGCGGGAGCGAGTCCACCGCCCGCAACTGGAACGTGACGGAGCGGGCGTTCTTCAGGTCCAGCGAGCGGAGGTCCAGCACGGTGTGCCCGGCGGCGACGAGGTTGGCGGAGTTGGGATCGTCGGACAGCGGCAGGTCGATGGGCGGCAGGTCGCGGCCGTCGACGGCGAGGCGGAGGGAGAGGCCCGTGAGCCCGAAGGGGTCGCTGGCGGCGTAGGCGATGGGGATGCGGTCGTTGGGGCGGACGCGCATCTGCACCGCCTGCGGGGCGGTGATGCGGGCGAGCGGGGCGTCGTCGGGGGCGGACTCGATCCGCCGCGGTTCCGTGAGGACCGAGACGTCCTGCCCGCGCTCGCGCTTGGTCAGCCGCAGCCGGTAGCTCCCGCGGAGCTTGTCGGGCAGGTCGAAGCGGAAGATGCAGCGCGGGACCTCGATCGTCCCGCTGCCCGCCCCGAGCACCTCCCCGGTGGCGAAGGCCTTGCCCTCGACGAGCATCTCGGCGGCGTCGACGGGCGTGTTGAGCGACACCGTCAGCGTGGCGTGCGTGCCGGTGACGGCATGGACGTCCCCGGTGCAGTCGCTCATCGCCTGGGCGGCCTTGCGGGTGTAGGCGGGGAACTCGTAGAGCACGTCCGTCCGCTCCACCACGGGGCGGGCGACGACGACGACGTCGTACCACTCCGTGAGCCCGTCGCCCGCGTGGACGCGGTAGCGGAAGCCCGCCTCCAGCGGAGCGGTGGTGAAGGCGAACCGCCGCATCGCCGGGTCCTGCGCGGGAAGGGGCGTCATCGGCACGGCCGCCTCGCCCTCGGCCCCCCCTCGGCGGAGGAGGCGGGCGGAGGAGACCTTGGTGTTGGCGACCTCGATCTCGACGGTCAGCCGCTCCCCCGCCGTGAGGACCACGCTGCCCGGGCGGAGGCGGATGTCGCCCGCCTGGACGTTGGCGAGGTTGAGGTAGGGGGCGACCGCGCGCTGGAGGAGCTTGGCGGTTTCGGCGGGGCGGACGGCGAAGAGCCCGGCGAGAACGGCCACGAACACCCCCGGGGGCACGAGGTACGGGCGCACCGTCCGCCAGGAGATCTCGCGGCGGACCTGGACGGCGGCGGCGTCGCGGGTGGCCTCGGCGGCGAGGGCGGCGATGAGGGCGTCGGAGCCCCGCAGGTCGGGCCCGTCGGGGCTGCTGAGCAGTTCGACGGCCGAGCTGATCCGCTCGTGCAGCTCGGGGTGGCGGGACTCCAGCGCGCGGGCGACCCCGGCGAGCGTGAAGCTCCGCACCAGCGGGCGGAGGAGGAACAGGATCCCCGTCAGCACCGTCACCGCCAGCGAGGAGAGCGTCATCGCCCAGCGGGTCCAGTCGGGGAGGATCGTGGAGGCATCGACGGCCATCACCAGCAGGATGGTCCCCAGGAAGACCCCGGCGGTGGCGGCGAGGCCGCGGAGGACGATGACCGCCCGCGCGCGGCGGACGAGGCGGCGGAGCGTGGCGACGATGGACGCCGGGACGCTCTCGTTCATGGGGATCGCGTTGGTCGTCATGCCAGTCCCACCTTCTTGCGGAGGACCCATTCGACGGTCAGCAGCACGAGGATCGCCGCCAGGTACGGCCAACCGTTCCAGATCACGTACTGCCTCCGCTCCCGCAGCGTGAGTTTCCCGGGCCCGAAGCGCTGGAGCAGATCGGCGGCGTGGGCGGGGGCGACGACGCTCCCGCCGGTGAGGGTGGCGAGGCGGTGGAGCAGCCCGCGGTCGGCGGCGAGTTCGGTCCGCTCGCTCGCGGCGGCGGCGGCGACGGCGAAATCGGCCTGGACGCTCTCGATCTTCTCGCCCGCCAGCAGGTCCGCCACGGGCGCCCCCTCGAGCCGCACGCGGTACGTCCCCGCCGGGAGGGATCCGAGGTCGGCGGCGTAGATCCCGGGGGAGTCGGGCTCGTAGTCCATGGGGCGGCGGAGGACGAGCTGCTCGCCGCTGTAGATGCTGGCGGCGACTTCCTTGGTCACGACGGGGGACAGGTCCGAGCGGACGAGCTTGGCCCGCACGCGGACGGGCTCCCCGGGGCCGTAGCGGGCGCGGTCGGTCCCGAGCTTCACGAGGTCCGTCCCCGCGGGCAGCTTGTTCGCCGTCGCCCACCGCAGAACCTGCCCCCAGAGCTTGTGGTGGTGGACGTCGCCCTTGCGGTAGCGGAGGCGCCACGTGCGGTCGGTGGCGAAGTACAGCACCTGCCCCATCCCCGTGCGGTGCACGGCGAGCAGGGCGTTGGCGCGGTGGAAAAGGCGGCGCTTCTCGAGGGCGGAGCGGTCGGGCGCCTGGGCGGGGTCGTCCTGGAGGAAGTCGGGCGCCTGGGGCGGGAGGGCGAAGGCAAGGACCTCCGCCCCGGGCTTGGCCGCGGCGGCGGGGCTCCGCCAGTAGATCGCCGGGAAGCTCCCCCAGATCCGCGCGTTCTCGTCGGGATCGACGGACTGGCGGAGCAGGACGGACTGGGCGCCCTCGGGCGTGAGGGCGATGCGGAAGCCCGCCTTGGGATCGGCGGCGTTGGCGGGGGCGTCGGGGGCGAGGGGCTCCACGCGGACGGGCAGCAGGTCGCCCAGGAGCGTGTCGCGGTAGGCGTGGGGCATGAAGGACGGGCCCGCCAGGACGATGAGCGTGCCCCCGCGGTCGGTGACGAAGCGGTGGATGGCCTCGCGGTGGGCGGGGAGCAGGTCCGCGGGATCGACGTCGCCCAGGACGATCACGTCGAACTTCATCCACTCCTCGAGGGACTCGGGCAGGGCGGTCGCTTCGACCTCGGCGGGCGGGCGGCCGGCGGCGGCGACGGTTCGCTTGCGGGCCTCCAGCCCCCCCACCGCGTCGGGGCGGAACAGGACGTACTGCAGCTTCACCGTGCGGTCGCGCGAGGCGAAGAGGTTCTTGAGGTAGCGGAACTCCCAGCGGGGGCGGCCTTCGACGAGCAGCATCTGCAGGCGGTCGTCGGTGACGCTCACCAGCAGCGGGTGCTCGTTGTTGCTCTGCAGCACCTCCCCGTCGAGGGGGTCGAGGACGGCGCGGTAGCTGTGGGTGCCGGAGGCCTCGGGCGTATCGGAGAGCTGCACGTGCGTGCGGAAAGCGTCGACGTTGGGGACGCGGACGGTGTTGCTGTCGGCGAGGCGGGTTCCGTCGTAGAGCGAGACGCGGACCTCCTTGCCCGCGAGCCCGTCGAGCTTGAGGCGGGCGGTGAGGTAGAGGGTGTCCTTGGCGTAGACGGTGTCGGGGGCCTCGAGGGCGAGGATGGCGGCGTCGGTGGGCGGGCGGGCGCTGCCGAGGGCGACGGCGCAGACGGGCAGGCGGAGCAGGCCCAGGCGGCGGGCGACGGGGAGGACCTCCGCCGGGGCGTTGTGCGCCCCATCGCTGAGCACCAGCACGCCCGCGTGGCGGTCCGACCGCACGTCCGCCACCGCCGCCTGCAGCGCCGACGCAAGGTCCGTCTGCTCCAGTTCGGCGGGGAGCGTTTCGGACACCTTGCCCTTCGCTGCGCCCGCGGACGCGTTCGCGGACGCAACCACCGAAGCGTCCCCAGAGGCCTCCGCAGGCTGCGATGCAGGTTCCGATGCAAGCTGGGACGAGGGCTGGGACGAGGGTTGCGACGAGGGCTGCGACGAAGGCTGCAAACCCTCTTCCCCAAGCCCACCGACTGCGTCGGTGGGATCCGTCGAAGCTCTTTCCCCGCTCTCCTTCCGCAGCCGCTCGCTCGACAACTCCTGCGGAGCGGACGCGAACGTGTAGAGCGTCACCGCATACTCGCTCTCCAGGCGGTCCAGGAGCGACGCCTCCTGCTTCCCGCCCGCGCCCTCGGGCGTCGCGCGGTGCAGGAGGAGGCGGTAGGCGAGGTTCAGGCGGGACTCGTGCAGGACGGCGTCGATGCGGCGGCGGGCGGCGGGGTCGCGGGAGGCGTAGAAGGCCTCGTCGAGCCTCTCGGCCAAACCCTCGAGGGCCTCCGCCAGAGCGGTCAGCCCCGCGACGCTCCGCTCCGCGTCGGACTGCAACCGCTCCAGGTTCCCCGCGAGCTGCCCCTCGTGCTCGCGCTGCGTGAGCTTCCCCGCCTCCTCCAGCCGGTCCCGCACCTGGATGCGGAGCTTCGTGCGAACGTCCTGCAGGGCGGTCGTCAGCTCCTGCGGCAGGGTCAGGCGGCCGTCGGTGGCGCGGGTGATGGACTCGATGGGCTCGTCCATCCGCTCGGTGAGTTCCGTGAAGGCGTCATGCAGCGATTCCCGCTGCTCCGCCAGCCGCTCCTGCCGCTCGTCCTCGGGCAGTTCGCGCAGTGCGGTGAGCCAGTCCGCCCGCACCTGCACGGTGTCCCGCAGCCCCTCCAGGGCGGCGGCGGTCTCGTCGAGGCGGTAGAATCGCCTCGCCTCCGTCACGCCCAGCGCCTCCGACAGCCGCACCCGCTCGGGCACGGTCATCTGCGTGTCGGGCACGTGCATGGAGGCCGACTCGTCCACCAGCACGGTGAGCGTGCGAAGCAGCGTGCGGCTCAGGTCCAGGGGCAGCACGGGCTGCAGGAGCATGGCCAGCAGGAGCAGCAGCACTCCCACGCGCAGCCCCGCCAGCGCCGCACCCAGCGGCCGCGATACCGTCCGTCGCTCCAGCCCGTACAGACCCAGGACGGTCTCCACCGCCAGCGACGCCGCCAGCGCCAGCGGCCAGAGCGGCCAGTGGGTCCCGAGCACCAGCACGCGGAGGAGGAGTTGGAAGACTGCGAGCAGGGCGGCGAACCCCACGCCCGCGCGGGCGGCGAACAGGGCGAGGCGCCCCGCGCGCGAGGCGGGCGGGGGGATGAGGTGCACGGCGGCCCACACGCCCGCCCCCGCCACAGCCATCACCGCCAGCAGCGGGGTGGACAGGCTCGCGGGGAGCATGTAGTGCGATTCCACGGTGAAGGTCATGCGCGGCCCCCCTTCGCGGAACTCGCCCCCGCCGGGGCGGCGGGGACAGCGAGCAGTTCCTCCGCGCGGGAGCGGAAGCTCTGCACGTCGATCCCGCCTTCACCGAAGCGGACGGCGCGGATGGCATGGGCCTTGCGGCGGATGGCGATCCAGCGGGTGAGGGCAATCTCCCCGATGGCCGTCAGCACCGCCAGCACCACCAGCCACGTCCACATCTCCCGCCCGGGCACCCCCCCGGCGATGAAACTGGTGAGTTCGTCGGTGGACTCGGCGCGGGCAAGGTCCACGCGCCCGCCCAGCCGCTCCCAGTCGCCCTCCGCCAGACCGTCGAGACGCGACTCGGCGGGGTCGGAGAGTACGACGAAGGGCACGTGAGGGCCATCGGCGGCGCGGCGGGTGTCGGGCTCGCGCTGCCCGTCGGGCAGGGCGATGCGGTAGAGCCCCGGGCAGCGGGTCTCGGGGAACCGCACCCGCAGCCGCCCCTCGCGGGAGAAGACCACCGCCTGGGCGGGCGCCTCCCGCTCGTCGGGCGTGGCGACCTCCAGCACGTCCCCGGCCGCGACGCGCCGGGCGAGGTCGGGCAGGGCGGGCAGGGGCAGGGCCACCTCCGCCCCCGGGCGGACGTTGCACGCCTCCGACAGCGGGACGCTCAGGAAATGCACCAGTTCGTGCACCAGCGGGACGAAGCACTGCAGCCGCGGGAGGTTCGTGTCCCGCTCGTCGAACGCGACCGCCGACAGCAGCACGTACCCCTTCTCGATGCGGCGTTCGACGAGGAGCGGAGCCCCGCAGTCCAGCCGTCCCGCCACCCGCACCGCATCGTCGGTGTCATCAACGTCGAGCGCCCAGAAGGCGTGAATGAGGGCGGATTCGGCATCGGACTGGGTGGTGTCGGCGAGGGTGGCGAGGGCGGGGTGCGTGAAGGTCTTCAGGGCGCAGTGCACCGCCTCCCCCCCCACGGCCCGCTCGGTGAGGCGCGCGGGCACGATCCGCCGGCCCGCGCGGTCCATCCACTCGTTGTAGAACTCGCTGCGGCAGCGGTCTCCGGGCACGATCAGCAGCCCGCCCCCCCGCCGGACGAAACGCTCCAGGGCATCCGCCCCGGCCTTGGGGAGGATGGGAACGTTGGCGAGGACGATCACCCGGTACTTGGACAGGTCGCCCACGTTCGCCAGCTCCAGGGCGGAGAGGGTCTGCGGGCGGAGGAGGAACCGCGGAATGGGCGGATCCTGCACCGCACCGCCGCGCGACGCCCCGCCCGCCGGGCCGCCGGAGCCCTCCTCGCCCCGCGGGGCCATGGCCAACTCCAACAGGGCCGCCGCCCCGCGAAGGGGCTCGGGCGACGGCGCCCCGTCCACCAGCAGCACGGGCAGTTCCTCCAGCACGTGCACCACCCGCTGCAGCGCGTTATCGCCGGGCAGGTCGTCGTCGCCCTCCAGCGTTGCGGAGACCACGCGGTATCCGTCGGTCTCAAAGCGGTGGCGGAAGGAGACGGTCTGCGAGGCGTTGGGGACGATGGCCTCGACCTCCTTGCGCTCGATCTCCAGCCCGTCGACGTACAGCGTCACGCCCGTCCCCCCCGCCGGGGCCGTTCCGCCATTGGCAATCCTGACGTCGATCCCGACGGACCGATCGGTCCCCACGATGGGGCGCGACAGGGCCAGGTCGGTCAGGCACAGGTTGTGGACGGCCGGGGGCGGGACGAGGCGGCGAACGATGAGTTGGGGCTTCGTGGGGAGCTGCCCCAGCGATCCGGCGAGGAACTCCCAGCGGCCCTCGCTGGCGAGGTCCCACCCGACGTTCTGGGCGTCGGTGATCAGAACGATGCGCTTGGGGGCGTTGTGGCCCTGGGCCAGGGCGCGCACGGCCGCGTTGAGGGCGGGCAGGACCTGCAGCGACCCCCCGATGGGACGGGCGTCCCCGAGGCGGGCGAGCAGTTCGTCCTTGTCCGAGATGGGGCTGGGGACGAGCGGGCGGGGGAGCGGACCGGCGAGGTGGATGCTGGCGGCGTCCCCGGGGCGGAGGGCGGCGATGACGGCGCGGGCGTCGGCGATGGCGCGGGCGAAGTTCGATTCCCCATCGCTCTGCAGCGTCATCGACAGCGACCCGTCGAGGACGATGGCGATGTCCTTGGCGCTGCCGTCGGTGGGCCCCCACTGCTGCTGTTGGCGGACGTGCTCCACCGCCACCGCCGCCCCCGACAGCAGCAGCAGCCCCCCCGCCGCCCCCAGCAGCCACCGCCTCGCCCCCCGGTACGACCACGACGTCACCGCCACCGCCAGCAGCACCACCGCGAGGATCCCCGCCGGGAGAACGATGGCCCAGGACAGGAAGCTCCGCGTGGGCAGGAACGGCCGGGCCATGGCGACCACCAGCAGCGCGACCAGCACGCACCGCAGCGCCATCAGCAGCAGCTCCTCCAGCAGGATCCGCCGGTTCCGCGACGCCACCGACGCCATCAGGAACCGCATCGCCCCCCACTCCACCACCTTCGCGCGGCGGCGGTTGAGCAGGTGGATCAGGATCGGAATCCCGACCCCCGCAAGGGCGAGGAGCATGATGTAGTTGAGGAACGTCATGGGCGGAGGGAGGCACTAGGGACAGGAGAAGAGGCACTGGGGGGAAGAGAGGCACTAGGGACTAGGGAATAGGCAATAGGCGGGGGAGGAGAGGCACTAGGGAATAGGCAATAGGCAATAGGCGGGGGACACCAGGCAATAGGGAAGAGGGAAGAGGCGGTGCGCACATGGGGGGGCGCGGGGGCATGGTGGATCGCTCCGCGGGGTCCGCTACTCCCGGCGTTGTCAACATGTTGGGGTACTAGCTGCATTCCTGCTTTCTCTGCAGACTGGCGATCAGGCCCTGCAGGACCCGCGAGCACTCATCCGTATGCTCCAGCAGCGCCTGCGTCTGCTCGCCGGCCAGGTAGCTCAGGTCGTAGGCCAGAATCAGTTGCGTCTCCGTCTCGTACAGGCTGCCACGTGCGGTGTGGAGAAAGCGAAGGTAGTCCGGCAGGCTGCCGCGACCATAGCCTTCGGCGATGTTCGACGGGACGGAGACCGCCGCCCGGCGGACCTGCTGGGTCAGACCGTAGTTCTCCTCTCGCGGGAACGTCCGCGTGGTCTCGTACACGAGTTTGACAATCTCGCGCCCCTTCTGCCATGCGCGCAGGTCGCGATAGCTGCGGATCTGCCCGTCCGCGCTCGTCGCCTCCCAGTCCCAGCTTTCCTGCCGCGTCATCGCACGTTCCTTTCGCCACACGATCCCGTCGCCCACCGGCCCCACCCGGATCCGCCGCAGGCGATCTCTCATCCATCCCCCCCCTCCAACCATCCCACCCCCACCCGCGGCTCCCGCCCCTGCCGCTTCTTCTGTCCTGCTGCTTCTGCTTCTTCTCCCCCCTAGTCCCTAGTCCCTATTCCCTAGTGCCTTTTCTCCCCCTAGTGCCTTCTCTGCGCCAAGTAGTGCGCCAAGGCCATGTCGAATCCCCGTCCCGTGCTCATGGGCACGTAGTCCACGTTCATCTGCCCACAGCCGAGTTCGATGCGGCGGAGGAAGCGGTGGACCTGGTCGAGGTACTCGGCGCGGACGCTGCGGGGGTCGAGGCGGAGGCGGCGGCCTTGCACCTCCAGGTCCTCGAAGTGCGCCCACTGCTCGAAGGGGAAGGTCAGTTCCTCCTCCGCCAGCACGTGCAGGAGCATCACCTCGTGCTTCTTGTAGCGGAAGTGGTGCAGAGCGTTGAGGACGGGCTCGGGGTCGTCGAAGAGGTCGGAGATCACAATGATGAGCCCGCGGCGGTGGGCGCGTTCGGCGATGTCGTGGAAGATCGGCGCCAGCGAGGTCTCCTCGCCCGGGGCCGTCCGCACCAGTTCGTCCAGGATCACCCGCAGGTGCGACGCCCGGGACCGGGCGGGGATGTACTTCCGCACGGCCGTGTCGAACGTCACGAGCCCCACCGCGTCCTGCTGGTGGATCATCAGGTGCGCCAGGCTCGCCGCCAGGTACTGCCCGTACTCGAACTTGCTCAGCGGGGCCCCGTCGTGCGCCTGCGCCCGCGTTCCGCGGTACTTCATGGACCCCGAGGCGTCCAGCAGGATCGTCGCGCGGAGGTTCGTCTCCTCGATGTACTGCTTGATGTAGTACCGGTCGCTCTTGCCGTACACCCGCCAGTCCAGGTCCCGCAGGTCGTCCCCGGGGCTGTACTGTCGGTGCTCGGCGAACTCCACGCTGAACCCCTTGTACGGGCTCTTGTGCCGCCCCGCCACGAACCCCTCCACCACGCCCCGCGCGATCAGCTCCAGCCGCTGGATCTTCGCCAGGGCGTCGGGATCCAGCAGGCGGAGGGAGTTTGTGGAGGGGTCGTGGCGGATCATGGGGGCCTCACGCGGTGTCGATCTGGCGGCGAAGCTCGGCGACGGCGGCGGGGAGCTGGGCGTGGAAGTCGTTCCACTTGGCCTCGATGCTCACGCCCCCGCGATACCCGCCGTCCTTGAGGGCGCGGAAGTATGCCCGCTGGTCCTCCCCCGTCGTCCCCAGGGGCCCGCGCCCGTCGCGCTCGGCGACGTGGACGTGGACGATCAGCGGAGCGGAGCGGCGGATGGAGTCGGGGCCCTCCCCGTCCTTGCGCATGTGGTAGGTGTCCACCAGCAGGCGGACGTTGGGATGGTTCACGCGGTAGACGAGGTCCGCGGTTTCGTCAACGGAGTTGAGGAGGTTGCACTCGGTGCTGTTGAGCGGTTCCAGGGCGATGGTGACCCCGTGGTTGGCGGCGATGGGGCCCCAGCACTGCAGGCTGTCGAGGAGCTGCTCGGTCGCCCGCTCGCGGGACCAGTCATCGGGCACCGCCCGCGACCCGCCCGACCCGAAGACGATGATCGAGACCCCCCGCCGCTGCGCCCGCTGCAGCGCGCTGGTCACAAACGCGTCGACCGCATCGGAGTTCACGTCGGGCCCGGTGGTCTTGAGGGTTCCGGGCAGGAAGCAGTTGACCGCCCGCACGGGCAGGGGGGACGGGTGCGGGGCGGTGAGGCGGCGGAGGAACTCGTCCTCCGCCTCGCTGGGGCAGAGCATCTCGGCGACGGTGGGCTCGACGAAGGCGAGGCCCTCGACGGGCTCCGGCACATTGGCGGGGCTGGTGCAGACTCCGATGTCCATTCCGGGTCCCTTTCGGCTGGGCGGTCAGGTTAGTGATTCCTGGGCGGGGCGAATCTCGGCCAGCAGGCGGAGGATCACCTCGTCGGAGGTGATGCCGGCCGCCTCGGCGTTGAACGTCGTGATCACGCGGTGCCGCAGCACCGGCAGCGCCATCTCCCGCACGTCGTCGGTGGTGGCGTGGTAGCGGCCATGGAGGATCGCGCGGGCCTTGGCGGCGAGGATGAGGTAGATGCTCGCGCGGGGCCCGGCGCCCCAGTTGACGAGTTCGTTGATGAAGTCGGGCGCCTCATTGGTGGCCGGGCGGGTCGCCCGGGCGAGGTCGCGGGCGTACTGGAAGACGTGGTCGGCCACCGGGACGCGGCGGACGATGGACTGCAGGCGGAGGATGTCCTCGCCCGTCAGCGCCCGCTCCAGTTGCGCCTCGTACGTGCCCGTCACCTGCTTCATGATCTGCAGTTCCTCGTCGGGGGACGGGTAGTCCACGACGATGTTGAACATGAAGCGGTCGAGCTGCGCCTCGGGCAGCGGGTACGTGCCCTCCTGCTCGATGGGGTTCTGCGTGGCGAGGACGAAGAACGGCTGGGGGAGCTTGAACGTCTCCTCCCCCACCGTCACGCGGTGCTCCTGCATCGCCTCCAGCAGCGCCGCCTGCGTCTTGGGCGGGGTGCGGTTGATCTCGTCGGCGAGGACCATGTTGGCGAACAGCGGCCCGTGGACGAACCGGAAGACCCGCTTGCCCGTCGTGCGGTCCTCCTCCAGCACCTCCGTGCCCGTGATGTCCGAGGGCATCAGGTCCGGGGTGAACTGGATCCGCCGGAACCCCAGGTGCAGCACGTCCGACAGCGTGCGGACCAGCAGCGTCTTGGCCAACCCCGGGACGCCCACCAGCAGGGCGTGGCCCTGGCAGAACATGGCGACGAGGACCTCCTCGATCACCTTCGCCTGCCCCACGATCACCCGCCCGAGCTGCTCGGACATCTTGCGGTAGGCGGCGTTGAGGGCCTCGACGGCCGCGATGTCATCCGGGGAGGCGGCCGCCTGCCCCGCGGCCGATGCCTGCTGCTGCATCTCCTCTTCCACTTCGACGAACTTGCCTGTATCGGTCATACGGCCCAACTTTCCGCTGAAGTGCCGGAATCTCCAGAAACCGCTCTCGACGTGCTCCGTCGGCGGGCTCCGTCCCGCGCCCAGCGCATGGCGGAAGCGCCACAGATAGTGCAACCCCCGCTGGCCCTCCGCGTCCCTCCCCAGAGCAAGAATTTTCGCGGGAAGGAACGGAGGCGCCGGCAAGGCGAGAATCCCCGTTGCCCGTCGGTCCAAGTGCCGATACCATCATAGGTACGCTGCGGCGATAGGTGCCCCATGGAACACTACGAACCCAACCCGAAGCACAAGGAGCCTTGGCAACGGGGCCGAAGAGGCTCGCCTTGCCCTTCTCTGCCGCCAGGGCAGTCCCAGCAGTTGCTCGAGCAGAGTGTTCCCTATGGCGATAAGCGATACGCGTGCCATGAGGGGCGCGCCTACTGCGCCCAAGAGCACAGGTCGCATCGCTGGCATGGGTATCCGGTCGGATGGCGAGACGTGCCCCCCCGTATCAGGCGCGACTTCGTGAAGTCGGGACGAGTAACCAAGCGAGACCTGGATCGATACTGGACCGGCGAGTAGACGAATGGCGACCTACCAGCGATTGGCCGGAGATACGAACACCTTCGCGTTCAAGGTGGAGTTCGACCGCGATCCCGACGCCGGGCTCGGCGCGACGCCAGAGGAATCCCTGTCCTGGGGGCAGTTCGAGATCTGGGCGAACGGGCGCAACCTCTGCGCTCATCTGGAGGAAGGCGTGCAGGTCAAGGGCGTCTGCTGGTATCTGCTGCCGCTCTTGGAATGGCTTGCCGAGAACTGGGATTCGCTACTGCACGAAGAGCGTCTGCCCACCGCCCCGCGAGGTGATGACGCCCGCCAAGCTCTGGAAGCCTCCTACTCTCCGTTTCAAACCGATGAGGAACTGGAAGAGCGAATCTACGAGTGGGCCCAACGTCACCACATGCAGGCATGCGCCGAAGGCGGCCTGTTCCCTGACGTCGTCCTCCGCAGACGCGGGGCGGGAATCGAAGTGTCCTGGGGCGAATCCAGGCTGGCGGGACAACCCGGGCACTATCAGTTTCTCCATGGACAGGGCCGGTCCCTCACCGATCCGGCCACGGTCGCCCGGGCACTCCATGACGTTGCCTCCGACGCCGTCGCCTTCCTTCGATCGTCGCTGCCCGATTCGGAGCGACTGAGAACCTTGCACGATTGCCTCATCGATCTGCGGTCTCCTCATCGCCAACCCGTCCGCACGGCCATGCTCGCCGGACTGGGCTGGGCGAAGGACCAGGTGCAGGCCCGGTGGGAACGCGTGTCCAACGCGATTCGCGATCAACTGCACAAAGCCGCCGGAACGTTGATCCATCCGCCGCAGACGGATCTGGTCGTCACCGGCACCTGCCAGGCGGCCCTGATGTTCGGATCCGTCAGCCCTACGCTGCAGGACGACGAACTGCTCGGCCTGGCACGCCTTCTCGCCAGCCAATACGATCCCCACGGTGAGCCGGTGGAAATCGCCCGGCTCGCGAACGAGTCCCCGCTCACTGCCATCGACCACCCCTGGCAAAGCGGGTACGCCTTGGCGGAGGAATTGCGGGACCAGTGGGCAACGATCCAAGGCGAGGGCTTTGTCGACGTGGAGCCCGCCGTGCGAGACCTCGGGGTGGAGATCCGCCAGACGCGCCTGTGCGACCGCGCCCTGCGCGCCATCGCAATCGCCGGGCCGGACTATCGCCCCATCATCGTTCTGAATGAGAACCACCTCTTCAACACCTACCCCACGGGCCGGCGGTTCTCCATCGCCCACGAACTCTGCCACATCCTCTATGATCGCGAGTATGCCCGCACCGTCTCAATCGCCTCCGGGCCCTGGGCCCCCCCGCCGGTCGAGAAGCGGGCCAATGCATTCGCCGCAATGCTCCTGATGCCCGTGTCGCTGGTCGACGAACACATTCGCCGCCTGACATGCCCCCTTGAGAGCCCCGAGGGCGTAGCGCAGTTGGCGAAGGCGATGCACGTCAGCTACACGTCCCTGGTGCGCCACCTCGCCAATCTCGGGCGCATCAGTCCTGACACGGATGAGGCCCTGCTGGAGTCCGATCCTCGGCAGGACTGAAACGCGTTCCAGCCAGCTCCCTCCGCGACGGACGGCCCCGACTTTCAGCATCCCTGCCCACCGATCCGCGTTCAACGGCGCCCATCCCCGCGCTCTCCCGCGCGCTGGCGGAGCTTGGGGAGTTGCTGGCGGAGTTCATCGGCGGCGCGGGTGTCGGGGTGGTGGGCGAGGAGGTGCTCGGCGAGTTGGAGGGCCTCGGGGTAGCGGCGGCGGGCGAGGAGGTCGCGGAGGCGGTCGCGCATCTCGCGGGCCTCGGCGAGGCGGGCGTTGTCCTCCATCGTGGGCAACTGCCCCGCGAGGATCCGGGCCTCGGGGGACTGCGGATACGCCGCCAGCAGCTTGCGGGCCGCCTCCACCGCCTCCCGCCACCGCCGCCGCTCCACCGCCTGCCGCACCTCCCGATACCCCCGCGTCCGCTGCTCCTCCGCAAACGCCTTCCCCTCCCGCCGCGCCTGCTCCAGCAGCACCCGGGCCTGCTCGTCCTCCGGGTGCTCCAGGCAGAGCTGCAGGGCAACCTGCTCGGCCGCCGCGAAGTCCCCCAGCGACATCAGGTCCCGCGCCCGCCCCACCTCGCGGGCGACGTCCTGCTCGCGGGCCGCCTCCCGCGCCCGCTGGAGCCGTTGGGAGTACTCGGTGACTCGCGCATCGCCCGGAACCTCCTCCGCCAGCGCCCGCACCGCCCCCTCCGCCTCGGCGAAACGGCCTCCCGCCAGGGCGCTCTCACATGCCACGCTCAACTCCTGCCCCCGCCTCGCCATCCGCTCCCGCCGCTTGGCCTCCAGGTGCTCGGGGGGGAGGAGGAATTCCGCTCGAAGCTCGCGGACCTCGCGCGCCAACTCCTGCATCGCCGCCGCCTCGCCCGCACGCTCCTGCTCGCGCTCCTGCGCCCGCTCCTGCGCCAACAGCGGCAGGAGTTCCAGCGGCGGCAGAGCACTCATCTCCCTGGATGCGGGCGTAGCCTCCTGCCCCGCCGCCAGCAGCTTTCGCCCCGCCCCCACCAGCCACGCCAGTGCCCACGTCACCCCGCCCGCCCACGCCCCCGCAAGCGCCCACCCCATCGCCCGCAGCAGCACGGCCGCGTCCAGCACCTCCGCACGATCAGCCAGCAGGGCCACAACGGCCCCCGCCCCGGCCCCGGCGGCGGGCATGACGATGGCGAGAATCCACAGGAACGTCTGCAGCAGAGAGGGCTCGGGAGGGGCGACGGGATGAATGTCGGAGTCGGGCATGGTGGTCCTCGACGATGCGGACGGATTATGCTCCCGGGGCGCCCGCGACGCAACCCTTCGCCGCCTGTGAAGGCATCGGTTGGGACACCCGCCCCTTGCCAAACGCGAGGCAGAAATCTCGGAATACTCCTGCCTCGCGGGGGCAACGAACGGGACCAGACACGGTAACCAACTATATTACAGCCATTTATGTTCAGACAGAGCCCGGAATCGTGATCGGCAAAAAAATAAGGTGAATCCCGTATATTCTGTTTGCATCCCTACGGGGATCTGCTATACTCCCCCTTAGTGAATGGTAAGTGATCTTGAGGGTCGAAGACACAAAGGATCGCTGGCCACCACAAGACATTGACCCCCTTTCGGACTGGCTCCCCCCCGGCCAGTTCGAATGCCGAGGCGGTGCCTGCCGTCCCCCCCCGCGGCAGGCCCGCCATCTTTTTGCGCCCTGCTCGCCCCCGTCCCGCTTGGCAGGGACGTTGGCAGATCGCAGAAGACGAGCAGGGATGCAGGGGATACAGGGGATGAGAATGAAGCAGCTCCGCGTCGGTGACCTATAGACAACCCATCGACGCGCGTTCCGCCCCCGCACGCGCTTGTCCCAATCCTATTCGACACGGGTAACCGTTCCCGCCTTCGCAAACAGCAGCGAAGGCGTGAAGAAAAGGGCCCGTCGGGAGCCGAAGGCGGGGTAGGCGCAGGGAGCCTCGAAAAAGGGGACTGGCTCCGTAGCGGCATGCTTCTTGCCGCGCAGGTGCCTGTCCCCCTTTTCGAGGCGGTGTGGGGCTCATCGCCCGCACTCCCGTGAACGGTTACCGACACGGAGATTGCCTGTGGGGCCAGGCCAAGAGGCCGAACGCCGGGGCGGCGCGGAGCACATGCAGCCCGAAGGGGCTGGACGCCCGTTGGCCCACGCGGTGCGGAACAAACAGCCCGAAGCACAGGCAGCCCAAAGGCGGTGTGGAATACATGCGGCCGGAAGCACGTGTAGCCCGAAGGGCTTTCAGAGCCGTAGCCCAGGGCAAGGCCGCAGGCCGCCGCCCTGGGTTAGGCGGTTCCACGAATTCCCGCCCTGAAAGGGCCCAAGAGACCGCTCAGGCGCTCTTGGGCCCTTTCAGGGCGGGAGGATTCCACCGCCCGTACCCAGGGCGGCGCTGCGCTCTGCCCTGGGCTACGGCTCGGTAAGCCCTACGGGCTTGCGGGGGCGGCTCGGTAAGGCCCTTTGGGCTTGCGGACTGGCAGCCCGAAGGCGGTGCGGAACATATGCGGCCCGAAACACAGGCGGCCCCAAGCACGTGCAGCCCTTCGGGCTTGCGCACTGGCAGCCGTCGCGGGCTCCGCGAAACGTGGTTGCTCCCGTCTCCGCCAAGGCAAGCCGCTACGCTGCGCAAACCACGGCGCCCGGGGCGAGCCCGGCGGGGCGGCGTGCGTGGCTGGGTTCCGCTACTCCGCCGACGAGATCGCGGCCGCGATGGGCTCGATGACGTTGGGGATCACCACCCGCCAGGTGAGATCCTCGCACATCTCGCACTGCCGCCGGAACGTGGCGTCGAGGTCCAGGACCTTGCCCGGGGAGGGGTAGCGGCGGACGGTGAAGTAGACGCTGATGGGCTCGGGCTCATACTGCCCGGTGCGGACCTGGTAGCTGTTGGAGCGGGTCTCGATGGACAGCCGGGCCTGGGTCGCGCACTCCTCGTCGAGGGCGATCACCAGGTTGGGCTCGCACTCCAGGGGGCGGACGGAGGGGTCCAGAAGCAGGGCGGCGACGGGCGAATTGCCGAACAGGGCGTCGGCGATGATGGCGTCGCGGTTGCCCTGGAAGTCCAGGTTGAACCCCAGCAGCACGTCCAGGCATTCCACGTCCAGCGGACTGACGCCCAGGAAGTACACGCTGCGGTCCAGCAGCCAGCGGTGCAGATGGTACGCCGTCTCCAGGTCCGGGGGGTTGAAGTAGCCCGCCGCGATGCGGTGCGACTGCAACTCCACCCACGGGTACGAGCCGCTCTCGTGATCGGCCTCCAGGACGAAGTCCCCCCCCTCGCGCTGGAAGAAGTTCGTCATGTCGTTGAACTCCTTCTGGACGGCCTCGCAGAAGTGGAGGATCGTCTCGCGCGAGTTGGGCAGATCGAGCGTGGTCTGGACGCTCAGATTCACGAAGAAGTCGTCGGCGACGCCGTTGAAATCCAAAGCCATATGCTGCAAACCTCCGGGACGGGATTGCCCGTCTGCTTCACTGTATCCCCGCGAACACCCGCCTGCAAGGTGGAGCCAAGGCACGTGTGCTGTCTCAATAGAAGTGTCAGGGGTTTACGTCTCAATAGAACTGTCACCCCCCGGGCTCGTCAAGGGGGCGGAGCGGAGGGAGGACGAGCGCAGCGGGTCC
>JAWLCQ010000070.1:0-21782 GCA_041687095.1 Phycisphaerae bacterium | reverse complement strand
GTAGGGCGCCGCCGACACGTCCGCCTTCACCGCCACCGCCGTCCCCGACGCCAGCTCCCCGTCCCACGCCCGCACCATGAACGCGGTCGCGGCGATCGAGCGCCCGGACGGGGGCAGCCACTGGAGGCTGTCGCCCGGCCCCAGGAGCGTCCCGGGCGTCACGGGCGAACCGTTGCGCGTCAGCGTTCCCGTCCCGAGGCTGTCGATGAGGAAGCGGAGGGGCTGCCCGTCCGAGTCCGCCTCGTTGGCGGCGGCGGCGAGGGCGTCGAAGGTGACGGTGTACGCTTCGTACTCGCGCGCACCGGGGAGCGTAGCGACGGTGGTGAGGGTCGGGGCGCGGTTGACCGCCGCCTCGTCGCGGACGCGGATGTCATCCCACGCGAACCCCCCCGCCCGCTCCCCGCTATGCCGGAAGCGGATCTGCACGTCGCTGGTGTAGGGCATGCCCAAGGCGTCGAGGTCGAAGCAGAAGTGCTGGTAGGTCTTGCTGCCGGCAATGTTGGCCAGCCGCGTCCAGTTGGCCCCGCCGTCGACGCTGATCCAGACGCTCGCGTCGGCGGCTGTTCCGCCGCCGACATACTCGCGGGCCCAGAAGTCGAGCACAACGCCGCTGCGGGGCTGGCCGCCATGGAGCAGGTCCACGTGCAGGATGGCGTCCTGGTGATAGTCGCCGCTGGGGTGGGCGGTCGGCTCGTAGGCATGCAGGGCCGCCACGCCGAAAGCGGAATCGGCCCCGATGGCGATGCTCCCGCTGGTACAGTCGAAGGACCACCCGGCCAAGGGGTCGGGGCTGAAGGCCTCGAAGCCTTGAACGTAGGGCGGGGCCACGGCGAGGGGCTGATCGAGCGAGAACGAACCGGTGTACGCGTCGGCATCGGCCTCCCCGGCCATCGCGTCGCCGTCCTGGTTCATCACGTTGCCCAGCGGGTCGCAGATGTTGGGGCCGACGGCGAATCGCCAGACGCCGCGGACGGCGTGGTCGCCCGTGAGGGCGAAGCTGAAGGTGCGATGGTCGCCGCTATCGACGGGCTGACCGATCTGGGCGATCGACGCCCCCATCGGGTTCCACAGCCGCACGTCGTCAACGCCGAACGAAGCGGGGTCGATCGGCTCGTCGAAGGTGATCGTCAGCGTCGCCAGAGCCGAGTCGTTCTGCTGGACGTGGTGCGAGATCACGCGGGGGCCGATTACGTCCACGCTGTCGACGCGAATGTCGTCGAGCGTCACGGCGTAGGGCGCGGAATGGCCGGTGTGGGCGAAGCGGATGTACACCACGCCGTCGGCCGCGATGCCGCCGGCGGCCAGGGCCGTATCGAGGTCCAGGGCGTAATGATGATAAACGCCTGCCGTGGACGCGCCGATCGAACTTGAAGCGGTGAACCAGCTCTCGCCGTCGGCGCTGAGCAGGATCGACAGCGTGTTCCCCCCAGTGTAGGTAAGCTGCTGCATCCAGAAGTCCAGCTCGACGTCCGTCCTTCCGGCCGCGCCGGACAGGTCGACCGCCAGCGTGGCGGTTTGCTGACAGGTGCCGCTGCCGGCCTGGCCCAGTCGCAGATGCCAGCCGCCTCGCGGTTGATCGTCGGCGTCAATGCCGACGCTGCCGGTGCCCGTGACCTGGAAGCTCCAGCCCGCCAGCGTGCCGATGTCGCCGGACTCGAAGCCTTGAGCGTACGGCCAGGAGCGCGGCTGCGAACTGACCGCGAACGAGGCGGCGAAGGCGTCGCCGGCCTCGCCCATGACGGCGTCGCCGTCCTGGTTCATGGCGTTGCCGGCCAGGTCGCGAACATCGGGGCCGATGGTGACGCTGTAGAGCCCGGCGAGCGTCTGGGGCGTGGCCAGGCGCAGCACAAAGGCCCTGCCGTCGCCAAGATCCTCCGGATCGCCCAGCAGCGGCGCCGTGTTGCCCAGCGGGCCGCGAATGACGACGTCGGAAGCGGTGAAACTGGCCGCGTCGATCGCCTCATCGAAGACGACCGTCAACGTGTCGACCGGCCCGGCGACGGCGCCCTGGGGGTTGAAGGACTCGACGCGAGGCCCGAAGACGTCCTGCGTGCTGACACGAAGGTTGTCCAGGGTCAGCACCTCGTTGGCGGTCGACGCGTAATGCCGGAGCCGCAGGTAGACCGTCCCCCCAACCGGGACCTTCGAGTCCACCAGCAACTGGTCCAAGTCAATGCCGTATCGCTGGTAGCCTGCCCCGGGGGCCGGGCGCAGGTCCAGGCCGGCCTTCCAGTTCACCCCGTCGGACGAGACGCTCACGTACAGGTTCTGGCTGATGCCGCCAGTGGCCTGCGCGTCGAAATCCAGCGTCAGATCGTCTCGCCCGGCCACACTGGAGAGGTCCAAGGCGAGGGTCGCGCTGGCGAGGCTGCCGCCGGTCTGGTGGAACATCCGCAGGTGGTACTGGCCGATCGGCCCGCCCGCATCGGTGACTTCCAGGGCCCCGGCGCCGCCAGTGGCAAAGCTCCAGCCGCCCAGAGCCCCGATGTCGCCGTCCTCGAAGCCTTGGACATAGGGGACAGCCACCGGCTGCGGGGGGCCAATCTGGAGCGTCGCCTTGAAGACGTCGTTGATGCCCCCCCCGGTCTCGCCGGCCACCGGGTCGCCGTCCTGATTCATGAGGTTGCCGGCCAGGTCCCGCACGACCGGCAGGATCGTCAACGTGTACATGCCCGCCAGGGCCTGCCCCACCACGGGCCGGAGGAAGAACGTCCGCCCATCGCCGCTGTCGATCGGGGCCTGCAGGGCTACGCCATTGCCGGCCGGTCCTGACAGGCTGACGCTTGAGGCGGTGAAGGTGGCGACGTCGATGGGCTCATCGAACGTGACGCTGATTTCCTCCAGCGGGCCGGCGATCATTCCCACCGGCGTGCGGGCGATGATGCGAGGGCCGAAGACGTCCAGGAAATCCACTCGCACGGTATCGAGGGTCATCCCGTCGCCGGCGCTGTCGCCGCGATGCTCGAACTTGATGTAGACGTCGCTGTCGCGGTCGATGCCAGCCGAACCCAGCGCGGCGTCGAGGTCGATCGCGCAGTGCAGGTACTCATCGATCGACGGCGGACGGATCGACTCGTATGCCGTCACGCGAGCCCACGACGCCCCGTCGCCGCTAACGTACAGGTCGAGGTAGTTGCCCCCGATGTCCCCAACCGCCTGAAGCCAGAAGTCCAGCGACAGGTCGTCTCGCCCGGCCGCCGACGAGAGGTCCAGCAGCAGCACTGCTTCCTGGCGCGTCGCGCCATCGACGTTCTGGCCCAGGAACAGGTGTCCCGCGCCGCCGTGCGGAGCGGAGTGCGAAACGACGGCGACCTCGCCCCCGTCGGTGCGGAAGCTCCAGCCGGCCAACTCGCTCAACGACAGCTCGAAGCCTTCCAGGTACGGCGGGCCGCCGGCGGCGGACGGCAGGATCTCGAAGCTGCCGGCGTGGTAGTCGCCGCTCTCGCCAACGAGGCTGTCGCCGTCCTGGTTCATCGCGTTGCCCGCCAGGTCGAGGATGGCCGGCCCCACGCGAAGTTGGTAAACGCCCGCGAGCATCTGCGCTGAGGCCAGCGGCAGCGTGAAGGTCGTGGCGTCCCCGGTGTCCAGCGGGTCGCCCGCCAGCGACAGGCTCTGGCCCGCGGGGCTGATCAACTGGACGTCGGCGGCGGTGAAACTGCCCGAAGCAATGGGCTCGCTGAAGGTCACGCTCAAGCTGGTGACCGGCGCGTCACACTGCCCCGCGGGGCTGACGGCGACCACGCGCGGGCCCAGCAGGTCAAGCGTGCTCACGCGGATGTCGTCGAAGGCGAACCCCCCGTCCGCGAGCGTTCCGTTGTCCTGGCTGAAGCGGATGCGAAAGTTGCTGCCGTACTGCATGCCCGCTCCCGCGATCGTCGCGTCCAGGTCCACCACGTGGTGCTGGTAGCTCGTGCTGCTGTACGCTCCGGTCAGCAGGACGGCGCGGGTCCACGCGACCCCGTCCGCGCTGACCCAAACGCCGTCGCCGGTGGAGGATCCGTATACCGAGCCGTAGTTCTTCTGCCAGAAGTCGAGCACCAGCCCCGAGCGCCCCGCGAGGTCCATGTGCAGCGTCGCCTGCTGCGGGCCGGAATTGGCGGCGGTCTGGTCCATCGTCAGGTGGTACGCCCCGCCGTGCGGTCCGTACGAGCGCGTCACGCTGATCCGACCGTCGGGACCCGGCGAGAGTTCCCAGCACTGCTCCAGCAGCGACGTCGACCCCGCCTCGAAGCCCTCCACGAACGGAAGGACCGACACGCGAGGCATGACCGTGAACGTCCGCACAAAGGCGTCCCCGCCCGTCCCATCGCCATCGCCGTCCATCGCGTTCCCGCAGAGATCCACCAGCCCCGTCCCGCCCGTCAGCCGGTACACGCCCGGAGCCAGTTCGCCCCCGTCCACCGCCAGCACCGCCGACAACTCCCCGCCATAGCTCGGGGTCAGCGCAAAGGCGAGGTCGTCGCCCGTGTCGAACACCCCGTCCGCCCCCGCACCGACGAGCTCCCAGTTGCCCCCCGACAGCACCGCCCCCCCCGCCATGCGCTCGGAGAACTCGACGTCCAAGTGGTCGATGGCGTCCCAGGTCCGCCCGCCCTCCTCCGGAAGCTGCAGCACCCGCGTGATCCGCGGGGGGATCGTGAGGTCCTTTTCAAGGACCAGGTTCCACTCCTTCAGCTCGCCCTTCAGGAGGGTGTAGGCGTCGTAGACCTTGAGCGTCCAGAGCCCCTGCGAGCTCCACCCGTCCAGGACGGACAGCGGCTGCTCGGGGCGGAAGCGCCCGGTGCGGGGCTCGGCGGCGTCGAGGATGGAGAGGGCGGAGTCGTCGTCGAAGACGGTGCGGTAGAGATGGCGGTCGTCCTGCCCGATCTGGGTGAACAGCCGGATCTGTCGCCCGTCCGGGGCGATGAGTTCCGCCCGCACGTCCCCGAGGTATCCATGCACGAGCGTCATCTCGACGTCGACGTCGGCGAGGGTGAAGTCGTCGTCCACCGGGATCGTCACCGTCAGCGAGCCGGGGTCCGGGATGTCCAGCGGCAACGGGGTGCAGCGGTAGCGCTCGATGAGCGGGTCGTCGATGGTGAACTGCCCGGAGAGCTGCCCGCAGGGCGTCCCGTGGGCGTCGAGGAGGGCGGCCCGCTCCAGCGTATAGGTCACGTCCCCGTCACGGACCAGGCCCGAGACGGTGTAGCGGACGGTCGTCGTATCTAGGGCGAGGGCGGAGGTGACGATCCCCTCGCTGAGGTGCAGGTCGTCGATCCCCACGCTCGCGGGGTCGATGTGCTCGTTGAAGTGCAGGACGATCTCCGCGGGGGCGGTGGGGAGGACGGCGTGCTGGGCGGGCGTGGTGGAGGCGATGGCCGTGGGGAGCACGTCGTAGTAGAACGTTCGCTGCCAGGCGTTACTGGCCTCCCCGGCGGGCGAGAGGACCGCCCCGGGGGCGACGGCCATCGTCTGCGGGCCCTCGCGGTCGACGGGCGAGACGTCAAAATGGAACCGGACCGTGTGCGCGTCGAGCAGCGTCACCGTGTCGGCCGGGCGGCCATTCACCGTCAGGTCGCCCGCCTGCACGGAGTTGGGGTCGAGGTCCTGGGTGAAGTGAAGCGTGAACTCCGTGGGCATCGTGGAGACGATCTGCCCCGCCGCGGGGTCGCTTTGCGTCACGCCCAGGCCCATCTGCAGCAGCGTCCCCAGCGCGTTGAGCCTCCCCCCCGTCCTCACCATCCCGTTGAGCTGCGGGAGCACGTCCACGCCCGAGAGCAGCGCGTCGCGGACGGTCTCCATCGTCGCGTACGGGGCGATCGACCAGGCGAGGGCGGCGACGCCCGTCACGTGCGGGGCGGCCATGCTCGTCCCGCTCATGTACCCGTACCCGTTGCCGAGGATCGTGCTGTAGATTTCCTGCCCCGGGGCGGCGAGATCGACGCTGCCGGGCCCGTAGCAACTGAAGCTCGCGAGCTGGTCGGAGGCGGTGGTGGCGGCGACGGCGAGGATGTTGCCCAGGTCGTAGCTCGACGGCCAGTGGGGCTTGACGTCGTTGTCCTCGAAGTCGTTGCCCGCCGCCGCGATGAACAGCATGCCCGCCTCGCCGTTGGCGGCGATGGCGTCACGGAGCGGGGCGTACTCCTCCGTGCCCGACCAGCCCCAACTGTTGTTGGTGGCGACGAGGTTCACCCCGTACGTCGTGCGCATCATCGTGGCGTAGTTGACGGCGCGGACGGCGTCGGAGAGGTAGCCCTGCCCCGCGTTGTTCAGGACCTTCAGGGCCATCAGGCTCGCGTTCCAGCTCACGCCCGTCACGCCCGTCCCGTTGTTCCCCACCGCCGCGATCGTTCCCGCCACGTGCGTCCCGTGCCGGTTGTCGTCTCGCGGATCGGGATCCTCGTTAAAGAAGTCGTACCCATGCACGTCGTCCACGAACCCGTTTCCGTCGTCGTCCAGCCCGTTGCCCGGGATCTCCCCCGGGTTCGTCCAGAGGTTGCCCGCCAGGTCCGGGTGCGTGTACAGGATCCCCGTGTCGATCACCCCGATGACGACGTCGCGGCTGCCCGTGGTGATTTCCCACGCCTCCGGGGCGTCGATGTCCGCGTCCGCGACCCAGCCCGACTCCCCGCCGGTGTTGTGCAGCCCGAACAGGCGGGAGAACTCGGGGTCGTCGGGGAGCGTCCTGGCGTCGACGGTGCGGTCGGGCTTGCAGTACGCCACCGCCGCGTGCCCGCCCAGCCAGCGGGTCACCAGGGCGTCGTCGGCCGTGCCGACCTCGACGAGCAGTTGCCCCGCCATTCCCAGCCCCCGGCGCACCGTCAGGGGGAACTCCGCATCCGCGAACAGCCCCCCCGCCTGGGCCGCCGAAGGGACGCTCCGCAGGGCCTCCCGCGACACCGGCACGCTCCTGGGGGCGGGCTGGGCGGTTCCGTCCCGTCCCGCGGCGCCGACGGCAGCGGGGGGCGGCGCGTCGGAGAGCACCATCGGGGGCGAGTCCCCGAGCGCCTCGAACCACGCCGGATCGACCAGCCTGGCCCCGGCATCGTACAGCCCTCCCGACAGCAGCACCCGCTCCTCCAGGAACTCCAATCCGCGGAAGCATCCACCGGCGATTCGACTGGTCATGTCTTTGCCCTCTTGTCAACAATGTACACACCAGTCTATGATGATTCCTCGGAGTGGCAATGCCTGCATTGCGCACAAGTTGTTCTGTTTTGCGTCGCACTTCCACGGGCCCGGCCGGCCGGGCCCGCACCGCGAAAGGCCTGCTCCATGGACTTGCTTCGCCGCATCCTCCTGCTGACGGACATGAGCTTCACCTTCGGCCGAGGCGCCACCGACGGGGTGATCCGCTACGCCCACCCGGTCCGGCCCTGGTCGTTCACGTGGATGCAGCCCGAGGCGGTGACGGGCGAGCATCTGCGTCGGCTGCGGCCCGACGGAGTGATCGGGCTCATCCTCTCCCCCGATGTCCTGTGGTATCTGCGGCGGATGCGGATCCCCACGGTCAACCTCGCCAACCTCTCCCACCGCGTTCGCTTGCCCGCCGTCTTCGTCGATGACGATGCGTGCGGGGAGATGGCCGCCGGGCACTTCCAGGAGCGGGGGCTGCGGCACTTCGGGTTCTACGGGCACTCGGTGTACCTCTACTCCCGCCGGCGGGAGGCGGGCTTCTGTCGCGCCGTCCGCCGCGCGGGGTTCCGCCCGCACGTGCTCCGCCGCCCCGGCGAGAAGGCCAGCCTCGCCGTCATCCCGCTGGGCATGGACCTCCACGACGCGTTGCTGGCGTGGCTCGCAGCGCTGCCCAAACCCGCCGGTGTGTATGGGGCCGCCGACCACTTCGCCCTCGAGGTCATGCAGGCCTGCCGCGTCCTGAACCTTCGCGTTCCCGAGGACATCGCCGTCCTCGGCACGCACAACGACGACCTGATCGTCCACCTCGCCCACCCGCCCATGTCGAGCATCGCGACCCCCGCGCAGGCGATCGGCTACCGGGCGGCCGAGCTGCTGGACCGGCTCATGCGCGCCGACCCGCCGCCCACCACGCCGATCCTCCTGCCCCCCCAGCACGTCGTCATGCGGCAGTCGTCGGACACGCTGGGCATCGAGGACTCCGACGTCGCGCGGGCCCTGGCGTGCATCCGCCTCCGCGCCTGCGAGCCCCTCGACGTCCCCGCCCTCCTGCGCGAGCTGCCCCTGTCCCGCCGCGTCCTGGAACGAAAGTTCCGCCGCCACCTCGGCCGCAGCCCCCTGCAGGAGATCCGCCGCGTCCGGACCGAACGCATCAAGACGCTCCTGGCCGGCACGGACCTGACGATGTCCACCGTCGCCCGCGAGACCGGTTTCGCCCGGCCCCAGCGCATGGCCATCCTCTTTCGCCAGGAAACCGGCCTCACCCCCATGGAGTACCGCCGCCAGTTCCAAGCCCGTATGCACCGTCTTGGGCCGTGAATGGTGCTTACTTGCAGCTTGGCGACTGCATGTCGAGGGCCAACTGCGGCAGCCGAACGCCTGTCGCTCCTTGTAGTACCTTCCCCCCCCCCGGCCCAGGTGCCCGCCTACGCTGGGGGCACCCTCTGCCCAGTCCCCGTCTCCTCCAATTGCCGACAGGCCCGCCACGGCGCGGGCGATGTCGGAGAGGTCCAGGTGGGTGTAGATGTTTATCCGGCTCCGCCAAGGCTACGCAGGGACAAGTCGTCAGGCGGATGTCGCTGTGGCGCATGAGCTTTTTGGCGACGCTGGGCGAGGTCGGCGTCGAAGACGCGGGGGAAGCCCACGGGCCAACATCTTGACACAACCGGGACGGTGGGTATAAGGCACCCCTCAGGCTTGGGGGCAGCCCCCAAGGCGCCCCTCGGGGCCCTGACCGTGGGGAAACCGACTTCGGGAACCCGCTGTCGGTGAGCGGCGTATGGTGAAGCATCGGGATCGGGTCGGGTCGGGGCGGGTCGATCGCTTCTCGCGAGCCTCTCTTGTATCCGTGGAGCATCGCCGAGGTCCAGGCCCAGATCCCCGACGTGCGGAGCGAGCTTGACACCAACGCCCGGGCGATCCTGCCCTTGGAGGAGGCCCAAGCGCGCGGGGCCGCGGAGCTGGGGGCGATGTGGCCGTACATGAGCCCTCCGCCGTCCCCACTGCCCCCGCGACGGTCCTCCAGGGGCCGGGGCGGTGCGATTCGACACTCTGTCGCCCCCCTGCCCGAGCGCCAGCAGTGGATCTGGGAGCAGGTGCTCGCCGGGGCCAAGCTGGAGCGTGCGATGGTCCAGCGGCACTTCGGCATCAGCGAAAAGCAGGCCAAGCGCGAACTCGCGGCCCTGTCCGCCCGCGGACTCATCGAGTTCCGCCGAAAGCCACATCCGGGGTCCTACGTGCTGGCCGAGCGGGACGGGGAGTAGCGTCTCGCCAGGTGACGGACCGGTTACAGCATGATAGAGCGTCGCAAATGCTCAACGGCACCCTTGCCTGTCGCAGCAGCAGGGAGGTACTGGCGCGGATCGGGACGCAACGGGTGCACAGTACTGCCCGCGGCAGGGCCCCAGCAGGAGGAACACGAAGTGACGAGGTCGGCGTTGGTTATGATTGTCGTGGAACGTACGAAAGGACCAGGTCTTCTCAGTCGGCATCATCAAGGCCGCGGCTCCGGCGCCCGTGGCGGCGATTCATGTGCAGGGGGAGCTTTTCGCTTGTTCGCGGTGGGCCACTAGGCTAGTCTATGAGCATTCAATCACGTAGTCAGCTAGGAGAAACCCTCCATGGATGCCGATCAGAAGAGGATGTACAAGCTGATGGCGGATGTGATCTCGGCCGCGGGGCATGAGATACGCCTGGCCATTCTGGACTATCTGCGGAACGGCGAGCAGTGCGTATGCGACATCGCCGATCATGTCGAGGCCAATCGCTCGAACGTGTCGCGGCACCTGACGGTGATGCTGAATGCGGGACTCGTCGCCCAGCGGAAAGAGGGCCTGAAGATGATGTACTCGCTCCGCACCCCCTGCATCCTCAACATCACCAAGTGCGTGACGGGCGTCCTGCGTGAACGGGCGCAGGAGACCAGCGAGATCCTGGGGAGCCTTCGCTAGGGGCTCCTTTTGTTGCGGTCGATGCGTGAGCGGGTTGTGGCGGACTCATCGAAAGGCGGAGAGGCATGACCGATTGGAAGATCGAGTGGAAGACGCTGCTGTGGATTGCCGCGGTGTTCCTGCTGTTCTTCTGGCTGCCGGTGGGCTGGGAGCGGTTCAGCGGCGGCATCATGGAGGCGTTGCACCTGGCCAAGTGGTACGCGCGGGAGCACGTGCTGCTGTGCCTGGTGCCGGCGTTCTTCATCGCCGGGGCGATCGGCGTCTTCGTCAGTCAGGCGGCGGTGATGAAGTACCTCGGCGCCAAGGCCAACAAGGTGCTGGCCTACGGCGTGGCGAGCGTGTCGGGGGCGATCCTGGCCGTTTGTTCCTGCACCGTGCTGCCGCTGTTCGCGGGCATCTGGCGGATGGGCGCGGGGCTGGGGCCGGCAACGGCCTTCCTCTACTCCGGCCCGGCCATCAACGTCCTGGCGATCATTCTCACGGCCCGCATTCTTGGGTTGGAACTCGGAATTGCCCGGGCGGTCGGTGCGATCGGGTTCAGCGTGGTCATCGGCCTGATCATGCACTTCATCTACCGCAAGGAGGAGTTGGAGAAGGCCAACGGCCAACTCGCCATGCCCGAGCCCGAGGTCTCCCGGCCGCTATGGAAGAACGCGGTGTTCTTCTTCGTGATGGTCGGCATCCTGGTCTTCGCCAACTGGGGCGCGCCCAACGAGTTCGACTTCACCACCGCGGACGGGGAGACGTTTCGGGGCGAGATCGTGCGGGCCCCCTTCGATCCGGAGGAGGCCGGGGCGAGCTACACGATCCGCGTTGAGGACCCGGAACTGGGGCGGATGCGCGAAATCCAGTTGGAGGCCAGCGCCCTGGTGAAGCGCACGGCGGTGGGCGGCGTGTGGTCGACGATCTGGCAGAACAAGTGGATCATCACGTCCGTCTTCGGCATGGGCTTTGCGCTGGTGCTGGTTTTCTGGTTCAGCGTTGCGTGGTGGAAGGTGGTCCTGGCGGCGATTCCGCCGGCCATCCTGGCCTTTGCGCTGCCGATGCAGGGCCTCTGGGTGCTGCTGCCGTTCTCGGCAGCCGTGGTCGGCCTGTCGGTGGTCCTGGAGACCAGCAAGGGCGAAGGCGAGGAGTGGTTCAGCGCCACGTGGACCTTCGCCAAGCAGATCCTGCCGCTGCTGTTCTTCGGGGTGCTGATCGCGGGGTTCCTGCTGGGCCGCCCGGACCATCCCGGCCTGATCCCGAGCAAGTACGTCGAGATGCTCGTGGGCGACAGCCCCGAGGCGATGCTGGCGATCACCGGCTGGGGCGGCGGCGCGTTTGAGGGCCTCGCCCGTTTCGTCTGGCCGTTCTGGACGAACTTCTTCGCCAGCGGTTTCGGGGCGTTCATGTACTTCGCCACGCTGACGGAGGTGCCGATCCTCCAGGGCCTGATCGGCGCGGGCATGGGCAAGGGCCCGGCGTTGGCGTTGCTGCTGGCGGGCCCGGCGCTGTCGCTGCCGAACATGCTGGTCATCCGCAGCATCATGGGCACGGGCAAGACCATCGTCTTCTGCTCGCTGGTGGTCGTGATGGCCACGATCAGCGGCATGATCTTCGGCGCGTTTTTCTGAGCGTGAACCCCCTGCGGGTGTCGTTGACGCTGCCGAACGCGAGATACGGTGGAGACAACCGAATGCGATGGACGCCGACGTTACTGTTCGCCATCCCCTGCCTGAGCCTTGCCGGCTGCGCGCTGATCGATCCGACTGACCCGTATGCGGGGATGTCTCGTGCTGGTTGGCCGGTCGACGGTCAACGCCTCTCCGGCCGCGTCGTCACGACCCGGCCCGTCGAGGAGCCTCTTTCGCTTGCGGAGGCCGTTTCGGTCGCGCTGGCGAACAATCCCGAACTGGCGGCCGCCGGGTATGACGTGGAGGCCGCCGGCGCCGGGCGGGACATCGCGTTGGGCGCCATCCTTCCCAGGGTCAACGTGGTGGGCGGCTTCACGCGGCATCTGGACGATCAGCGGCTGGCGCCGGCGCGATTCAACGGGGAAAGGGGCGTATTCAGCGACGACGTCCTTTCCTCTGACTTGGTCGTCACGATGCCCCTGTTCACCGGCGGGCGGCGGATCAGCGAGATCAAGGCGGCCGAACTGCTGGAGGCGTCGGCCGAGCACCGACTCGCGCGCAGCCGCAGCGAGCTGGTCTTCAACGTATCGAGCGTCTTCTACAGCATTCTGGCTCAGCGGCACGTGGTGGAGTCGCTGGAGTTCTCGGAGACAGCACTTGCCGAGCACCTGCGGCGGGTGGAAGAGTTGATCGCCGCCCAGAAAGCCGCTCGGGTGGATCTGCTCAGGACGGAGGTGCGTATCGCCGACATCCAGCAGCGGCTCGCCCGCGAGCGGAATGTCCTGGCCATCCAGGCGCGCGTCCTGGCCAATCTCCTTGGCCTGCAAGACGAGCAATCCGAGGGCGTGCTTGTTGCGGGCACGCTGACGGCCGACACCGAGGCGGCCATCGATCAGGCTGGCGGCCTGGCGAAGGCGTACAGCCAGCGTGGGGACTACCTGGCGGCACGGTCCGCCTTGGAGGCCCAGGCCAAGCGGGTGGACGCCGCGCGTGCCGGCCACTGGCCCACCGTGGCCGTGCAGGGCGCGTACGGCGGGCGCTGGGCCGCCGGGGCGTCCGATCGCCCCTCGGGAACCAGCAGTTTCGAGGACGTCGGCCGGGTGGGCGTGGTCGTGGACATCCCCGTCTTCGAGGGCGGCCGCATCGACGCCCGCATTCGCCAGGAACGTGCCAATCTCGCCGCCGCCCGCGAAAGGCTTAGAAGGCTGGAGCTTCAGGTGCGCCTGGATGTCGAGACGGCCGCCCTGAACATCAAGTCTGCCCTTCAGCGCGTCCGCGCAACGGCGAAGGCCATCGAGCAGGCCGAGGAAAGCCTGCGGATCGAACGTCAGCGGTACGAGCTTGCCCAGGGCTCCATCACGGACGTGCTGGACGCCCAGTCGGCCCTGCTGGACTCCCAGACGAATCATTACCGGGCACTGGCGGATCATCGCACGGCCCTGGCGCAGTTTGAGCTGGCAACTGGAGAGGAACGATGAAGCTCCTATCAGGCATAGCCGTCGCGTGCGTCTTGACCTTCCTCTTCCTGGGCGGCTGCCGCTCACAAGAGGATGCGAGTGCATCGGGGCCGGGCCGAAAGGCGCCTCTGGTGTCGGCTGTCGCGGCCGAAAACGGGCCCATGGCCGAGATGCTGGAGACGGTCGGCGAAGTGGTCGCGACAAACACCGTCACCGTTGGTGCGACCATCGAAGGGCCGATCGGATTCTGTCCCTGGCGCGAGGGGGACCTGATCGAGCGGGCGGGGCAGAAGCTGGTGGAGATCGACCGTTCCCTGTATCGCCAGGAGGCGTTGGCGGCCGAGGCGGCCTTGGCCGTGGCCCAGGCGCGCCTGGATGACCTCAAGGCCGGTCCCCGGCCGGAGGAGATCGCCCAGGCCCGCGAGGCCGTCACGCAACTCCAGGAATGCACCGCATTCACCAAGGCCAATCTGGAGCGAGTCGAGGCCTTGACGAAGAGCGGCGCGATTCCGGGCGAGGCCGCCGAGAAGGCCAGGCTCGAGTACGTCAAGTGTCGGACGCAGTTCGTCTCGGCCAACCAGGAGCTGGCCATGCTCGAGGCCGGTCCGACGAAGACCGCGGTGGCGGTGCAGGAATCGCTGGTCAAAGAGGCGCAAGCTCGCCTGGGAACGGCCCAGGCCCGACTGGCCGAATGCGTCATCGCATCTCCGTTCGCCGGCGTGGTGTCGCGAGTCTTCGTCCGCCCGGGCGACCTGGCGACCGCCCGAGCGCCGCTCCTGGAAGTGATGGACACATCGTCTTTGGCGGTTCGCTTTGCCGTTCCGGAGTCGCTTGCCGCCACGATCCGCCCAGGCGCACAAGCAGCGATCTCGCTCGAAGCCTATCCGGGGCGGACGTTCGAGGCAAAGGTCCAACGGGTGTACCCGCAGGTTGACCGCCAGACGCGAACGCGGACGGCCGAGGCGGTGATCACCGAGCCCGTCGACCTCGTGCCGGGCCTGTTTGCCCGGGTTGCGGTGACAGCCCGTCAGGTCGAGGCTGCCGTGATCGTCCCCGACCAGGCCGTGCTGACGACCCCGCAGAAAGACAAGATCGTCTTCGTCCTCCAGCAAGGCAAGGCGGTCCGGCGCGTGGTGACCACCGGTTTGGAGCAGGGGCGGCGAGTCCAGATCCTCCAGGGCGTGCAGGCGGGCGAATCCGTTCTGGTCGCCGGACACGAGAACCTGCGCGATGGCGCGGAAGTGCGGACGGGCAAGCCCAAAGGCCCGGCGGCCGCAGCCGGGCAGGGAGGCAGGGCGCAATGAGAATCACGGCAACCACGCTCACGCGTCCGGTGGCCGCGGTCGTGCTGGGCGTCGCGGTCTTCGCCACCGGCCTGTTCAGCCTCTCGCAGTTGGAGGTGGACTATCTCCCGTCGGTGACGTACCCCATGGTGAAGATTCACATCTGGTGGCGCGGCGCGACGCCGGAGGAGATCGACACCAACATCGCCGACCCCATCGAGCAGGTGATGGCCACGGTGGACAACCTGGACTACCTGGAATCGACCAGCACCGAGGGAATGTACACGCTGCTGGTGAACTTCCGTTACGGCGTGAAGGTCGAAGAGGCCTACCAGGACGTCATGGCGATCATGGGACGCGTGGCCCGGCAGCTTCCGCCCGGCATCGACGCCCCGGTGGTGATGAAGGCCGACCCGTCGCAACTGCCGATCATTGAGGTGACGGCGGCGTCCGACCAGCGCGATTTGGTGTGGCTGCGCGACTGGGCGGACAACTGGCTGGTGGAGCGGCTCACCGCCGTTCACGGAACCGCCGGCGTGGAGGTGTACGGCGGGCTCAAACGGGAGATTCGCGTTCACGTCGATCCGCTTCGGCTGCAGGCGTACAAGCTCTCGCCCGCCCAGATCAGCAACGCGCTGCGGGAGGAGAACCTCCAGATCTTCGCCGGGCGGGTGACGGTCGAGACACGGGAGATCATCGCCCGTACGATGGGCGAGTTCGAGAGCATCCGCGAGATCGAGGACATCGTGGTGGCCAGAGGCCCGGACGGCCAGAACGTCCGCCTCAAGGAGGTCGCCACGGTCGAGGACTCGCACGAAGAGCTGCGGGTCAACACCCGCTTCAACGGCAAGCCCTGCGTCAAGCTCGCGGTGCTCAAACAGGCAATGGCCAACACGGTCACGGTCTCCCAGGACGTCCAGAAACGCCTGGAAGAGCTGCGGGCCTACATGCCCGACGACATCGAGCTGGGCTACGTGGAGAACCAGGGCGACTACGTCATGGGGGCCATCAACAGCGTGAAGGACTCGGCCATCCTGGCGGCGCTGCTGGTGGTCGCGGTGGTCTACCTGTTCCTCGGCCGCTGGCGGCAGGTGGTCGTCATGGTGGTGGCCCTGCCGCTGACGCTGCTGGCCAACTTCTTCCTGATGCGGACGGCCGGGTTTTCCATCAACGTCTTCTCGCTGGGCGGACTCGTCGTCGCCCTGGGCGTGATCCTGGACAACTCGATCGTCGTGCTGGAGAACATCACGCGCCTGAAGGCCGAGGGAAACAAGGCGTATGCCCTCGAGGGCACGCGCGAGGTCGGGTCGGCCATCGTGGCGTCCACGCTGACGTTCCTGGCCATCTTCCTGCCGTTCCTGTTCGTCCCCGGCCTGGCGGCGTTGCTATTCAAGGAACTGGTCCTCGTGGTCGCCGGGGTGGTGGTCATCTCTTTGCTCGTGGCCATTACCATCACGCCGCTGTTGACCGGCCGATTGCTCCGCGGGGAGAAGGCGGGTCGGCTGTCGGTGGTGGCTCGTGTCTTCGACGCGGCAATCGCCTTCGTGACACGAGGCTATGAGCGCGTGCTGGCCGTCTGCCTGCGGGTCAAATGGCTGGTCGCCACCCTGGCGGTGGCGGCCTTCGCCGGCGCGCTGTGGATGGCCGGCGTGGTCGGGTCGGAGTTCCTGCCCCAGGTGGACGATGGGCGGGTCATGGTCAAGGTGATGATGCCCAGCGGCACGTCCGTCGGCGAAGTCGACCGCATCCTCGCCCGCCTGGAATCGCAGGTGAAGGGCCTGCCGGAGGTCCAGAGCGTCTTCACCCTGGCCGGCGGCAGGGTCTGGGGCGTGTCGCTGCTGGAAAACGCCAGCGAAGGCGAGATGAACATCCAACTCGTGCCCCGATCCCGGCGAAGCATCGCGACCGACCAGTTCGTGGAGAAGATCCGCCCGCTTGTCGGGCAGGTGCAGGTTCCCGGGGCACGCATGCCCGTCCGGCAGATGCCGACCAAGGGCATCCGCCGCTCGGGCGAACAGGAGGTGGAGGTCAAGGTGTCGGGCACGGACATGGCCAGCATCTTCGAGTACGCCAACCGGGTCGCCGGGCAGTTGCGCGGCACGGAAGGCTTGGCCAACGTCAACGTCTCGATGGATATGACCAAGCCCGAGTACCGCGTACACGTGGACCGCGCCCGCGCCTCCGACCTGGGCATCTCCGTCAGCCGCGTTGCCACCACGCTGCGGGCGCTGGTCAGCGGGCTTGTAACCACGCAGTACCGCGACGGCAGCGAGTACTACAACATCCGCCTGGTTGTTCCCGAGACCCGCCTGGCCAGTAAGACGGACCTGGAGAACCTGGTGCTCGATACGCGAAACGGGCAGGCCATCTATCTGAAGGACATCGCCGAGGTCCGCCGCGCCGTCGGCCCGGTGCAGATCGTCCGCGAGAACCAGGCCAAGATGGTGATCGTCCGCGCCGACTCGGCGGGTATGAGCGTGGGCGAGGCGCTGGGACGCGCCGAGCAGGCCATGGCGCAGCTCGATCCGCCCTTCGGCGTCGAGCACGCGATGGGCGGCCAGGCGCAGGTGATGGCCGAGAACCAGAGGGTCATGATCCTGATCCTTGGGTTTGCGGTGCTGTTCGCCTACGTCGTGCTGGCCATCCAGTTCGAGTCGTTCGTGCTGCCGTTGCTGATCATGATCAACGTGCCGCTCGCGCTGACCGGAGCGCTGCTGGCGCTGTTTCTGACCAACACGCCCATCGGCATCACCGTGCAGATCGGGATGGTCATCATGATGGGCGGCATTACCTCGCAGGGCGTGGTGCTGCTGGCCCTGGCCGAGGAGTACCGCCGGGCGGGAATGCCGCCGCTGGAGGCGATCCGCAAGGCCGCTCCGATCCGCGTCCGCCCCATCCTGATGACCCAGTTGACGACGGTGCTGGGCCTGGCGCCTTTGGCGCTGAATCTCGGTGAGGGCGGCGATATGCTCGTTCCGATGGCCATCGCGGTCATCGGCGGGTTACTGTACTCGCTGCTGCTGACGCTGCTGTTCCTGCCGGCGGCCTATGGGCTGGCGGTGCGAAAACGCCCCGCCGGAATCCCGGCGGAGGAAGAGCTTGCTGTGGAACCGGTACTGGCCGAATCGTCCGGCTTGGGAACTGACAACGGGCTGATTTCGTAGGAGATGAGACATGAGCGATTGCTGTGGAACCCCGAAACCGACCAATGAGGCGTCCTGCTGCTGCGGCAGCGAACAAAAGAAGATCGTCCTGCTGTACGCGTGCAGTGGCGGGGCGAACGTGGGCGAGATCTCGGACCTCGCCGCCCGGAAGTTGATGTTCGAGGGCAGAGGCACGATGTTCTGCCTGGCTGGGCTGGGCGGCGACATTCAGGGCATGGTCCAGACCGCCCGCGATGCCGACGTGAATCTGGTGATCGACGGCTGCCCGATGGACTGTGCGAAGAAGGCCTTCGACCGCCACGGCATCACCAACTACACGCAGATCAAGGTGACGGACCTCGGGATCGAGAAGGTCAAGGGCGTCCGCTGCACCGATGAGCAGGTCGGGCAGGTCGTGACCCTTGCCCGCGAGACACTGGCGGGGCAGACGACCTGACGATCCTGTCATACGGTACAGTCTGGCCGATGCCCTGACCATGGATGCTGGAAAGGAACACAAGCCATGAAGAAGCTGCAGATTCTGGGCACCGGGTGCCCCAAGTGCAAGAAGCTGGCCGAGAACGCCGAAGCCGCCGCCAAGGCGGCCGGGATCGAGTACGAACTCGAAAAGGTCACCGACATCAACGAGATCATGAAGATGGGCGTGATGATGACGCCGGCGCTGGTCGTGGACGGACAGGTCAAGGTCGTCGGCAAGGTGCCCGACGCCGAGGCCATCAAATCCCTGCTTCAGTAAGCCGCTTGCGACGAAGGCGGACTGGGGCCGGTCGGACGAGCAGGTTCAGGACCTGATCCCCGTCAAGCCCCGGGCCGACGAAACCGCCGCCCTGGCGGCGGCGTATCACCATAGGCTGACCGCCCTGAGGAAGAGGAACCGACCGTGACGCAGTTTCTGGCGAACATCCTGGCCCAGTGCCCCTGTAGTGGCGACGGAGGCGGTTCGAGCGGCGGCATGAGCCAGTTCGCCTGGCTGACGCTCTTCGCGTTGGCGCTGGGCCTGTGGCAATCGGTGAAATGGACACGAGCAACCTGGAACCTGGAAGGAACGAGCACAATGGCGAGACTCGCGAAGACCGGACTGATCGTGCTGCTTCTGGCCGCCATCGGCGCGGTCGTGGGCACGCAACGGATGGCCGCCGACGAGGCGGGGGCTGCCGCGGGCCCGGCGACGGCCGAGACCACCGGCCTGCCGAAGCTGCTGGACTTAGGCTCCAAGAGCTGCATCCCCTGCAAGATGATGGCCCCGATCCTAGAGGAACTCACGAAGGAGTATGCCGGCAAGTTCGGCGTGGAGTTCATCGACGTGGGCGAGCGTGAGAATGCCGCGGCCGCGCGGGCGCACCTCATCCAGCAGATCCCCACGCAGATCTTCTTCGACAAGGACGGCAAGGAACTGTGGCGGCACGAGGGGTTCCTGGGCAAGGCGGAGATCCTGGGCAAATGGAAGGAACTCGGCTATGAGTTCGGGGCGGCCGAACTGCCCAAGATCGAACGCTGGGAGCCGGCGAAACAGGACGAGCGGTCCAAGGACCAGGTCTGCTACATGTGCGACGGGGACGTGGACCCCAGAACCGCCGTCGTCGTCCGCACCGACAAGGGCGACGTATACCTGCGCGACCTGCACCACTACTTCATCATGTACTCCTGCCTGACGGAGGACCGGACCGGCTTTGAGGCGCGGGTCGCCGTCACCGATTACGCCACCGGCGAACGAGTCCCCGTCGCCGAGGCGGTGTACCTGAGCGGCCTGGAAGAGCAGAACGGCCGGCCCTGGGTGAGGGCGTTCGCCACGCGCGCCGCCGCCCTGGAGGAGCGGAAGTCCTCCGGCGGGAGCATCGTCTCGTGGGCGGGGCTTCGAGAGAACGAACTCTCGCACCGCTGCGGTTTCTGCGACCGCTCCTGCTATCCCCAGGACGCATCCAAGGTGCTGATCGACGGCGTCCACAGCCACGGGTGCTGCGCACACTGCTCGATGGGCGTCGCGGCCCGGACGGGCAAGGACATCGAGGTGCATGAGCTTGACCGCCTCACCGGCGAGGTCATCGTCATCAAGACGCTGGGCGGGAAGGTGGCGTCGGTGGACCCCGCCACCGCCGTGGCGTGGTACGGCAAGAAGAAGGCCGCCGACGGCAAGTGGGTGTCGGCCGGCTGCTTCCACCAGGGGTTCTTCCGCACGCCGGACAACCTCCGCAAGTGGCTGGAGGAGAACCCGTACGAGACCGGGCAGATCATCACGATCGACCAGTCGCTGGCGGACAAGATGAAGCTCTCGCCCCAGCAGATCTCCAAGGCCTGCAAGATCGGCGAATGCGCGCCGAAGTAGGCATACGGACCCACAGGAGCACACTATGACATCGACGCCCTGCAAGACACTGGTCGCGCTGATGCTCTTGGCCGTCGTTGGCTGCGGGGGAATGCAGCAGCCCAAGGCCGCTCGCGGCCCTGCCTCTCTTTCGCAGAACAGTGGAGTCGGCGTGTACTACATGCACCAGACCTTCCGTTGCCCGACGTGCCTGAAGATCGAGAACATGGCCCGGCAGGTGGTCCAGGAGCGGTTCGCTGGCGAGCTGGCGGCCGGGACGGTGCGATGGGATGCCGTCAACTATCTGGAACAGGACGGGGCGGCCGACCGATACGGCCTCCGTACGAGTTCCCTGGTGGTCGTGACGTACCAGGACGGCCGAGAGGTGTCTCACGAGGTGTTGAACGAGACATGGGCACTGTATCCCAACCCCGCGCAGTTTGAGGCATACGTAGTCGAGGCGGTTCGGAAACGCCTGGGCAGGAAATGAGAGTGATCGCCGAGACCGGTTGTCCGCCGGGAGGTGTACCTATGAAAGCCAAGAAGATCATCGGCAAAGTGCTCCTCGCCTTCCTGCTGGTCAGCATCGGCGTGGCCATCGGCAAGGAAATGTCCGCCCGCAGTGCCCCGGCCGCTGCCGGGCCGCAGGCCGCACCCGGGGAGACGAAGGTCGTCGTCTACTACATGCACGGCATTCCTTGCGTCACGTGCACGTTCATCGAAACGGCGGCCGAGAAGATCGTCCGCGAGGACTTCGCCGGAGCCGTCGCCGCCGGGACGTTGGAGTTCGTCTCGTTGAACTATCTGGAGCCGGAGAACAGCGCCCTGGCCGACAAGTACAACGTCGGCAGCAACATGGTCATCGCGGTGCGATTCGAAGACGGGAAGGAACTGTTTCGCGTGCGGCTGGATCAAGTGATGGAACTGGCATCGAGTGCCGAGCGGCTCACCGATTACCTGAGGACGGGCATCGCCTCCGCCCTTGAAGGAGGCGGCGAATCAGCATTCTCGCGCTCCTGGCCGGCGTCTTCTGGTTTGGGTTGCTGACGGCGGTCAGCCCGTGCCCGCTGGCGACGAACATCGCGGCGATCTCCTTCCTCAGCCGCAACGTGGGCAACTCCAGGCGTGTGCTCCTGTCGGCTGCGCTGTACACGCTCGGGCGGACGCTGGTCTATGTGGGGCTCGGAGTGGCGCTGCTGTGGGCGTTTCAGGCGGCCACCGGTGGCGCGGGAAGCCTCAAGGAGTACGCCAGCCCGACCTCTCGAAGCCTTCAGCAGTACGGCAATCTGGCTCTGGGACCGGCGCTGCTGTTTATCGGCATGATCCTGCTGGGGCTGATCGAGTTGAACCTCTCCATCGGCGTGGGAGGTTCAAAGCTCCAGGAGCGCATCGCCAAAGGCGGGGCGATCTGGGCCTTGCCGCTAGGCATCCTGTTCGCCCTGGCCTTCTGCCCGCCGTCGATCGCGCTGTTCCTCAGTGCCTTGGTGATCTCCGTGGAATACGGCTCGACGGTGCTGCCGCCGCTGGCCTACGGCATCGGCACGGCCGTTCCGGTCATCGCCTTCGCCCTGGTCATCGCCTTCGCCAGCCAGTACGTCGGCAAGGCGTTCAACGCGATGACCAAGATCGAGTGGTGGTTTCGGTTGATCACCGGCATCATTTTCGTGGCGGTGGGCGTCCACTATACACTGACGCACATCTATGGCCTGCATCTGTCCTTCTGAGAGAGAGGTAACATTTCACCCGTCTGCAACGGATTGTGCGGGCAGCGGGGGTAGCTGACCCGTCGTCAGGTAGGTACGCAAGGCCGAGTCGATGGTTTCCAGCGGGTCGTGGCCGCGAAGCTTCAGCGTTCGGTACACGCTCATCAGCACGGCCTGCACGGCCGCGCCCTTCTCG
>JAWLCQ010000069.1:21539-21836 GCA_041687095.1 Phycisphaerae bacterium | reverse complement strand
TAGTTTGACGTGACTGCTCCGCTTCGCTCCGCACGCCACGGCACCCGCTTGCGCGCGAGTTGGCCCAACCGCTGCCCCAGGTCGTCCCACGGGACGAACAGCGTCCCGTGGGCATTCCCCGTGGAAACACGCTGTTTCTTCTGGTTCCCGGTTCCTGGTTCCCGGTTCCCGGTTCCCGGTTCCTGGTTCCCGGTTCCTGGTTCCTGGTTCCTGGTTCCTGGTTCCTGGTTCCTGGTTCCTGGTTCCTGGTTCCTGGTTCCTGGTTCCTGGTTCCTGGTTCCTGGTTCCTGGTTCCTG
>JAWLCQ010000069.1:0-21439 GCA_041687095.1 Phycisphaerae bacterium | reverse complement strand
GTTCCCCCCAGCCCCGCTCACTCCCCCAGCCAGTACCCGTACACCACCCGGTAGTCATGGTACGGGACGTGGATGGGCCCGTAGATCTCCACGCCCGGGCGGCCCTTGCTGGAGGCGGCCTTGATGGCGCCTTTGTCTTCGAGGTCCAGCAGGGCCGGGAAGTCGTGCCCCCGGCCCAGCAGGTTGTCCCTCCGCCAGTCGCCGCCCTTCACCAGCCCGTCGATCTTCGTCAGGTCGTAGCGGGTGTCGACGATCTCCGCATTGGTCAGGCGGTTGGTCCCGCCGAAGATCCGCTGGGGATTGGTGATAATCAGCCGCTCGCGGATGGGCCCACCCGTCTCGTTCATGATCACGAAGATCGCCTGCACCCCGCGGCGGACGCGCGGGTTCCCGTCCTTGTCCGTCACGGTGCGTTCCAGGGGCCTTCGGTAGACGGTGACGTACACGCGGTCGTACGGGTTGGCCTTGGCGACCTCGAACCCCTCGTCGGCGTCGAACGTCTCCCCGTACTGCACGTAGGGCTTTGACCGCCAGTGCGGGATGATCTCCGTGAGCCCGTCATCGGCGAAGTACCCGAACTCGATCAGCGCGTTGAGCAGCCGCACCGCCTGCTCATTGTGCTGCAGCCGCCCGTGCACGCCGACCGGCTGGAACCCGATGTCATGCAGCAGCGAGCGCCCGATGAGCTGGCGGTCGAGGCGCCGGTCGTCCCCCGGGTTGGAGATGTTGCCCGGGGTCCCGGGCGTGAGGCGTCCGCCCGTGTGCGTGACGGGGGGCACGAGGCGGGCGATCATGCCCGTGTACGCGTGGGCGTGCAGCGTGAACAGCGAGTCCGGGAAGCCCAGCACGTTGTCGATGTCCCGCGAGCGATGGTCGCTGGAGCAGTCCTCGACGAGGCGGCAGTCCCAGGCGTAGGACTCGAACGCCGTCGAGGCGTTGTTCGCCCACAGGTGCTGCCGCTGCGGGACGCCCTCGGTTTGGAAGACGCGGGCGAGGCGTTTGAACATGCCCCGCTGCGTCGTCGTCAGGAACGTGTCCTGCCAGGGCACCTCCTTCTCGCCCACGTCGGCGGGGTCGCGGAGGTAGGCCTCCCCGGCCGCGATGTTCTGCGACCGCCACGTCGGGCCCATCTCGTCCCACCACCACCCGTGGTAGCGCCCCAGGCGGATCAGCCGCGACCAGTTCCACACGAACAGGTCCTGCCACGCCTGGCCCATGTTGCACATGCCCCCACCCGACCACTCGCCCTGGGCGGCCCCGCGGGTGACGTCCATGTCCACCCACTTCTCCTCCCCGTCCACGATCCGCTTCACCCGCTGCACGGGCGTCACCGGGCCCATCCGCCCGAAGAGGTCCCCGTTCATCGCGTTCTGGATGATGGACGGGATGGCCGCCACGTCCCCGCGGAGGTGATACCAGCGGTTCCACGGCGGATCGGTCTTGCCGTAGGTCGCGCGGGCGCTGTCGGGCAGGTCCTTGGGGGCCCCGCTCGCCTGCCGCCAACCGGCGGCGAACTCCTCGTCCGTGCCCCACTTGGGCGTGGGCCAGGTGATGTGGGACTGGACGTCGCCCAGTTGGAACCACGCCATACGGCGGAAGCCGATGGGCTTGGGTTTGGCGGGGTGGGTGAGGAGCGTGAACTCCAGCGTGCGGTCCGCGCTCGGGGGCAGCGCGGCCGCGTGGTTGACGAACGCGACGGCCCAGGTGACCTGCCCCGCCTTGTCGCGCGAGACCCGCATCGCCGAGGAGTCGCGGTCGAGCGTCCAGCGTTCGTCGGAGTCGGCGATCCAGGTGAACCCGCGGTCGCCCGAGCCCAGGAAGTACCACGGGACGAAGTGCGTGTAGTACAGCGGGGGCAGTTCGAGCGCCGCGCTGTCCCAGACCACGCCCTCGCCCTCGGGGAGCGAGCACTCGCGGCGGTCCACGCCAACCATGATCTCCGCCGACGCGTCGGAATTGCCGATGGTGTACTGCCCGGCGAGGTCGGCGAGGAGTTCCAGGCCCTCGACCTGGGCGGGCGCGTCCGCCGATCCGCCACCGTAGTTGAGCCTCACGGTCATGGATCCATCGCAGTCGTACTGGATGTCGAGGGCGACGTCCAGCGGGCCCACGCGGAGTTTCGAGACGTACTGCAGCTCGCTCTGCCACTTCCGCACGAGCTTGGCGGGCTCGACGACGGTGGCGGGGAGACGCTGGCCGTTGACGATGGCCTCGAGGCGGATGGGGGCGCGGAGCTGCGGGCCCCGGCCCAGCTCGATGAGTTCGGCGTCGGTGACGTTCTTCAGCGGGTCCTTGCCCCTCCGCCGCTCCAGCGGGAGGTCGCGGACGTCGGGCTTGATGTAGATCTGCGCGGGCAGCCCGCTGGGATCGAGCGTGAAGCGGTGCTTGAGCGTCTCGAACCCCCCGGGCGCCTCCGCGTCGCCCTCGCGGACGGCGAGGGGCGTGAAGGGCTCCCAGACCACGTCCTGTTTGCCGATGTCGTTCTGCACCCAGGGGTAGGTGCCCTTGTAGAACGGTTCGGGCGAGACCTCGCCCACGATCCGCTTGTTGCGGTCGAACAGCAGGACGTTCACGCGGTACTTGCCGCTGTTCATGTCGGACGGGAGGGGCAGGAGGAAGGTGGCGTGGTCGCGGCGGAAGGGCTCGACGGAGCGGGCGATCTCGCGCTGGGCGCCCTCGGATTCGGTGACGGTGAGCTGGGCCTCGACGGCGGTGACGGCCTCGTCGCTGGCGCCGTAGATCCCCTTGTCGACGACGGCGGCGATGCGGGACTTGTAGAACGAGTACGCGTACCAGAAGTCGAAGTCCTTCCGCGGGGGGCGGAGCTTGGCGACGATGTCCACGCGGCGGAAGCGGAACGGGATGAGCATCCCCTCCCCGGCGTTGAAGGCCCCGCCCTCCATGGAGTGGAAGTTGACCAGGCGGGTCTGGAAGAGCGGTTTGGCGGGCGTCCCGGCCGAGCGGACATCGAACCACAGCGTGTTGCCCTCGCGCGTCACGCCCGGGAACTTCTTCTTCAGCCGCAGGCGCTTGACCTCCCCGGGCACGAGTTCCAGCAGGCCCCCGGGCATCTGCTTGTCGTCGTAGCTGGAGTAGATGGCGCCCTCGGCGTTTTCGACGAAGAACCCCACGCGGACGGTCTCGCTGCGGGTGTTGTGGTTCTTGACGGTGATCTCGACGTCGAGGATGTCATCCATGATGGGCCCCAGCTCGTTGACCTGGAAGCTGGGCGCCTGGGCGTCGAGGATCATCTTCATCTTGGTGACGTTCCACATGTGGGCGTCGCAGGCGTTGAAGAAGTTCCCGTTGCCCCCGATGGCGCGGGTGAACCACACCCGCCACGCGGTCCCGTCGGGCGGGGGCAGCATGACGATGGGAGCGCCCTTGTCGTCCGTGCCCGCGTAGTTGCCGAAGCGGAGGCTCTCCAGGGGGATGGCGATCTCCACGATCCAGCGCTTCCCATCGGTGTGCGAGGCGACCTTGGCCTGCGACTGGTACTTGAACCCGTCCCCCTCGGTGATCGACCAGCACTGATCGCTCAGCGTCCCGATGGGGTTGATGATCCACTTGAACAGGCCCAGCTCGAACCCCCGGGCGTTCTCGGGGTACGGGCGGATCTCCAGTTCGACGTGGTCGTCCCACAGGTTGCCGTACTGCGGGTGGCTTACCACGTCGGGGTAGCGCCCCAGCGCCCGCAGCCACGAGTCCTCGGGGTACACCGGGGAGGTGTAGGCGAAGTAGACGTTCTCGGCGTCGTAGCAGGCGTAGACCTGGAGGTTGGTCTGGTGCGGGGCGAGGTAGTAGAAGTGATTGAGGTAGTAGTCGTACCAGAAGCCCGTGAGGGCGGAGGCATCCTCCCACTCCTTGTCGGTCATCTTCCCATCGATGGTCGGTGGGGTGGCGGTGCGGGGGATGCGAAAGACGGGCTCGTCCAGCGTGGAGACCTCGCCCGAGGAGGTGGGCGTGTCGGCGGCGTGTGCGGGGACGGCGGGGAGGAACGCGGCCGCGAGAGCAAACAGGGCCGCCGCGAAGAGGCAACGATGGGAGGCGGTGAGGGTCAAGGGCGTGGGCATCGGGGATCTGCTCCTCTCGGCCGTGAACAGCGAACCGGCGGTACGATGGGCGGCGGGGGGATCACCTCACCGCCGTAACCGGACGCACTGTGCGCCGCATCCGACCATCGGGGGGGGAAATGCCCCAGTCCCCACGGCATGGCCGACTGTCGTGGGGGCTGTAAGCGGACGCCAAGCCTGAAACCCGAAACCGCCGAGGGGGTTCCTGGCTTTTGGCCCTTCGGGTTTCGGATTTGACCGGGGGGAAGGCGGGCGTCACCGGCTACTGCCTTTCTCCACTCCCCAACATCCTTCCAACGTTCCGGGTCGCGGGACCCGGTTCCGGGGGGGGGGGGCTTGGCCGGTTTGACCGCTCTCGGGAGTGGGCGGCATGGGAGAAATGCAGGAAGCGATGGATCGCAAACCTATGCCCGCCAGATACCTACGGCGGATCTCAAGATTTCTTTCCTCGAAATCGGGGATTTCTCCGGGAGCCCCATAGTATTTCCGCATAGGCGCCCGGGCCATCTCCCGGTGGAACGTGTGGACGCGAACCCCACGTCAGGCGGAAGCAGCATCGCGAGGGCCGCCAGCGACGGGGCCAGCGGGCACAGGGGCCACTGGGAGGGCCCGAGATCCTCGGCCCGTGCGGGCCGGGGGGTGAACTCAGCAGACTGGACACCTGTTTTTTTGAAAGGAGCATGGGATGAGAAGGAACTGGGCAGTCGTAGCCGCTACCGGGATTCTGCTGTTCTCGGGGGTCGCGGCGTGGGGGCAGGCGGCCACCATGGCACAGGCCCCTGTCGTGTCTTCAGCGCGGGCGGCAGATCAGAACCGGTGGGTCTTCGTGGGCCCCTACGGCGACGTCTACCGCACGACCACGCCGCTGAACAACAAGCTGCACGTGTGGGGATCGTTTGAGGTCTGGACGAGCGACTACTTCCGCGGGCTGTTCGACGGCGTGCAGGAGGACTGCTGCGACCTGAGCTATCGCCCGACGCTGGCGATGACGGTCGAGATTCCCGAGTGCGGGTGGTTCCCCGCCTGGACGCTCACCGGGGGCATCGCGGGCGCCCTCAGCGACGTCGCGCCCTTCGATAGCGATGACGTCGGAGAGCCCGAGCACTGGTATCAGGCCGACGTCTTCGCCGGCTGGGCCGCCGAGATCGGGGACTTCCTCGTGGGCATCACCTGGACGGCCTACACGTACCCGAACGACATCTTCGGCACCCGCCAGGAGATCGCCATCGCCGCCAGGTACGCCGGCGATGACTGGCTCGGGGTCCTCGAACCCCAGGTCAAGGCCGCCTACAACATCGAGAGCTGCAGCGGCTTGTACCTCGAAGGCAGCCTCCGCCCGCACATGTCGCTCTCCGACGAGCCCCGCTGGCCGATCGAACTGTCCTTCCCCATCGCGGTCGGAATCGGCATCAACGACTACATCGCCACCGAGGGCGGTAACTGCGTCGTCTTCGGCGAGGTCGGGGCGGAGTTCCTGATCCCGCTGAACTTCATCCCCCCCGAGTACGGCAACTGGGGCCTGACGGCCGGCGTGTTCCTCATGATCCGCGAGGACGCCGTCCGCGACGCCGATGCCGGCGGCTTCGACGACGGGGACAACTGCATCCTGACCGGCAAGCTCGGCCTCAAGTGGGCGCTGTAAGCACCTGAAGAATCGGTACGGCCTCGGACGCTGCCAGCCGTACCCGTCAACTCTCATCCCCGCGTACGGGGGCCTTCGGGCTCTCGTGCGCGGGGGTTCTGTTTCCCAATAGGTAGCCGTTCACGCCTTCGCAAACAGCGGCGAAGGCGTGAAGAGAAGAAACGGCCCCGAAGAAGGGGATTACGCAGATTATGAGATTGCACAGATTGAGGAAAAGCGCATCGCTCTTCCCTCTCTTCTGTGTAATCCTGAAATCTGCGTAATCCCCTTCTCTCCCGCTGTTTCTTCAGACTCCTGTCGTCGCATGGGCAGGCGTGAACGGTTACCCCAATAGAATTCCGCGGGCAGTCAAAGGAGAAGGCTCGTGGCCCCGTGGACCATCCTCAAACGATCGGTGAAGAAGTTCCTCGAGGACCGCTGCCCGGAACTGGCGGCGTCGATCGCGTTCTTCGGAGCGCTGTCCCTCGCCCCGGTCCTGCTGGTGATGCTCTGGGTCTTCGACCACCTCCCCGCCGCCTCCCGCCAGGACGTCATCGATCAGGTGACCGCGACCGTCGGAGCCCAGGCGGGGCAGGTCGTTCAGGCCATCAGCACCAGCGGGGAAGGCCCCGGGACCCGCTCGCTGGCGGGCTGGGTCAGCCTGGTCGTGCTGCTGGTCAGCTCCTCCGGGGCGTTCCTGCAGTTGCAGGCGGCCATGAACCGCGTGTGGGACGTGGAGATCCAGCGGGGGAGGGGTGTGAAGGGCTACCTCCGCAAGCGGGCCCTGTCGTTCCTCATCGTCCTGAGCCTGGGCGTGCTGCTGCTGGCGTCGCTGGTGGTGTCGGCGGGCATCGCCCTGCTCTCCCGCAACGCCGATCTTCCCCTGGGGGCGGGCGGGTGGCTGTGGCAGGGACTCGACCTCGTCGTCTCCACCGCCCTCATCGCCCTCGCCTTCGCCATCATCTTTAAGTACCTCCCCGACACCCGCTGCGAGTGGCCCGACGTATGGTGGGGCGCCGCCGTCACCGCCATCCTCTTCTCCGCCGGCAAGATCGCCATGGGCCTCTATCTCGGCAAGGCCACCGTCACCAGCCGCTACGGGGCGGCCGGGTCCGCCATCGCCCTGCTGCTGTGGCTGTGGGTGGGGGCCATCATCGTCCTCTTCGGCGCCGAACTCACCCAGTCCCGCGCCGCCCAACACCATCGCCCCATCGAACCCGCCGAATACGCGGTCCACGAATAGCAGCAGCCCACGCGGGGCGCCCAGGATACGGAATCCGTAGAGCGACAGGCAGTTGACATGCACTACGACTCCGGGCGATATGCAGTCGCACTGCACGTTACCCGGAGTCGCCACCTTGCATGCGGGCCATTCCATGCGTAGACTCTGCCCTCGATGGATGATGGTGCAGCACAAACCGCAGCAGGCCTGCCCCGCACCCCCCCACCGGCCGCGCCGGTTCTGGAAGTCCGCGCCCTCGCCAAGCAGTTCCCCGGCGCGCGGGCGCTGGACGGGGTGAGCCTGGCGTTTCGGGCGGGCGAGGTGCATGGGATCATCGGGGAGAACGGGGCGGGCAAGAGCACGCTGATGAAGATCCTCGCGGGCGTCTACCGCCCCAGCGAGGGCGAGGTACTCCGCTACGGAACGCCCGTGGCCCTCGACCATCCCTCCGAGGCCGCCCGCCTCGGCATTGCCATGGTCCACCAGGAACTCAACCTCGTGGGCGAACTCTCCGTCGCCGACAACATCTTCCTCGGCCGCGAGCGGACCCGCCTGGGCCTGCTCCGCCGCCACGCAAGCGAGCGGGCAGCCCGCGAACTGCTGCAGGCGGTCGGGGCCGACCTGCCCCCCCACCGCCTCGTCCGCATGCTGCCCATCGCCCAGCAGCAGATGGTCGAGATCGCCAAGGCCCTGGGCCTCGACGCCCGCGTGCTGATCCTCGATGAACCCACCGCCGTGCTGAGCGAACCCGAGGTCCACCAGCTCTTCGCCCTCATCCGCCGCCTCACGCAACGCGGGGTGACGGTGCTGTACATCTCGCACCTGCTGCCGGAGGTGCTCGCCATCTGCGACCGCATCAGCGTCCTGCGGGACGGGCAACTCGTCACCACGCTCGACCGCGCGGACCTGCCCGACGGATCGCCCGCCGAGGCGGGGCAGGTCCGTGGCATGGGCGTCTCGCCCATGTGTCGCACGGCCGTCTCGGCCGTGCCGAATGCGGGGGAGACGTACGGAGCCCAGCAGAGTTCCGACGCGGGCGGGACGCCCGTGGGACGCACGGGCAAAATGCCCGTGCCACGGATTGCCCGCAACCCCGCCGCCGAGGCGAAACTGGGCTCGCTGATGGTGGGCCGCCCGATGGGCGACCACTTCCCGCCCCGCCGCCCCATCGCCCCCGACGCCCCCGTGCGGCTGGAGGTGCGCGGGCTGAGCGCAGCGAGCGCGGTCCGCGACGTCTCGTTCCGCGTGCGGGCGGGCGAGATTGTCGGCCTTGCCGGGCTCGTCGGTGCCGGCCGCACCGAGACCGCCGAGGCCCTCTTCGGGCTCCGCCGGCGGGACGGGGGCGAGATCCGTCTCGACGGGCGGCCCGTCGCCCCCCGCACGCCCCAGGACGCCATGCGCTGCGGGCTCGCCTACGTCACCGAGGACCGCAAGGGCAAGGGGCTGCTCCTGGAACGCTCCATCGCCGAGAACCTGACCCTCGCGGCCCTGCGGCGGTTCGGGCGCACCTTCATCCGCCGCCGCCTCGAACGCTCCGCCGTCCGCGAGGAGGTGCAGCGTCTGAGCATCAAGGCCGCCTCCATCGACCAGCCCGTCGGGACCCTCAGCGGCGGGAACCAGCAGAAGGTCTGCCTGGGCAAGTGGCTGCGGACCGAGCCCCAGGTGCTCCTGCTCGATGAGCCCACCCGCGGGATCGACATCGGAGCGAAAGAGGAGGTCTACCGCCTCATCGCCCGCCTCGCCGCCGCGGGCATGGCGTGCGTGGTGATCAGCTCGGAACTCAATGAGCTGCTGGGGCTCTGCCACCGCATCAACGTCATGCGTCACGGCCGCCTGATGGCCGAACTGGAGGGCCCCGCCATGACCGAGGAGAACGTGATGTTCCACGCCGCGGGCGTGTCGGAGGCAAGCACATGAGCATGCCTGGAGGACCGAAGACCGACGACCGGGGCCCGGAGGCCGTCGACCGGAACGAAGGAACTGGCGACCGGGAAAAGGGGACTGGCTCCGGAGGGGCACGCTGTTCGCCCCGGAGGTGCCTGTCCCCTTTTCCCGGACCGGGGAACCGCAACGCGGAGGCCCCGCACCGAGGATCCCGCGCCTGGGACGCGCTGGCCAACCTCAGCCCCCTGCTGGCGCTGGGGGTGCTGGTGGCGGTGGTGACGGCCATGAATCCGCGGTTCGTCTCCCCCGCCAACCTCCTCAACATCCTGCACGCCTGGTCGTTCGTGGGCGTGATCGCCATCGGGATGACGTTCGTGATCCTCCAGGGCGGGATCGACCTGTCGGTGGGCTCGCTGGTGGCGTTCGCGGGCGGGCTGGGGATCTGGCTGATGAACACCGTCCTCGACGCCGCCGCCATCTCCGCCGCCCCGCAATCGTTCAGCGGGATTCGGGTCGCGCTGGCCGATGCGTTCAACGCCCTGGGCTGGGCGGGCAGCGAGGGGGTCGCCATCGCTCTCGCCTTCGCCCTCATCCTCCTGACGGGCCTGCTGGCGGGCGCGGTCAACGGGCTGCTCATCACCAAGGGCCGCCTCGCCGCGTTCATCGCCACGCTGGGCGGGCTGGCGGCGTACCGGTCGCTGGCGCAGGCGATGGCCGACGGGGGCGAGTTCCGCTCCCTGTCCCCCGAAACCTTCAGCCGCCTGGGCACCGGCGGGGTGCCCATCCCGTTCCTGACCAACCCCTATGGGCTGCCGCTGGTCCTGCCCTGGCCGGTGCTGGCCTTCGCCACCGTGGCGCTGCTGGGGCACGTCGTGCTGCGGCACACCCGCTACGGGCGCTACGTCATCGCCGTCGGGGCCAACGAGACCGCCGCCCGCTACTCGGGCGTGCGGGTGGACCGCGTGAAGATCGCGACCTACACGCTGATCGGAGCCCTGGCGGGCCTGGCGGCGTTGATGAACGCCTCCCGCATGAACGCCGTCTCCAGCGGGCAGACGGGGGTCATGTGGGAACTCGACGCCATCGCCGCCGTCGTGATCGGTGGGACGCGGATGAGCGGCGGGGCCGGGCGGATCTGGGGCACCGTCGTGGGCTTGCTGATCCTGGGCGTGATCGCTAACATGCTGAACCTGTTGCAGGTCTCGACGTACCTGCAGGGCCTGGTGAAGGGCCTGATCATCATCGCCGCCGTCCTGCTGCAACGCGTGGGGCGGCCCGCGGACTGAGCGGCGGGTCGGCCGATGGCCCCCGTGCCGAATCGTGTCCCGCCCCAACGCCCCCGGACGCCGTCCGGGAAGTGACGCAAGAAGGAGACCGAAGCATGCATCGCATCCTGTCCCCCATCCTCGCGCTGTCCCTGGTTCTCGCCCTCACCCTCTGCTCCTGCCGCGATGACGCCGCCACCGCCGGGCCCGCCAAGGAGCAGCGAAAGCTCACCATCGGCGTGTCGATCCCGTCGGCCGATCACGGGTGGACGGCGGGGGTGGGCTACTGGGCCCGCGAAGCAATGAAATTGCACCCCGAGATCAACTGGGTCTACGCCACCGCCGACTCGCCCGAGAAGCAGATCAACGACATCAAGGACATGATGGCGCAGCAGAAGCTCGACGGGCTGGTGATCCTGGCAACGGAATCCGCCCCGCTGACCCCCATCGCCCGCGAGGTCCGCCGCAACGGGATCTACATCGTCAACGTCGACCGAGGGTTCACCGAGGCGGAGATCGCCCACGTCTTCGTCGAGGGCGACAACGAGGCCTTTGGCCGCAAGTCCGCCGAGTTCATCGCCCAGAAGATGGGCGGGGAGGGCAAGCTCGCCATCCTCCGCGGGATCCCCTGCACCGTCGACACCGACCGCTTCAACGCCGCCATGGCCGTCTTCGCCCAGCACCCCGGGATCGAGATCCTCGGAACGCCCCAGCCCGCCTACTACAACCGCCAGAAGGGCTTGGAGGTCATGCAGTCCTACCTCGCCCAGTTCGACCACATCGACGCCGTCTGGGCCCAGGACGACGACATCGCCCTGGGGGCCGAGCAGGCCATCCGCGAGTCCGGCCGCACCGACATCCAGTGGATGCTCGGGGGGGCGGGCATGAAGGACATCGTCAAGCGGGTCATGAAGGAAGACCCCTTCTACCCCGCCGACATCACCTATCCCCCCAGCATGATCGCCGTCGGGATCCACCTGTGCGTGAGCAACCTCCGCGACGGGCAGCAGGACCAGATCGGGCAGTTCATGCCCCAGCACCTCAAGCTCGACGTGGACCTCGTGACCCCCGAGAACGCGGAGAAGTACTTCTTCCCCGAGTCGACGTACTGACCCTCCGCTTGATTTTCGCGCTCCGCGCGGGCATGCTGGGAGGCTTATGACCCAGACCTACTACGTCACAACCCCGATCTACTACGTCAACGATGTCCCGCACATCGGGCACTCGTACACCACCATCGCCGCGGACGCCCTGGCGAGGTTCTTCCGCGCCGCCGGCCGCGACGTGCGGTTCCTCACCGGGACCGACGAGCACGGGATCAAGATCGTCAAGTCCGCCGCCGAAAAGGGCATGAGCCCCCAGGCGCTGGCGGACTCCGTCGTGGTGCACTTCCAGGACCTGTGGGTGCAGCTCGACATCTCCAACGACGACTTCATCCGCACCTCCTCCGACCGCCACGAGAAGCGCGTGCAGGAGTGGATCCGCCGCCTCGTGGAGCGTGACGAGATCTACCGCGGGACGTACGAGGGGTGGTACGACGAGGGGCAGGAGGAGTTCGTCACCGAGTCCACCGCCCGCGAGAACGAGTACAAGAGCACGATCAACGGCAAGCCCCTGGTGCGGTACAGCGAGGACAACTACTTCTTCCGCCTGCAGAAGTGGGTCCCCAAGCTCATCGAGCACATCGAGGCGAACCCGCACTTCGTGCAGCCCGAGGCGCGGCGGAACGAGGTGCTCAGCAAGCTCCGCCTGGGCGTGGAGGACCTGTGCATCTCGCGGGCGCTGGACAAGCTGGGCGGATGGGGCGTCCCGCTGCCCAACGACCCCACGCACTCCGTCTACGTCTGGATCGACGCCCTGAGCAACTACATCAACGCCCTGGGCATCCCGGAGATCGGGGACGACTACGATGGGGCGTTCGCGCAGTACTGGCCCGCCAGCGTGCACCTGATCGGCAAGGACATCCTCTGGTTCCACGCGGTGTACTGGCCCTGCATGCTGATGGCCCTGGGCATCGAGCTGCCCCGCTGCGTCTTCGCCCACGGCTGGTGGACCGCCGAGGGCAAGAAGATGTCCAAGACGCTGGGCAACTTCATCTCCCGCGAGCAGATCACCGAACTCTGCACCGAGTACTCCGTGGACGTCTACCGCTGGTTCCTCCTGCGGGCCGTCACCTTCGGGTCCGACGGGGACTTCTCCCGCGAGGTGCTCCGCAAGCGCTACAACGACGAACTGGCCAACGGGCTGGGCAACCTGCTGTCCCGCACCGTGAACATGATCGGGCGGTACTTCGACGGGAAGGTCCCCCCACAGGGGACGGGCCCGGGCGAGGTGGGCCAGCCCGTCCTCGCCGCCGCCGCCGAACTGCGAGAGTCGGCCGAGGCGCTCATGGACCGCTGCCAGTTCCACGCGTACCTCGACCGCATCACGGGACTGGAGATGGCGACGAACCGCTTCATCGACGCCACCGAGCCGTTCAAGCTCGCCAAGGACCCGGAGAAGAAGGACCGCGTGGGCGAGGTCCTCTACACCTGCGCCGAAGCCCTGCGGATCCTCCTGCTGCACCTCGCCCCGATCATGCCCGAGACGGCCCGGCGGGGCCTGGAGCAGCTCGGGTTCCCGGCCACCGAGGGCACACTGGCGGAACTCGCCACCTGGGGCCGCCTCATCCCCGGGACCCCCGTCACGAAGGGCGAGGGCCTGTTCCCCCGAAAGCAGTAGGTCCCCGTGTCGATCCGCAAGCCTCGGCGCCCACGGCCAAGGCCGGATCGCCGAACGCGAAGTGCGGAATGTTGATCGCTGAGAGCTGATCGCTGATTGCTGATCGCTGAAATCGGAGAGTTTCCTCCCATGACAGACACACCGGAGAACTCCATGGAGGACATCATCCTCGCCGACGGGCGCTACCCGCAGGAGGCGTACGCGTTCCTGCACGACGGGCTCACGCGGGCGGTGCGGGAGGTGCACGGCAAGCAGCGCGGGGGCGAGCGGGAGAGCATGCACGTCAGCGGGCAGCAGTTGTGCGAGGGCCTGCGGAACGAGGCCCTGGAGCGGTACGGCATGCTGGCGCGGACGGTGCTGCAGAAGTGGAACATCCACGGGACCATCGACTTCGGGAACATGGTCTACCTGCTCATCGAGAACGGGCTGATGAAGCGGACCGACGAGGACAGCATCGAGGACTTCCGGGACGTCTACGACTTCACGAAGGCCTTCGACGTCGAGACACGATTCGAGCTGCGCGAATGATCCCCCGCCAACGCATCCCCGTCCCCGCCGCGAGCGGCCTGCCCCGGCCGCGCCGCGCCCCAGGCTTCCCGCCGGGCCTTCCCGCCGCCTTCTTCGCCGCCGGCGGGGAGGGCAACCGGCCCGGGCCCTCCGCTCCCCGCCCCGGCAGGTCCGCGCCCGAACCGCCCCCCGCCCCGGCGCCCGTGAACCTGGTGGACGGGGTCCCGGACCGCTCCCCACGTCGTCACATATGGAAATACGTTCTCCTCGCCGTCATTTTCCTTGCGTGGGTCGCCTTTCTGGTGTATTCCGCACTGGCAGGCATCCAATAAAGGTGGAGTGATGCCAGGCCCCCTGCCGATGACGAGGGTAACCCGCATCGGTGCGAGGAAAGGACGGGATGGGCCAGACATCGAGCAAAGGATGGGTCCTGGCGCTGCCGGGACTGGCGGTGCTTCTATGCGTTCTCGGCTGCGGCGGTCCGGCGCAGATGGCGACGGCGCAGACGCAGCCGATTGACGTCCCCCCCGGGACGCTCAGCGTCTACCGCCTCGCCGGGCGCCTGGGCCTGCACGTCGAGCAGTCGAACACGACGCTGGCGACCCTGTGCAACCCCCAGAACTGCGTGCGGGTGTTCGGCGGGTCCGACGGGCGGGCGTTCATCAACGGCCGTTGCGTCGCCGGCCCCGCCCCCGTCCCGGCGGTCGGAGACATGCTCTTCGTCCCGCTGCACTGGGAATCGGCGATCCGCCAGGCGTTGGCGAGAGCCCCGGCGCGGCACGAGCCGGCCCGCCACCCCCCGGCCACCGTCTCCGGGATCGGGCGTGGGTGCATCGTCATCGACGCCGGCCATGGCGGGAAGGACACCGGCGCGATCGCCGCCAACGGGGTCACGGAGAAGTCGCTGAACCTCCCCGTCGCCCTCGCCCTCGCCCAGGACCTCCGCCGCCGCGGGTTCGAGGTCTGCCTCACCCGCTCGGGCGACTCGTTCCTCGAACTCAACGACCGCGCCGATCTCGCCAACGCCCGCAACGCCCGCCTCTTCGTGAGCATCCACTCCAACGCCGTCGACTCCCCCTCCGTGCGGGGCTACGACGTGTACGTGGCCCGCTCGGCGTCGCGGGAGGCGCTGGCCGCGGCCGCGAGCCTCACCCGCCAACTCGACCGCCTGGCCATCCCCCGCCACGGGGCGCAGCCCAAGCGGGCCGACTTCCGCGTCCTGGTCCGCACCGCCTGCCCCTCCGTGCTGGTGGAGATGGGCTTCATGACCAACGGGGCCGATCTGCGAACCCTCTGCTCCCCCGCCTACCAGGCCCAGGTCGCCTCCGCCCTCGCCCAGGGCATCGCCGAGTACCTGTCTCGGTAGCGTCAGAGGGGGAACTCACCGCGGAGAACGCGGAGAACGCGGAGACAGACAAGGTATACTGTCCATATGGCTACCGAATACGAGTTCACCATCGTGATCGACCAGGACGAAGATGGGCGCTTTGTCGCGATCTGCCCTACGCTCCAGGGCTGCTACACTGAGGGCGAAACCGAGGAGGAAGCCCGCGAACTGATCCTCGACGCGATCCGCCTGCACATCGAGGACCGACTCGAGCAGAATGAGCCCATCCGCCGCGAAGTGCGATCCCAGAAGGTGCGAGTCGCGGTATGAGCCCTCGCCTTCCGGCCCTCAGTGCCCGCAGGATCATCGCGATTCTGGAGCACAAGGGGTTCCTGCAGGTGCGACAGAGCGGTTCCCACGTGATCATGCGGCACCCGGACGGGCGGCGCACAACCGTACCCATGCACCGCGGACACGACGTCGGCCGGGGGCTCCTTCGGCAGATCATGCGCGACGCGGACCTGACGCTGGACGATCTCTCCTGACGCCGGTGCGCCGCTCGCTCCCTCCCCCAGAAACACGGAGACCGCGAAGAGCAGGCGGGTTGGCCTCCTCTCCGCGGTCTCTGCGATCTCCGCGGTGAATCACCGCCTGCTGGCGGTGGATCATTCGTAGTTTGGCTATGCGCCCCGGCCGCTGACGCCCTTGGTGGACTTGGTGACCTTCTTGGCGGCCTCCTTGGGGCGGAGGTCCCGCGTCGCCTTGCCCGCCTGCCACAGTTCGCTGTTGCGCAGTTCGGCGAGTTCGTCGGCGAGGCGCTCCTGGTAGTCGGGCTTGCCGCAGACGGTCAGGACGCGCTTGGTCTCGGCGCCGTTGGCGACGCGCTCGTAGAGTTCCTTGAAGACGGGCAGGACGGCCTTCTTGAACTTGGGCTTCCAGTCCAGCGCCCCGCGCTGGGCCGTCGCCGAGCAGTTCGAGTACATCCAGTCCATGCCGTTCTCGTCCACCAGGCGGATGAGCGACTGGGTGAGTTCCTCGACGGTCTCGTTGAACGCCTCGCTGGGGCTGTGCCCGTGCTTGCGGAGAACCTCGTACTGGGCCTCCATCATGCCCGCCAGCGCGCCCATCAGCACCCCGCGCTCGCCCACGAGGTCGCTGTAGACCTCCTGCTCGAACGTGGTGGGGAACAGATACCCGCTGCCGACGGCGATGCCCAGGGCGATCGTCCGCTCGCGGGCCTTGCCCGTGGCATCCTGGAAGACGGCGAACGAGGAGTTGATGCCCGCGCCCGACAGGAAGTTACGGCGGACGCTGGTGCCCGAGCCCTTGGGGGCCACCAGGATCACGTCCACATTGTCGGGGGGGATGACCTTGGTCTGGTCCTTGTAGACGATGGAGAACCCGTGCGAGAAGTACAGCGCGTCGCCCGGGTTGAGGCACTTCTTGATCGCCGGCCAGATCGCCTTCTGGGCGGCGTCGGAGACGAGCATCTGGATGACCGTGCCCTTCTGGGCCGCCTCCTCCATGTCGAACAGCGTCTTCCCGGGCACCCAGCCGTCGGCGACGGCGCGGTCCCAGTCACGCTTGAACTTCTTCGACTGCCCCACGATGACGTTGATCCCGTTGTCCTTCATGTTCAGCGCCTGGGCCGGGCCCTGCACGCCGTAACCGATGACGGCCACCACCTCGTTCTTCAGAACGCTGCGGGCCTTGGCCAACGAGAACTCCTTGCGCGTGACGACCTCTTCCTTCACGCCGCCAAAATCGATCAGTGCCATCTTGCTCTCCTTGTGCGCGGTTCCGCGCAGGTTCGTAAAGCGTCCTTTTTTACTCGCAACCGCCCCCGCGGTCAAGCCCCTCCCGGCCGCCTCACTTCCCCCATCGCTCCACGAGCCCCAGCACGCTCTGGGCCTCGTCCCGGTCCTTCACCGCCCCCACGTACAGCCACGCCCCCTCGGGCCGCAGGTGCGGGAACAGTTCGGGTAGGTCCCTCGCGGGGACGTAGACGATGAACGCCTTGCCCGCCTTCTGGATCCGCTGGTAGACCCCGACCCATTCATGCCAGTCCCAGTGCTGCGGGGGCGGGCCCCACTGGACGGCGTGGACGTCGGGCAGTTCCAGAACCGCGTCGAGGTGGTTCAGCGCCTGCAGCCCGTCGAGGTGGTAGATGCTGCGGTCCATGTGGGCGGTCTCGATGGCCACGCCCGGGCGGAGGATCTCGCGGTACATCCCCGGGCTCACCAGGGCGGAGAAGTCGCTCTGCGGGATGTAGCACTTCCCGTCCCCGATCATCCCCAGCCACCCGCCGGTCGGCGTCCGCCCGCCCCGGGTGGCCGCGCCATACAGCACGTCGTACCACTGACACTGCAGGCGGGCGAAGTGCTCAACCCACGGTTTCACCGCCTCGGGGCGCTCGATGAGGTCGAAGCACAGCGCCTCCTGCCCGCGGATCGCCGCCAGCGTGTCCCCCCCGCCCAACTGCGGGGTCACCCCGACGAGAAACTTCCCCTCCCCCATCTCCGCCAGCCGCCCGTGCAGGGCCACCAGCGTGCGGTAGTACTCGTTCGACGCATCCAGCGCGATGCCCGCCAGTGCCTCCTCGTCCCACTCGTCGAGCATCGGGTGCACCCAGGTGGTGTTCTCGGCGAAGCCCATTTCGCACCCCAGCACGGCCGCGAAGCTCGCCGGGCCCAGATTGGGCGTGAGAAGCGGGATCTGGTCTCCGGCGTGGACCCAGTTGGCGGCGCGGCAGAGGGCGAGGCGGGACTGGTACTCGACATCCATCCACCGCTCGCGGAGCGTGGCGTGATTGGAAACGGGCTCGCGGATGCACTCGCTGTCGGGGCGCGGATACTGGAGGAACGTCACCGCGCGGTCGAGGATCTCGCCGTTCCACCACGCGTCGATCCGCCGCTTCGCCTGCTCGTAGTCGGGCTTGTACTGGAGCATGTGGGGTTCCTCCTCACCGCGGAGATCGCAGAGCCCGCAGAGAGATATGGAGGCACTCCATCCTCTGCGCTCTCTGCGTTCTCAGCGGTGAATGATACTCCCTGAGCGACTGCTACGATGCGAGCACGTCCGCGGGCACGTTCGCGAGATCGGGGGCGATCCAGTCGGCGCCCTTCTCGCGGAGGGCGGCGGCGGGGAAGCTGCTGGTCAGTCCCAGCACGCGGCTGCCTGCCGCCTTGCCCGCCTCCACGCCGTTGGGGGCGTCCTCGACGACGATGCAGGCGCCCGCGGGCAGGCCCATCTTCGCCGCCGCCGCCAGGAAGATGTCCGGGGCGGGCTTCTTGTGCTCGATGTCCGACCCCGTCACCAGGGCGTCGAACGACGCGGGCGCGATCCCGATCTGGGCGAGGTTCCCGTCCATCTTCATCCGGTCCGCCGACGTGGCGACGGCGGTCTTGAGCCCGCGGGCGCGGCAGGTGCGGAGGAAATCGACAGCCCCGGGGAGCGGGCCCAGGCGGCCCTGGATGATCTCGAGGTAGATCGCGTAGGTGCGGGCCTTGTCGCTCTCGACGTCGATGATCAGGCCGTACTGGTCCGCCACCCCGCCGATGTAGCGGTTCTCGCCCGCGCCCACGAACGGGCGGAAGTCCTCGGGGTTCACCCGCAGGTCGTACCGCTCCAGGAACATCCGCATCGCCGCCTCGCAGATGAAGGGCTCGGAGTCGCAGAGGACACCGTCCATGTCGAAGATCACGCCTTGCAGTTCGCTCATGTCGCTCGCGCTCGCTTTCGTTGGCACTCTGGGCCTCGCCCGGTTGGGATCGAGGACCCGGGCATGATACGGGATGCGCGCGTGGGAGGGAACCAACCTATTCCCCTAACCTCCGGCCATGTCCGCTGTCTCCTCCGGGGGCGCTTGCTTTTCGGAATCGTGCAGCGAATAATCCGTTACGTGTAACGCATGTCCAGGGACCCTGGAAACAGAAAAGGAGTAGCGTCATGAAACGATTGACGGGAATGGGATTGCTGGTGGCGGCGGTGATGGTGACGGGGTGCGGGACCAAGAAGGTCGACCTCACGGTCACCAACCAGACGAGCGACGCCCTGCGGGTAGCCCTGGTGGAGCAGGGCGTCTCGGGCGTGCCCTTCATGGTCCCCGCCGGGGGACGGGTGCGGCAGCGGATCGAGGAACAGAAGGAGTTCCTGCCCGTGACGTACGTCCTGAAGGCGGGCGAGTTGGAACAGCCGTTCACCATCGACGAGGACACCCCCAGCAAGCTGGCGCTGCACATCCTGCCCACGCAGATCATCGGCCCGCTGAAGCCCGGCGACACCGCCGACGTCAAGTACGAGCACGACATCAGCGGCAAGGTGGGACAGGGCACGAAGGTCGAATAGGCCCCGCGGGCCGTGCCCGCTCCTGCGCTGAGCGCATGGCGTTCGATCCGGAATCGGCAACCAACCGCAACGCCCTCCAAACTTCCCGGTTTGGAGGGCGTTGCCGCATACAATGAACTGAAGTACCCGTTCCCGCCCTCGCTGCCGCTGGGGCGGGCGCGAACGGGCACGAGACCATAACCATGCCACAGACCATCCTCATCCGAGCCGGGGACCTTCACATCCCCGCCGAACTGAACGACACCCCCTGTGCCCTTGCCCTCCGCGACGCCCTGCCCTTCGAGGACAACGCCCAGACCTGGGGCAAGGAGGTCTACTTCGACACCCGCGTCACGCACGACCTGGACGAGGGGGCCCGCGAGGAGGTCGAGGTCGGGGAGATCGGCTACTGGCCCCAGGGGCGGGCGCTGTGCATCTTCTTCGGCAAGACCCCGGCGAGCGGGAAGGACGGCAAGCCCCGCGCGGCGAGCCCGGTAAACATCATCGGGGAGGCCCTGGGCGACCCCACCGTCTTCAACGAGATCCGCGACGGGACGCGGATTCGCATCGAGGTCATGTAGCGGCCGGAACGACCACGCCGCCAGGCGCCCGACGGCGGGCACAGCCCCCCCGACCTCGCGGCGACACGCCCGACCGGAACTTGCCATCTGGCACCCCTTGCCACCCTGCGCTCAGGGCCGTCGACCAGCGGAACCCCGAAAATGGGTATCCCCATTTTCGCTTCGTGTCATTCGTGCCATTCGTGGACTACTGCTCCGCCGCCATCAGGTCCTCGTACGTCTCTCTCCGGCGGATGACCCGCCAGGCGCCCCCGTCCACGAGCACCTCGGCCGCCCGGGGGCGGGAGTTGTACTGCGAGGACATCGTGAACCCGTACGCCCCCGCCGAGAACACCGCCAGCAGCTCGCCCCGCTTCATCGGCGGCAGCGGGCGGTCCTTGGCGAGGAAGTCGCTGCTCTCGCACACGCCCCCCACCACGTCCACGTTCACCGACCCGGGGGCCGCGAAGTCGAACCGCTGCTGCGGCACCGCCCGCCCGTCCGTCAGGCTCACCGGGTACAGGAAGTGCTGCGACCCGTACAACGCCGGGCGGATCAAATCCGTCATCGCCGCGTCCACGATCACGAACGGCCGCTCCGCGCCCTGCTTGACGTACTGAACCTCAGTCACCAGCAGCCCCGCGTCGGCGGCGATCTTGCGCCCGGGCTCCAGGTACACCTTCAGCCCCGTCCCCTGCAGCAGCGGCACGATGGCCGCCGCGTACTCGTCGGCCGACGGCGAGGCGTTCTCCTCGTAGTTGCTCGCGAACCCGCCCCCGATGTCCAGGGCGTGGATCGCGAACCCCTTGCCCCGCAGCCGCCCGATCAGGTCCAGCGTCTTGCGGATCGCCTCGACGTAAGGGTCCGGCGAGTAGATGGGCGACCCGATGTGGATGTGGATGGCGTCGAGCTTCACGTACCCATCCCGGCCGTAGGCGTCGAAGAACCGTTCCGCGCGGTTGATGTCCACGCCGAACTTCGTCTCCTTCTTGCCCGTCGCCGTGTACTGATGCGTCTTGGGGTCGTAGACGTCGGGGTTCAGCCGCAGCGCCGCGTGGACCTCTCGCTTCGCCTCGGCGGCGAGGCGGGCGAGGTTCTCGAACTCCGGCTCGCTCTCGACGTTGAACAGGGCGATTCCCGCATCGATGCCCTGGCGGATCTCGCGGTCCGTCTTGGCGACCCCGGCGAAGACGATGGACTTCGGGTCGGCCCCGATGGCCATCGCGCGGGCGAGTTCGCCCCCGCTGACGACGTCGAACCCGCTGCCAAGGCCCTTCAGCAGCCGCAGCACGTGCAGGTTCGCCAGCGACTTGATGGAGAAGCACAGCGTGGCGTTCAGCGGGGCGAACGCCTTCGCGAACGCCTCGTACCCGCTCCGCAGCTCGGCCGCGGAGTAGAGGTACAGCGGCGTCCCCGCCTCCCTCGCCACCACCGCCACGTCCACGCCCTCGCACATCAGCCGCCCGTCACGATACTCAAAGCTCGCCATGCCAGTCCTCACGTTCCAATCCCGGGGTTGCTCCGAAAGGGAGAAGGATAGCGGGAAGCGACGATTCTGACAACGGGGACGTTGGTGAGCTGGGGAGACACTGGCGAGGGACGTTGGCGAGTCGGGGGGACACTGGCGAGGGACGTTGGCGAGTTGAGGGGACACTGGGCAGGGACGTTGGCGAGGGGACGTTGTCCACCCCACCCACCCACAGTGCGGAACAGAACCCAACCCGGCCGTGCGGAACAAACCCACCGCCCGCCGGCGGCCTCCCAAACCCTTCTCCCCCGGGGGAGAAAGCGTCTCCAACCCTTCTCCCCTGGGGGAGAAGATGTCGCGCAGCGACAGATGAGGGGGACCCTCCCGTGCGAGAACGGGTCCACCCTCGCCGTCCGAAACCAAACCATCCGGCCGCTCCTTGCTCCCCAGGCCGTCCTCACGTGC
>JAWLCQ010000068.1:0-22389 GCA_041687095.1 Phycisphaerae bacterium | reverse complement strand
ATCGAGTGATCGCCCAGGACTCTGGTGAACCAGCTTGTCTCATGAGCCATCATATGGGCGCACCCTGATTGCGACATTATTAAAGTGACGCTCAATAACTGGTTAATTGACAACAGCTTAACACTACAGCGAAAGATGTTAACTGGTTGACTGGTTAACTGGTGACTGGGACAGCAGTTTGCGTGGGCTGCCCGCCTGGGGACTCCGGAGAGGCTCACCTGGCTTCAAGCCATTGCCAATCCACCAGTTAACCAGTCAACCAAGCTTCGTTGTAGTGTTAAACGTGAAAGCGTACCCGCGGCAGCCCGGGGCAGGCGGCGGACGCCAACTGCGGTCCCAGTCAACCAGTCAACCAGTCAACCAGTCAACCAGGTAACCAGTCAACCAGTTAACCGCCTACTCCATGACCTTGACGGGGTGCTTGGCGGCGGCGGCGGCGAGGGCTTCGGTCATGGCGTTGGACATCAGGACCTGGCGGGCGATCATCTCGGCCGCCGGGCCGACCTCGCCGTTGCCCTCGGTGCGGTCGGTGACCTTGATCAGGTGGAACCCGAAGGGGGTCTCGACGACGTCGCTGACGTCCCCGACCTTCATGGAGAAGGCCTTGGCGGCGAAGGCGGGGACCATGCGGTCGTAGGTGAAGCTGTCGAGGTCGCCGCCCTGCTCCTTGGAGGGGCAGGAGGAGTGCTTGCGGGCGGCGTCGGCGAAGTCGATCTTGCCCTCGCGGATCTCGGCGGCGATGGTTTCGAGCTTCTTACGGGCGGCGGCGCGGTCCGCGGGGGAGGCGTGGAGTTCCGTGCCGATGAGGATGTGGCTGGCGCGGACGGTGGTCCCGTCGAAGTAGCTCACGGGGCTGTCCTTGACGAACGCCTTGAGGTTCTCCTCGCTCAGGACGCGCTCCTGGAACCGCTCCATCTTGAACTGCCGGCGGAGGATCTCGTCGGTGAGCCCCTGCATCTGCATGAGCTGCTCGAGGGACATGCCCTGCATCTCCTGCTTGATCTGGGCGTCCACCTTGGTCTTCCAGGCGGCGAATTCCTCATCGGTGACGGTCTGGGCGTCGAGGTGCGCCAGCACGAGGGCGCGCTCGATGAGCTTGCCCAGGACGCGCTTGCGGGCGGAGGCGAGTTCGTCGGCCGACATCTCCGGGGGGGCGCCCTTCATCGCCTCGTCCAGCTCGCGGGCGTAGATCTTCTGCTCCCCGACGGTCGCGGCGACCTTGCCCGCATCGGCGGGGGCGGTGGCGGGGGCCTCGGCGGCCGGGGCGGCGGGGGCAGCCGGGGCGGCCGGGGCCTCGGCGGGGGCGGCCGGGGCGGCCTCGTCGGCGAAGAGCGGGGCGGCGAACAGCAGCGTCAGGGCGAACAGCACGGTCAACACGGTCCTGTATTCCACAGGGGTCTCCTTGCGTGAGGTAACTTTCTACCGTCGGTCAACGTTCGGCACCGGGAGCGGAACACCGTGGATGGATCCGCTCCCGAACGAGCAGACCCGGTTGCGCCCTGGTGCTAGGGATCATACGGTATCGAACCCGGGTCGGTGCGGAAAGGGGTGGGGAAAAATTGCTCACTTCGTCAGCGTGTCGGCATGTTCGAAGATGCGGTCCACAGTCCCTTGCGTTTGCGAATGCGGCGGCGGTTCCGTAGATTCTTGGGCAGCGAGCGGACTCCCCGCTGCGCTCACCGAAAGGAACCGCCCATGAACGTCCTCTTCGTCGCCGTCGACGACCTCCGCTGCGAACTCGGCTGCTACGGGGTCCCCCACGTGCTGAGCCCCAACATCGACGCCCTCGCCGCCGACGGGGTCGTCTTCGAGCGGGCCTACTGCCAGCAGGCCATCTGCGCCCCCTCCCGCGCGAGCGTCCTCACCGGCCTGCGCCCCGACTCGACGGGGATCTACGACCTCGACCACCCCGTCTCCGAGACCTGCCCCGACGTCCTCACCCTCCCCCGCCACTTCAAGAACGCCGGGTACGACACGATCTCCATCGGCAAGATCTACCACCACAAAAACGACGACGCCGACGCCTGGTCCCGCTGCCCGTTCCAGTCCAAGGGCGACTGGAAGGGGCGGGGCTACCTCACCGACGAGGCCATCGACGCCGTCAACGCCTACAACGCCCAGGCGGCGGAGAAGGGCTGGAACCGCCGCGGGCTCGGACCGGCGTTCGAGTCCGCCGACGTCGACGACGAGGCCTACCACGACGGGAAGGACGCCGCCGCCGCCGTCCGACAACTCCAGCACCTCGCGAAGCAGGACCGCCCGTTCTTCCTGGCCGTCGGGTTCCACAAGCCCCACCTGCCCTTCAACGCCCCCACGCGCTACTGGGACCTCTACGACCCGCGGCAACTGCCGCTGGCGGGGAACCCCTTCGCCCCCGAGGGGGCCACGCCCTGGTCGCTCACCGACTTCGGGGAACTGCGGGGCTACTCCAACATCCCCGACACCGGGCCGGTCCCCGAGGCCCTGGCGCGGCAGTTGATCCAGGGCTACTGCGCGTGCGTGAGCTACATGGACGCCCAGTTCGGGCGGGTGTTGACGGCGTTGGAGGAACTGGGGCTCCGCGACGACACCGCCATCGTGTTCTGGGGCGACCACGGGTGGAAGCTGGGCGAGCACGGGTCGTGGTGCAAGCACACCAACTTCGAGATCGACGCCCGCGCCCCGCTGATCGTCTCCACCCCGGGGACGCGGAGCAAGGCGATGCGGAGCGGATCCCTGGTGGAGTTCGTGGACATGTACCCCACGCTGTGCGAACTGTGCGGCCTCGACGTCCCCGCCCACTGCGAGGGCACGAGCCTGGTCCCGCTGCTCTCCCAGCCCGGCCGCCCCTGGAAGCCCGCCGCCTTCAGCCAGTACCCCCGCCGCGACGTGATGGGGTACACGATGCGGACGGACCGCTACCGCTACACGGAGTGGCAGGCGTACGGAACGGGCGAGGTGAAGGGGCGAGAACTCTACGACCACGCCGCCGACCCCCACGAAAACGTCAACGCCGCCGAACGGCCCGAGAACGCGGACGTGGTGAAGGCGCTCTCGGAGCAGTTGCGGAAGGGGTGGAAGAGCGCGAGACCTCGCTCGTGATCCGAACGCTAACGCGTTGGTTCAGTAGAGGACCAACGCGCATCCGTTTAGCGGCGGTCGGTACGACCGCCCTCGGGGTGGACGACGTCCGCCCCGGTCCGGGTGGATGGTCAGTCCGGAATCGCCCTGCGGGCGATACGGGAGGCGGTCGTACCGACCGCCGCTAAACCGGGTAGCGGACCATCGTGCGATGACGTATCCTGAGGGGGGTTCACAGGATGGAAGCACGTCAGCGAAGAGAGAAAGGGGCGGGATGATCATCGCCTACCATGCGATCTGGACCACGTACGGGACGTGGCTGCCCAACGATCCGCGGGGATCGTACTCGGTGAAGGTGTACAGGGACGAGCTGCAGGCGCTGGGGGAGATTCGATATGGGCGACAGGACCCTCAACCGCCGAAGGCGCTGCTGCGGCGGTTCTGGACGGCGGCGAGCCCGCGATTGTCGCGCCCGCCCTTCTTCCTCGACGACCGCACCCGCCCTGTCGTGGCGGCGGCGATGGAGGAGGTGACGCAGCGGTTGGGCCTGACGGTGCGGGCATGCGCCGTCATGAACGATCACGTCCACGTGCTCGTCGAGCGCGGGCGACACCGGATCGAGTACCTGATGAACCAGTGGAAGGGAGCGGCGACGCGGCGTCTGCAAAGCGCCGCCACCCCGTGGACCTACAAGGGTTGGAAGGTGTTCATCAACGACGAACCCACCGCGCGGGCGGCGGCGAAGTATATCGAGATGAACCCGACCGTCGCCGGAATGCCCCCGCAGCACTGGTCCTTCGTCGTCCCCTATCCCGCCTGGTACACATCCCATTGAGTTCGTTCGCGGGTGCCGTGGGGTGCGAAGCGAAGCGGAGCAACCACGGCACACCAACGGTGCGCACGAATCACTTGGGATGCGTATGAGGCCCTACGCCCGATCGCCTCTTCCCCACAATACAAGAGCAGGCCCCCGGGCGTCGCCGTCCGGGGGCCTGTCGTTCTGTTACTTGAAGGAAGCGTGGGGCCTAGTAGCGGTCGCGCCCGCCGCCGCCGCCACCGAAGCCGCCGCGGCCGCCGCGGCCACCGCCGCCGCCACCACCGCCGCCGTAGCCGCCCCGGCCGCCGCCGCCGCCACCGCTCCGCTGCGGGGGACGGGCCTCATCGACCTTCAGCGACCGCCCGCCGTACTCCTTGCCGTTCAGCGCGTCCCGGGCCGCACGGGCCTCGTCGTCGCTGGCCATCTCCACGAACCCGAACCCCTTGCTGCGACCGGTATCGCGATCCATCACGACGCTCGCGCTGGTCACGGCCCCGTGCTGCGCAAAGAGCTGCTGGAGGTCGGCGTCGTCCACGTCATACCCGAGATTCCCTACGTACAGCTTGGTGCCCATTGAAGATTCTCCTTCTATACGGGCCCTTGGATCCTGTTCTGCCACTTTCACGGATCCGTCTGAAAGGGGCGCTATCCCGCCCAGGAGTCAGGAGCGTCACGTAGGGGAAAGGTCACGGACTGAAACTTCTCGGTCCCGCACAGTTCCCGGTCGACGAATCCGGACGAAGAAACTATATCTACGCCCACTTCGCAATAGCAACTGAATCCACTGCACAATCCGCGAATCCTGCCCCGCCCCCACTACCGTGTCGGACAACCGTCCCATGCCTCCACCGGCGGCGGCGACGGAGGACCGCGGGTGTGGACGGAGTCTGAAGGCATCGCCACCGAACCCCGCCTCCCCGCGGGCCAGAGCCTCCCTCCCGAAGGGGAACCGAGCACGTCTCCGTAGCGAACCGTCTGCACAGGACCGGGAGGAAGCGTCAGGCTTTTTGCATGCGAAATCGGAATTCCGGGCGTCTTAGGGGATTTCCCTATAAAGATGCGCGGTGGTCGCCCGATAAGAAACGCAGAGCATCCTGCGAACGGCCCCGCCGTAACTATTGTGAGTTACGCCCTCCCCGACCCCCCCGCGGGGCCGTTCCGCGCCCACCGGCCTTTCGGGGCCGGGGGGCGCTACTATGCGCGGACAGGGAACTTCGGGCGCCCCGACCGGGACGCCCGGAATCGAGGCCCTGCCGCCTCGTTGTTCTACACGTCTCGGCGACCGTTCCGGGTGTCGGTCCGAAAGCCCCGACAGGGGCGCGGGACAATAGCCGGGGGTGCAGCGCAGCGGAACCCCCGGAAGGCGGTTCCGTGCTTCAGAGCCCCGGAGGGGCGAGGGAGCCGCGGAAGGTTCTCACGAGGTCCAGCCTTCCATCTCCCTCGCCCTTACGGGGCTCTATCTCTTTCGGGGCCTGCACCGGGGGCTCCGCTGCGCTGCGCCCCCGACTACTCTCCCTCGCGCCTCCTCGCTGTTTCGTGTGGGTAGCCCTACTCGGTGTGGGTGGCCTTGGCCAGGTGGCCTGCCGCCCGTGAGGTGGCGGTCAGTCCATTGCCTGCCCCGACGAGAGCGGCCACTTGGCCGAGGCTCTACGACGTAACATCTTTGCGAGTCATAGGTAACATGCCACCGCACACCGATGCCATGCGCCAAGACCACGCCTGCCGTAAGGCCCCAAAGCGCAAAATCCCGGGGGGCTTGGGGGGCTGGCCCCCCAAAGGCTACCCACACGAAACAGCGGGGAGCCTCCCTCGCCCCTACGGGGCGAAGAGGCCGTCCGGATCCGAATCCATTGTGCGGGGGGATACACGCCGATGATGTGCAGAACACCGAGGCCCTGCCGCCCCCCCCTTGCGGGACCGGCGGGCGCTGTCATGCGCGCCCGCCAGGCCGCTGCTACGGTAATCCCTCTAGGGTACGTACGGCCATCTGCTAAGGGGCGTACTCCATTTTCCCATGCTTTGCATTGACGCGGCCACAAAGGTCGGAATAGCAGGATAGAATTCGCATGCCTTCATGTATCGACGGATCGAAACAGGTTTGGACCGCCAAGACTTCCCCCATGCAGCACAACCAACGTAGCAGGGAGACGGAGACCCCGGCGAGTGGATCGGCCGACGCGCTCCGCGCGCGATTCGCCGGCGCCGAGGGCGAACACGAACTGCTGCGCCTCATGGCCGACCACGCCCACGACTGGACGTACTTCCAGGGGCTCGACGGAACGTTCTTCTACGTCTCCCCCTCGTGCGAGCGGATCACGGGCTACACCCGCGAGGAGTTTCTGCAGGACAAGGACCTGCTGCTGCGGATCGTGCATCCCGACGATCGCCCCGCCGTCCGCGAGCACATGACCCCGGCCGCGTGCGCCCTCACGGAGCTGACGCCCTTCGAGTTTCGCATCGTGCGGAAGGACGGGCAGGAGCGGTGGATCGGCCACCTGTGCGTGCTGGCGTGCGATGCGGGGGGGCAGGTGATCGGCTGGCGGGGATCGAACCGGGACATCACGCTGCGAAAGCGGGAAGAGGCGGCCCTGCGGGAGGCGCGGGAGCACACGCAGTACATCCTGAGCCACATCACCGACCGCCGCTTCGCCGTGGACAGCCAGTGGCGGATCAGCGAGATGAATCAGGCGGCGGAGGACTACTACGGCGTCCCGCGGGAGGCGGTCCTCGGACAGGTCCTGTGGGACCTTTGCGCGCACGGCGGGGAGAGCGAGGTCGCCTCCGAACTCCGCCGCGCCATGCGCGACCGCGTACCCGTACACATCGAGTCCGAGTCCAAGCTCGTCGAGGGCCGCTCCGCCGACATCTACGTCTTCCCCTACCGCGACGGGCTGGTGGCGTACTTCCGCGACATCACCGAACGCAAACGCGCCGAACACGCCCTCGCCGCCAGCGAGCGGCGGATGCGGGAGATCCTCGACGCGCTGCCCGTGGGGGTCTTCATCGCCGACGCCACCGGCCGCATCACCGACGCCAACCGCGCCGCCCGCGTCATCTGGGGCGGGCAAACGCCGCTGGTGAACCGTCTGGAGGAGTACGGGGCGTACCAGGCGTGGTGGCCCGAGACGTGCGAGCCGCTCCGCCCCGAGGAGTGGGCGGTGGCCCGGGCGATCCGCGACGGGGAGGATGCGGGCCCCGAGGAGTTGGACATCCTCTGCTTCGACGGGAAGATCAAGACCATCCTGAACTACGCCAAGGTCATCCGCGATGACGGGGGCTTCACCGGCGCCGTCGCCGTCAACGTCGACATCACCGACCGCAAGGCCATGGAGAAGGACCTCCGCAGCGCCCGCGAGGACCTGGAACGCCGCGTCCAGGACCGCACCGCCGACCTGCAGCAGGCCCTGGACGACCTGCAGGACGAGGTCCGCCAACGCCTCACCGCCCAGGAGGAGCGCCGCCGCGTGGAACGCGAACTCATCGAAACCGCCGAACGCGAGCGCCGCCGCCTCGGCCGCGACCTGCACGACACCATCCAGGGCAACCTCGTGGGCGTCCACATGATCCTCCAGACGCTCGCCCCGAAGGTGCAGGACCTGAGCCCCGCCCTGGGCGAGAGCATGCGGCGGATCACCGACATCGTCCGCCAGACCATCGAGCAGACCCGCGGGCTCTCCCGCGCCCTCAACCCCGTCGACCTCGCGGGCGGGGGGCTGATCACCGCCCTCCAGCGCCTCGCCGACACCACCACCCACGTCTTCGGCCACCACTGCGAGTTCGTCTGCCCCGAGCCCCTGGACGTGGAGGACGCGGGGGCGGCGTCGCAGCTGTACCACATCGCCTCCGAGGCCGTGAACAACGCCGTCAAGCACTCCGGGGGCACGCGGATCCTCCTCCGCCTCGAGCGGGCCAGCGACGCCGCCGTCCTCTCCGTGGCGGACGACGGAGTCGGCCTGCCGGAGTGGGCGAGCCCGGAGGAGGGGATGGGCCTGCGGACGATGTCCTACCGCGCCTCGCTGATGGGGGGCATGCTCCAGGTCCACTCGCCCCCCCAGGGCGGAACCGTCGTCGAGTGCCGCATCCCCCCCCACCTCGCCACGCCCCGAGAGCCCCGGGAGGAGGATACGGGCGAGAAGGCGGCGTGAGGGGGGCGATTGCCAATTTCCAATTTTCAATTTCCAATTGTCAATTCTCACAACCGTCCGTGCCTTCGCAGACAGTCCGCCGAAGGCGGAAAGGCGTGAAGAGAGGAAGAAACAGCCCCAAAGAAAGGGATTACGCAGATTATGAGATTGCACAGATTGAGGAACAGAACGTCGCTCTTCTCTCTTCTGTGCAATCCTGAAATCTGTGTAATCCCCTTCTCTCCAGCTGCTTCTTTGGACTGCTGTCGTCGCCTCCGCAGGCGTGAATGGTGACCGATTTGGGTTGGGCCTGGCACCTGGCTGCGAGGCCCGTCCGCCTCAGGTTGTCCGCGCGTTCCCGGGCGGCGGGCTCCAATTGGAAATTGACAATCGGAAATTGGAAATCAAAAAGGCGGCGGACGCCCGAAAGCGCCCGCCGCCGTATGTGCCATCGAACGCGCTGTAAGCCGAGTTCTGTCCCAGCCGCACGCCGGCACCGGCGATGCGGGGGGGAAGGTCATTTCTCTGGACGCGACCTCGCGGCCGCGCTCTGCCCGTTCCCGGACAAGCGGCCTACCCGCGGCTGAATAACGGCCTGGACCATGCCTCGCCGCTGCTTGGCCTTGCACCCGGTGGGGTTTACCTTGCCACCCCGGTCACCCGGGGCGCGGTGCGCTCTTACCGCACCATTTCACCCTTACCCGCCCGCCAGTATTGACGGGGGCTCGACGGACGGGCGGTATCTTTTCTGTGGCACTTTCCCTATCCCGCCCCGCCCCGAAGGGCAGAGCGGCACGGTGGGCGTTACCCACCACCGCGGTCCAGCGGTGCTCGGACTTTCCTCCCCCCGCACCAGGCGGGGAGCGACCTTCCACGCATCCGACTGCTGTCATGATACCATGAACAGCCGTTCGGCGACACGCCCCGACGACCACCGAAAGATCGCCGCCCGCGCTGTGCTCCAACACACGATCCGCCCTTGGCGGACCGCCCAGAGTCCGCGATCCGAAATCCGCACTCCGCAATCCCTTCCGCCCCAGGGCCTTCGCGAAGTCGCAATCGCGGGTGCCACGGCTGCGCTGTTTGCAGCCGTGCTCCTGCGAGCGCGCGGCGGAACACGGGTTCTGCAAACCCGTCGCGCCCGGCGAATCGGACTTTGCAATGGCCCTGCCCGCTCCCCTCGTCTCGTTGACTTCATGGTTCCACGGAAGGACAATGGCTAGACTTCAGGACGACCCGGTGGCGTGAGGGCGGTTCGTTTCGCCCACGACAGGAGCATGGCGCGCGTGCATCCCAGCGTTCTCCAACCCGAGATCCAATCGCTCATCGAGGCCAAGGACTTCCGCACGCTGAAGTCCACCCTCGTGGAGATGGAGATCCACGACCTCGCCGCCCTCCTGGGCGAACTCGAGGGCGAGGAGCTTGCGCTGTGCTTCCGCTTCCTCCCCCACGACCGCGCCGCCGAAGTCCTCGCCGAACTCGAATCCCAGCAGCAGGAAACCCTCCTCACCACCCTCGCCAACGAAAAAGTCGCCGCCATCCTCAACGAGATGGCCGCCGACAACCGCACCGAGCTGCTCGAGGAACTCCCGGGCGAACTCGCCCAGAAGCTCCTGTCCGCCCTGCGGGGCGACGAGCTGCGGATCGCCCGCTCCCTCCTGGCGTACCCCGAGGACTCCATCGGGCGGCTCATGACGCCCGAGTACCTCGCCATCCGCCCCGCGTGGACCGTCAACGAGATCCTCGAACACATCCGCAAGCTCGCCCCCGAGAAGGAAACCGTCTACGTCCTCTACGTCACCGACGGGAACTGGAAGCTCCTGGGCGAGGTCCGCCTGGAGGACCTCGTCCTCGCCCCCGCCGACTGCACCGCCGCCGAACTCATGGAGGAGCACCCCGCCGCCCTCATCGCCACCGAGGACGAGGCGACGGCCATCGAACTGTTCAAGAAGTACGACGCCCTCGCCCTGCCCGTCGTCAACCGCCACGGGATCCTCGTGGGGATCGTCACCGTCGACGACGTCTTCGACGTCGCCGAGGAGGAGGACACCGAGGACTTCCAGCTCATGAGCGGCATGGGCGCGCTGGAGTACAGCTACTTCGGGTCCGGGTTCGCCCACATGCTCCGCACCCGCCTGCCCTGGCTGGTCATGCTGCTGGTGGCGCAGACCCTCACGGCCGTGGCGCTGCTGGGGTTCCACTCCGCCCCCCTGTTCACCGTCCTCGTGCTGTTCATGCCCCTGCTGGTCTCCGCGGCGGGCAATACCGGAACGCAGATCGCCGGGCTCATGATCCGCGGCATCGCGGTGCACGAGGTCGATACCCACCACTGGCTCCGCGTGCTCAGCCGCGAGGCCCTCCGCGGACTGAGCTTCGGGGCCATCCTCGGAACCCTGGGGTTCGTCGCGGCCCTGCTGCTGTCGCAGTTCGTCCCCACCGCCCCCTACGACCCCGTCCACATTGCCCTCTCCGTCGCCGTCTCCATGGTCTTCGTCGTCACCATCGCCAACGTCGTCGGGGGCATGCTGCCGTTCCTCTTCAAACGCCTGGGCTTCGACCCCGCCGTCACCAGCGGGCCGTTCATCGCCTCGTTCATGGACGTGTCCGGGATCCTCATCTACTTCACCGTCGCGTCGCTGATCTTCGCCACCGTCACTCGAGGTATGCCATGAACCGCCGAGACGTCGTCCTCGCCGCCCTCCGCTTCCAACCCGTCCCCTACGTCCCGTGGTCGTGGGGACCGACCTGGGAGTGCGAGCAGAAACTCAAGGCCCACCTGGGCGTGGCGGACCTGGGACCGTGGCTGGATTCGCACTTCGTGTGCGTCGGGGCGGGCATCGGCCGCATGACGCCCATCGGGGACGACCGCTTCCGCGACGTGTACGGCGTGGTCTGGGACCGCACGGTGGACAAGGACATCGGGTCCCCCGAAACGTGGCCGATCCGCCGCCCCGAGGACCTGGCGGCCTACGAGTTCCCCGACCCGGCCAACCCCGCCTGGTACGCCGGGGCCCCCGAACTCCTCGCCGCCCACCGCGACCGCTTCAGCGTCTACCAGATCGGGTTCTCGCTCTTCGAACGCGCCTGGACCCTCCGCGGAATGACCGAGCTGCTCATGGACATGGTCGAGCGCCCCGAGTTCGTCGAGGACCTCCTCAACCGCATCGTCGAGCACAACCTCGTGCAGGTCCGCAAGGCCCTGGAACTGGGCGTCGACGCGGTGTACTTCGGGGACGACTACGGCATGCAGCAGGGGCTCATCACCGGGCCCGAGCACTGGCGGCACTTCATCAAACCGCGCCTCGCCCGCATGTTCGCCCCCGTCCGCGACGCCGGCAAGTTCGTCACCATGCACTCCTGCGGGGCCGTCTCCGAACTGTTCCCCGACCTCGTCGAGATCGGCCTGAACCTCTTCAACCCCTTCCAGCCGGAGGTCATGGACTGCTTCGCCCTGCTCCAGCAGTACCACGGAAAGCTCGCGTTCCACGGGGGCATGAGCGTGCAGAAGACGCTGCCGTTCGGAACGGCCGACGAGGTCCGCGCGATGGCGCGGCGGCTGATCGAGGCGGGGATGAATGGCGGGTACGTCTTCTCCCCCAGCCACGGCGTCCCGCCCGACGTCCCCCCCGAGAACCTCGTCGCCATGCAGGAGGTCCTGACGTCCCAGCCGGGGTACCGGGCGATGCGGGAGGAGAAGGCACTAGGGAATAGGCAATAGGGACTAGGCAATAGCACTACAACGAAAGATGTGAACTGGCTGACTGGTTAACTGGTGACTGGGACAGCAGTTTGCGTGGACTGCCCGCCTGGGACTACCGGAGCGGCTCACCTGGCTGCAAGATATTGCCAATCAACAAGTTAACCAGTCAACCAAACTTCGTTGTAGTGATAGGGACCAGGGAAGAAGGAACCCGGTTGAGGGAAACGATCGCGGCCCGCGAAGCGGGCGAACCCTTCCCCCCTGGGGGGGAAGATGTCGCGAAGCGACAGATGAGGGGACCCTTCCACACCCCGACGCGTTCGAACTCGCACTGGACAATGCCCACGGTGCGCTGTCCGCCCCGTGGGACGGCGGCATAGACCGAACCGCCTTCGCCTCGCTCGCGATCCCCACCGAAGTGAATCTCCCGCCCGATCCCCGCTTCCCCCGCATCCGCGTTCATCCGCGCTTCATCCCCGCTCTTGCGTCTTGAACCCGCAGGCGTTTCCCGTCATGCTGTCCCGCGTCGCATGCGGCGGGTGGACCGACCGTGGCGGCCGAAGGACCAGCAGCAGGAGACGTACCATGGAACTCACCAGCCGCGAGCGCGTCGAGCGGATGCTCAAGCGCCAGCCCGTCGACCGCATCCCTGCCAACGAGCACTTCTGGGGCGACACCCGCCAGGCGTGGATCGACGCCGGACACCTCAAGCCCGACGAGAACCTCGAGGACCACTTCGACCTCGACATCCGCAAGGCCTGGCCGTTCAGCATGGCCGGGAACCTCGACGTGGGCGACACCCTCATCGAGGAGACCGAGGAGACCAAGCTCGTCCGCAACTCCAACGGGGCTCTGCTCCGCTGGTGGAAGCACAAGAGCGGGACCCCCGAGCACGTGGACTTCCTCGTCAAGGACCGCGCCGCCTGGGAGGAGCACATCCGCCCCCACCTCACCAACGACGCCGACCTCCGCCGCCGCATCAACTTCGACGCCTACCGCGACGCCAAGAAATGGTCCGCCGACACCAACCGCTTCTTCTTCTGGAGCGGGGTCAACGTCTTCGAACTCATGCACCCCGTCTGCGGGCACGAGTACATGCTCATGGGCATGGCCCTGGACCCCGACTGGGTCAAGGACATGTGCACCGTCTACGCGGACCTGACGCTCAAGCTCATGGACATCCTCTTCGACGAGGAGGGCCTCCCCGACGGCGTGTGGTTCTACGAGGACATGGGCTTCAAGCACCGCCCGTTCATGTCCCCCGCGATGTACATGGACATCATCTGGCCGGCCCACAAGCGGACGTTCCAGTACGCCCGCCAGCGCGGGCTCGAGGTCGTGGTCCACTCCTGCGGGTTCGTCGAACCGCTCGTCCCCGGGCTCATCGAGGCGGGCATGACCTGCCTGCAGGCCATGGAGGTCAAGGCGGGCATGGACCTGCCGCACCTCAAGCAGGCCTACGGGGACCGCATCGCCTTCATGGGCGGGATGGACATCCGCACGCTGGAGTCCAACGACCTCGCCACCGTCGACGCCGAGTTGGAGCTGAAGCTCCCCCCCGCCATGGCCGGGGGCGGCTACTGCCTCCAGACCGACCACAGCGTCTCCTCCCGCGTGAACTACGAGACCTTCAAGCACTTCGTCGACCGCGGGCGCGAGATGGGCAGGTACGCCACATGACCTCACGCGAGCGCGTAAAGACCATCTTCGCCGGCGGCGTACCGGACCGGTGCGGGTTCTGGTTGGGCAACCCGCACTCGGAGACTTGGCCGCTGTACTTCCGGCACTTCGGGACCGGGGACGCGCAGGGCCGCCCGCGCGATGACGCGGGCGAGGTCGTCTCGTACGCCAAGATGGACTGGAACGCAGCCGAGCGACTGAGGTGCATGCTGGGCGACGACGTGCGGTGGCTGTCCCCGCAGTGGACGTCGTACAAGCACCCCCAGGGCAAGCCCATCTGGGAGCATCAGCACGACGCCCGCAAGGGCCTGGCCAGCGGGGGCGTGTTTGCCGACTGCGAGGACCCCCGCGAGGTCGAGGACTTCCCCTGGCCCAGCCCCGACTACCTCGACTTCACCACCACGCTCCAGGCGCTGCGGAACAGCGGCGACGTCTACCGCGCCAGCGGCATGTGGAGCTGCTTCTTCCACGACGTCGCCGACTTCCTCGGGATGGAGAACTACTTCGTCAAGATGTACACCCACCCCGAGGTCGTCCACGCCGTCACCGCCAAGGTCTGCGGGTTCTACCTGGAGGCCAACGAGCGGTTCTTCGCGGCCGCGGGGGGCGAGGTGGACGGGCTGTTCTTCGGCAACGACTTCGGGACGCAGCTTGACCTGCTGGTGAGCCCCGACCAGTTCGACCGCTTCATCATGCCCTGGTTCCGCCGCTTCACCGAGCAAGGGCACCGCCACGGGCTGCAGGTGATCCTCCACTCGTGCGGGGCGATCCACAAGGTGATCGGGCGGCTGATCGACGCGGGCGTCGACGCGCTGCACCCGCTGCAGGCGAAGGCGACGGACATGGACGCGGCGACGCTCGCCCGCGACTTCCGCGGGCGGATCGCGTTCATGGGCGGGATCGACACGCAGCACCTGCTGGTGCACGGGAGCCCGCAGCAGATCCGCGACGAAGTCCGCCGCGTCCGCGACCTGCTGGGCCCGGCCCTGGTCATCAGCCCCAGCCACGAGGCCCTGCTCCCCAACGTCCCGCCCGAGAACGTCCTGGCGATGGCGGAGGCGGCGCGGGAGGGGTGAGGACCGGAAGAGCGGAGAACCGGGAACCAGGAACCGGGGACAGACATGGCGTATGACACAGACAATGGTCGCAGGGCGTCCGCAGAGCCGGTAGACCACGGCGTTCACTCCGATGTGGATGCGGGGCAGGAGCATCGGCGGACCGTGAGAATCACCGCACTGCTGTGCCTTCCGCTGGTCCTGTGGTGCCTGCTGCTGGCCTGGGAGGTGAGCAGCCTCACGCCGATGCAGCCGGGGGATGCGTATCAGCTTGAGATCAACGACGAACTCCGCCTGCGCAATCGCCCTGAGGGATCGAGGTTCCTCGAACAGTCCTTTCCGCCGCGACTGGAGCGGCGATGGCGGTTGAGGACAGAAGAGCCGGGGCCGAACGTGGCCGCCTTCGCCGTCGTCCCCGATGCCGTCGTCGGACGGTCCGACGCCGGATGGTTCATCATGCCTGCCCACCGGGAGCATATCGAGGACAACAACTTTCTCCGCTACCCGGATGAAACCGCATGGCGCGAGGCGATGCAGCAGCGCGGATATCCGGAGGTCTTCCTTGAGTCGCCCAACGCCGCCGTCGCAAAGCTTCCGCGGTCGGTGGTGCAATCGTGGCGGTATCGGATTCTCGGAGGCCCGCTGGGCCTGCCGGATATCGAGGCTACGAACCTGCTGGTGGCTCTGCCGTTGGCGGCCGCCGGGCTGCTGGGCTTCACGCTACGAAACTCCCTGCGGTATGGCCTGCCGCTGATCCTGATCGCCCTGCCGGCGGGATTCCTCTTCCAACTCGCAGGCGATTCTCCCTGTGCGGGTGCGTTGGGAGTTCCGCTGCTCATGATCTGCCTTTGGATTGCCGCCCGCTGTGCGAGGCTTCGAAGGAAGGCCTAGCCAACCGACCAGACGCCGGACGCCGCGGTTTGCGCAGCGAAGCGAAGCAACCACGTTGAGCGACGCACGCAGCCTTGGCCCCTGGCTCAGCCCGGAGGGCTGACCTTCGTAAGCCCAGGGCAGAGCGCAGCGCCGCCCTGGGTCACGGTCCGCCAAAGGCGGGAAGCCCTGAAAGGGCGCGACAGAGGCGACACCGGACACCTCGTGGTTCCACACATCTCGGCCTCTCCGCCCCCACACCGGGCCGGTCCGCACTGGCATCGGGAGAAGGCATCGATGCGCGCTCCGATAAGGGGAGGGAGGGCCGGTTGCCCGCCCCCACCCGGGCTCGTCCCGGGGGAGCGAAGGTTTCTAAGCTAGCCGGCGCCCTGCCCCCTCTCCTCCTGCTGTTTCTTCTTCTTTCCGCGCCCACCCGGCTTTACGCCGGTGGAGCGAAGCTTTCGCGCCCTCGGGGCCCGCCTGTAGCTTAGAAACCTTCGCTCCACCCGGACAAGCCGGGCGGGGGCGGAAAGAAGAAGAAGAAGAAGAAGAGTAAAAGTGGAGCGCCGCCGGCTAGCTTAGAAACCTTCGCTCCGCCGGGGCAAGCCCGGCGGGGGCGGCCCGGCGGGGGCGGCCCGGCGGGGGCGGTCGGGCGAGGGCGGCCGGGCGGGGGCGGTCGGGCGGGGGGGCAGGCCGGGCGGGGGCGGTCGGGCGAGGGCGGCCGGGCGGGGGCGGGGCCGCGGCCCGGACCACAGGGGCATCCAGCGGCGATCCGCCCACCAAGAGGTGTGAAACAACGAGCACCGGACACCCCGACTGCGCCCGTTCGGAAGCGCAACTGCTCTTGTGTCCATCGCTTATCCTCCGCATACCCGGTCGCCGCGGTCCGCGGACCCGAAAAAATACTTCAAAAATCCAAAAATAGGGGGCCGGTTTTCCGGACTTTTGGGCAGTGCTACTACTTAGGGGGGCGCAGCGCATCGGCGAGCGCCCTCGCGGCGAGTCCGGCGGCGTGGGGACGGAGGGGGGTTCCTCTCGATGGCTGCGGGAGCGGGAGGGTCGGGCGGTCGGAGGGATGCGCAGGGGTCCCCGGCCTTGCGGTGCTGCGGGGATTCGGCCCTCCGAGAAAAAAAACGCGTGACGGGCGAAGCGCCGGGGCGGATGCTCGTCTAATGGGCAGATGAAGCGTGAGCGGCGGGAGCGAGGAGTGCTCCCACGCCACCGGGAGCAGTAGGCGCAGGTGAACGGTCCGACCCCAGAGGAGATCGCGTCCTGGTACCCGCGGCTGTACCGCACGGCGGTGCGGCTGACGGGTTCGCAGGACGACGCCGCCGACGTGACGCAGCAGGCGTTCCTGCAGGCGTTGGGCGGTTGGCGGCACTTCGATGGGCGGGCGGTGGCGACCACGTGGCTGCATCGCATCCTGGTGAATTGCGTTCGGGACTGGCAGCGGCGGCGGGCGCGCGATACGGCGCCCGTCGACGTCTGGGCGGTGGTGCCGGCGGGCCATGAAGGGGGCCTCGCCGACGACGCCGACCGCCGCGAGCGGCTGGACCGCCTGCGGAATGCCATCCGCGACCTGCCGGACACGCTTCGTCCTGCCTTCGTCATCACGGTTCTGGATGGGTACACCTACAAGGAAGCGTCGGACCTGCTGGACATCCCGGTGGGAACGGTCGCCTCGCGGGTCTTCGAGGCGAGGCGGATCGTTCGCGAGGTCATGCACGAGACGTTTCCGGAGGGCGAGTCATGATCGATGAGGAACGCCGAGACTGGGAGCAGCGGCTCCACGGGCTGCTGTGCGGGGGCGGGGACGAGCGGACGCGTCGCCAGACGCTCCGCGCCCTCGAGGAGGACGAGCGACCCCGCGAAGTCCTCCGCGAGATGCTCCGCGAGCAGGACCTCGTCCGCGAGGCCGTCCTGGGCCCCGCGAGCGAGGCGGCGATGCAGGCGGGCCTGGCGGCGACGCTGGAGCGGGTCCGCGAGCGGCAGCCCGCCCGCCCGCGGACGAGCGGGGCCGAGCCCCGGTGGCGCTGGCGGCGGTCGATGGGCGCGTGGGCGCTGCCGCTGGCGGCGGCGCTGGTGCTGGCGGTCGCGGCGGCGTACCTGGCGTCGGCGTCGCGGGAGCTGCGGACGGAACTCGCCCAGTTTCGTTCCGCCCAGGCGGTCCCGGAAACGGCGGGGCGGGAGGACCTCTCCCGCTACCGCACCATCTGGCAGCAGGTCGACGCGGGGGACAACTCATGGGTTCTCATTCACGACGGCGAGGGGCAGTTCGGTTCGCTGAACGGCTCCGCGTCCGCCGTGCCACACGGCCGCGTGCTGCTGGTACGCTGCCGCATCGTCGACGAGCAGGGCGAGGCGGTCTACTCCGCCGACCTGCTCGTTCCGGACCGTCCGGAGCTTCGCGTCCGGCTGCCCCGTACGGGCACCATCGCCGGACGCCCCGCCCACCTGGCCATCGCGACGAGCGGAGGGCAGGCGGCCGTGGGGCTGCGGATCGGTGCGGAGTCTGAAGACGCCGCCTCGGAGTTTGGGGTCGTGGGGAGAACGGCGATCGACGGGGAGGGCGCGGAGATTGGACGGTTCCGCCTCGACGAGCGGACACTCCGCGTCCTCGTGCGGACGCAGCGGTTGCGTGGGTTCGAGAGTTAGCAGCCCGTTTAGAAACGGGCTGCTAGAGCAGGCGAGCAGGAGAACAGGTGAGCAGTAGATTCAAGACATCCATGGAACTCATAAAGAGCCAACGTGTTACACGCCTGCGGTCTCCTGCTCTCCTGTTCTACTGCTCCATCAGGAAGCATGGCGTGACTTTGTAGACAGGCTGTTAGGCGAGCATACCGCGAGTCGGCGGTGTGCATGGGCGCCCCCCGGGCGCGGTCCGGGGGCGTTGGAACACGCGGTTAGAGCCGTGCCGCGGGAGCGGGAGGCTCCGCTCCCACGAAGGCTCTGGACATCGTAACCGTTCACGCTACCCAGACAAGAACAGGAATCTGAAGAAACAACCGGAGAGAGAGCGGGATTACACGGATTTCAGGATTACGCAGATGAGACAGAAAAGCCATGTTCTTCTCTTCAATCTGTGCAATCCTCGAATCTGCGTAATCCCCTTCTTCGGGGCTGTTCTTTCTCTTCACGCCTTCGCCGCTGTCTGCGAAGGCGTGAACGGTTACTGGACATCAAACCCGGCGAGAGTCCGGGGGGGAGGACGACATGAAGACGACATTGGGACACATCCTGGTTGCGGCGGTGTTGGCGGCGGTGCTGAGCGGAGCGGCGATGGCGCAGGAGACGGCCCCGGCCGCCCCGGCCCCGGTGCGTCCGCCCGCGGCGGCGGTGCTGACGTTCGAGAGCAACCTCGCCGATCCCCCGGACTCCGGGCGGCTGCTGGCGGACATCCTGTCGGCGCGGCTGGACGTGCTGGGCGAGCTGACGATGGTGGAGCGGGCGGATCTGGCGAAGGTGCTCGACGAGCAGAAGCTGGTGCTCAGCGGGCTGGTCTCGCCCGACGACGCCCCGCGCGTGGGCAAGCTGCTGGGGGCGAAGCTGCTGGTGACGGGGCGAATCAACGCCACGGGCACGAAAGTGTACGTCATCTGCAAGATCGTCAGCAGCGAGACGGGGCAGGTGAAGGGCTTCTTCCTGTCGCTCCCGCAGAACGTCTCGCTGGACGAGGTGATGGAGAAGGTCCACGAGCAGTTCGCCGGTTCGCTGGGCGACTGGGTGGGCGGGCTGGTGCCCGCGAGGGAGCGGGGCGCCGACGACGTCGCCATCCTCCAGCGCCGCCTCCAGGGCCGACAGGCCCAGACCGTCGCCGTCGTCGTCCCCGAGGTGCACATCGGCCCGCCCGCGGTGGACCCCGCCGTCGAGACGGAGTTCAAGAAGCTGCTGACGGAGGCGGGGGTGAAGGTGACCCCGCTGTCGGCCGAGCTGGCCGCCCGCCTCGCCAAGGGCGTCAAGGACCGCGCCCGCCTGGGCGAGCTGCTGCCCGGGACGCGCTACCTGGTGTACGGGGAGGCGTTCAGCGAGAACGGCGGACAGGTGCACGGGCTGGTGGTGGGCGTGGCGCGGGCGGAGATCCAGATCCTCGACCTGCAGACCAACGAGATCCTCCTCGCCGATCGCGCCACCGCCCGGGCCCCCGACCTGTCGGAGCACCTGGCGGGCAAGACGGCGCTGCAGAAGGCGGGGCGGGAACTGGCGAGAAAGATGCTGCCCGCACTCTTCGCCCGCTTCCCCGAGGCGAGGGCCGAGGCAAATGCAGAGGCGAAGGCAGAGGCAGCGGAGCGAGAGGCGCAGTAGCGGCGACGGCCTCTTCGCGGAGCAGATGACGAGGGTGCCACGGCTGCGCCGTTTGCAGCCGTGCTGCCGGGAAGGACACGGCTGCGAACAGCGCAGCCGTGGCACCCAGCGCACAGCGACGACCTTTGCACCGGTGCTGCCGGGAAGGACACGGCTGCGAACAGCGCAGCCGTGGCACCCCGCGCATGCGTGGCACCCGGCGCGGCGGTGGCACCCGGCGCGGCGGTGGCGCCCGGCAGGTCCGCTCTGCGAGCAGGACACGGTTCGGGGCGTTGGATCAAGCGGCACGTCGTTCCACTATGCAGGCCTGCACAGGCAGAAGGATGGGGGCATCATGCGGACAGCACGAATCGCGGCGGCGGGTGTGTGGATCGGGGCGGTTTGCCTTCTCGCAGTGGTCCCAGGGCCGGGGGCCGAGGAGCCCGCTCTCACCGTCCCCACCCGCCGCACTTTCGTCCGCGGCGGGGCGGAAGCCTCCGTCACCCTCCGCACGCCTTGGGCCGCCCGCGACACCGAGTGGTCCCTCACCAGCGACGCCGGTCCCCTCGCGACGGGGCGGGCGCGGACCGACGACCGCGCCGCCCTCGCCCTCCGCCTGCCCGTCCCCGACGTCCGCGTCCCCGTCTCCCTCACGCTCACACTCGTCACCACCGACGCCGCCCGCGCCAAGCACGCCGTCGAAGTCTTCGCCCTCCCCCGCGACCCCCTCGCCGATCACCGCCAGTCCCTCGCGACGCTCGGGATCGGCGTCCTGCCGGGCAGCCCCCTGGCGAACGCGGCGACGGCGAGCGGGCTGCCTGTGACGGAGCTGCAGCACGACGTCGCCCGCTCGCAGTTCCGCGGGACGGTCGTGATCCTGGGGGGACTGCTGGGCGGGGACGCGGCGGCGACGCGGAGGTACGTGGAATCGCTCCCGGCGGGGACGCACATCCTCCTCGCCGCCGACCGCGAAACGCTGACCCGGAACTTCCCGCACCTGTTCACGCCCGCGGATCCGCCGCCGCGGAGCGAGCTGCGGGTGGACGCCGCCGCCCTCGCGTGGACGGACCTGCCGGTGGAGTGGATCGAGGATGCCCCCCCCACCGTCCGCCTGGGCGAGTGGCGGTCGCTGCTGTCGCTCCGCGTGCTGGCGGGGCGGGCAACGCCCGACGGGCAACTCTACCCCCTGCTGCTGCAGGGCGTGGACCTGGGCGGCCGCGTGTGGCTGGTGTGGTGCCTCCCCGCCGCCCTGCCCCCCGATGACCCCCGCTGGGACCTGCTGCTCCGCAACTCGCTGCTGACGGTGTGGAAGGATTGTGGTAAAGAGGGCCCGAAAGGAAGGGCGAAATGAGAGTCTCGTCGTCATGCGGTTCACCAGCGCGAACTCCTGCGGGTTCGCCTCCAGAGCCGGTTCACTTCTCACCGCAGAGAACGCGGAGAACGCGGAGGGAGATGGATCACTTGCTGCCAGAGTTCTCCTCCCTTTGCGTTCTTCGCGCCCTTTGCGGTGAAAGAGCTGGTCGAACAACCCCAACGCCCCCCGACTGCGTCGGGGGGATGACCCAGGAGTCCCCCGTGCGTTCCATGATGCAGACCTTCGTCGCGGCCGCCCTGCTGCTCGCGCTCGTTTCGCCCCCGGTCCTCGCGGCCGCCCCCGCGTCGCAACCCGCGACGCCGCCCGCATCGCCGCCCGCGCGTGTCGCGCTGGCGGTCCTGGACTTCGACGCCAACGCCCCGGGCGAGTGGGGCGACGGGCGGCTGCTGGCGGACCTGCTGACGTTCCGCCTCTCCGACGATCCCGCCCTGACCGTGGTGGACCGCGAGAATCTGCGCAGCGTGCTGGAGGAGCGGAAGCTCGCCCTCCGCGGGCTGGTGGAGTCCTCGTCGGCAACGGCGGCGGGTCAGTTGCTGGGGGCGCAGCTCGTGGTGCTCGGGCGCGTCATGCCCGCGGGCGACACGCTCACGCTCCTCGCCCGCGTGGTGGGCGTGACGACGGGCAAGACCGAGGGCGTCGCCCTCACCGTCCCCGCCGACACCCCCGCCCCCCTCGCCGCCGAGCAGCTCGCCGACGCCCTGTCCGCGATGCTGCGGGAGAAGGCCCCCGCCCTGCTGCCGGAGCACGTCACGCTGAGCGACCCCTGGGCGCACGTCCGCACCGCCCTGCGCGGGCGGGAAACGGCACCCCGCATCGCCGTCGTGGTCCCGGCCCGGCCGGGGCCCGAGTCGAAGGCCCTGGCAGCGCTCACCGCACAGACCGCCTCCGGCGCGCTGACGGGGAGCGGGTTCCTCTGCCCCGCCGCCCCGCCCGCCGCCGCCAGCGAAACCGCCGCCGCACTCGCCTTCGCCGCCACGCAGCCCGCCGCCGAGCGGCCCGCCCTCCCGGCGGAGTTCTCCCGCGCGGACTACATCCTCGCCCTCGACCCCAACACCCGCTTCGACTCCCGCACGGGGCAGGTGGTCACCGTCCGCGCGGAGGTCGCCTTCGTCCTCCTCGATGCGAGCACGGGCGAGCGCGTCCTCACCGGCCGCGTCGACGCCCCCGCCACCGACCTCACCCGCCCCGCCGCCGAGCGCGCCGCCCTCCGCCAGTCCGCCCGCCTCGCCGCCCTCGCCGCCGCCCGCCACACCCTCGATCTGCCCGCGGCGGATGGCGCCTCCGCGACCTCGCCCCCCGCAGGCGAGGGGCCTGCGGGCGAGGGCCCCGCGGCCGAGGGGCCCCACGCGCGCCCCGCCGCCACCCGCCCCGCCCACACCGTCTTCGCCGTCCCCTTCGAGAACGCCACCGGGGAAGGCCAGTACGAC
>JAWLCQ010000067.1:0-22483 GCA_041687095.1 Phycisphaerae bacterium | reverse complement strand
CCCCGTCGCAGGCGCATGGGGCGGGTCGGGTGCGGGCGGGGGGGGGCGGCGGACAGCGCCGCCGTGGCGAATGGCTCGGCAGCATGCCCCATGCGGGGGTGGGAAAAAAAGTCTGCGCGGGTCGGGGAAAGTGCCTAGAGCCCACATATAGTCGGGAGAAGGACATCACGGGTCCATCGTCCCGCGTCACGGGACGAGTTCGAACGGTAGTGCGGGCCGGACCCCCCTGCACCAGGGCGTGTTCTGGCATGCACGCCCTCGCGGACCTGAAACTGGCTTGCTGCCGCAACGGTCGGGAGTGCTGGACATGATGCAGAGAAAGGACTGGACGAGGCCGCAGCCGTTCCGCGCCCTCATGCTCGTGCTGGTGGTGTGCGCACCGCTGGCGATCCTCGCCGGGTGCCGTGAGGAGCACCGGATCACGCTGGACGAGTTCCGGCAGATGCAGCGCCGCCAGGACACCCCCGCCCCAGGCCAGGAATCCGCACCCCTACGCGCGGTGGGCGGGGAGAGCTTCGGCGTGTTCCGCGTCGGGCCCGGGGACGTGCTGAGCATCACCGTCAGCCCGGCCGACCAACTCGGCGATGCCCCGCCCGTCCGCCAGCGCGTACAGGCCGACGGGCGCATCGACCTGCCGATGGCCGGTTCGATCGAAGTGGCGAACCAGACGCTCCTGGAGGCCGAGCGCTCCGTCAAGGGCGCCTACGTCCCCGAGGTCTACCGCGACGCCATCGTGCACGTCGAGGTCCTCACCCCCGCCGAGACCAGCGTGATGGTCCTGGGGGCGGTCGCCCGGCCCGGGTTGGTGCCGGTGCGGCGGAACGAGCGCAACCTGCTGCACGTCGTCAACCTCGCCGGGGGCATCTCCGAGAGCACCTCCGGGGAAGTCACGCTCCGCCGCCTGCGGACGGGCGAGGAAAAGATCTTCGACATCCGCACTCCGCGCGGGCTGACCGACGCCCTCGCCATCGCTCCGCTGGAGGACGGCGATATCGTGATCGTCCAGTCCGCCCAGCCCAACACCGTCTTCGTCGGAGGGCTCGTGCTCGCTTCGGGCCCGCAGGTCTACCCGCAGGGGACGCGGGTGACGGCCCTGCAGGCGCTGGCGGCGGCGGGCGGGATCCGTCCGGACCTGTTCCCCGAGGAGATCACCCTCATCCGCCGCGTCGAGGGCAAGGACGTGCACGTCAAGATGGACGTCGATCGCCTGATGTGCGGGGAGGACGAGAACCTCCTCCTCGCCGAGGGCGACATCCTCTGGGTGCCCCACACCGCCAAGACCCGGATCATCGAGTTCGTGAATAACACGGTGTACATCCGCACGGGCATCGGGGCGCACTACACGGCCACCTATACTGATATTGGTGGACGAGAATACGGGGACTTCAAGAACGGTGACGGCGACACGATCATTGTCACGCCTTGACAAACGGAGGCTGTTAGGGCACATTTCGCATTGTTGACGTCGGAGGCACATCGGCGGTGGCCCACCACCCGCCTCCACCAGATGGCAGACAAAGGAGAGAGACAGTGGAGACCATGCACATCAAAGGAAGGCTCATGATCTGGAGGGCCGCACGCGTCGCCGCCGTGCTGCTCGCTTGTTCCTCGCTGCTGGCGGCGGCGCCGCTGAAGATCATGCCCCTGGGGGATTCCCTGACGGGCGTCGATCCGAACAACTTCCCGAGCACGGATCCGAGCGACCCGATCTTCCACCCCCTGGAGCGGTACCGCCTGCCGCTGGCCACGCTGCTGCACAACGGCGGGTACGAGTTCGACTACGTCGGAACCATGGGCTTCCCCACCCCCAACCTCGCCGACGGGGACAACGAAGGCCACGGCGGGTACCGCATCAACTGGCTGGAGCACGGCAAGGGCCTCGATGGGACCGACGGAAGCGGGAATCCCGACGGGGTGGCGGCGTGGCTCGACCAACTATCCGCCGTCAACGAAACGCCCGACATCATCCTGCTCATGATCGGGACGAACAACATGTGGAACAGTTCCGACCGAAACGGCGCGGTCAGCCAACTGGACAGCCTCCTCGCCACGCTGACTGCGGAGGCCCCCCACGCGAACATCATCGTCTCCAGCGTCCCCCGGACCACCTTCACGGCCGCGAATGACCTGAAGTACAACCAGTTCATCCTGGACTACAACGCGCGGATCCCCGGGCTTGTCAACACGTACGCCGATGCGGGCAAGAAGATCACGTTTGTCGATGGGTTCGCCGCCGTAACCGAATCGGACGTGAGGGACGACCACATCCACCTCTACCAGAGCGGGTACGACCACCTCGCCGGGGTGTGGTATCAGGGCATCGTCAGCCTTCCCGAACCCACGATGCTAGGCCTGTTGCTCACGGGAAGCCTGCCCCTGCTCCGCCGGCGGCGATGAGAGGCGGTTTCAAGACCTCTCTCACCGCAACGGCCACAAGAAAGATCGATGACCGTTCACGGGGCGGCACCCAGACCAAGGCTCCGTCCCGTGAACGGTTACAAAGATTGCGCGACTCAGACAGCCGGTGATCTACGTCTCTCTGCACTGCAAACGCGCAAGATCCTCGCCTTTCCGAGGATGTTTCCCGGTCCTCAAACGGCGATCACTTCGCTTGGGGCCGTGGTAAGGGCGACAGCCCAATCGAAAATCGCAAATCGTAAATCGAAATTGGGAGCGGGCGCAGCCCGCGCTGCGTCCCTCGCGTTCCTTGGGTGGGTTCTGATACCACCGCTGAGCGGGGAGACATGCGGAGACAGGCAGGGATGCAGGGGGAGGAGAAGCCACGCTCTCCTCCCCTGCATCCCTGCTCGCTTTCCGGAGCCTTTGGGAGACCCGCCTGCGCATACGAAGGGGGCCGGCGGCCTTGCGGCCACCGGCCCCTTCGCTCTCTTCCGGACGGAGCGGACCCGGAACTTCTGACGGGCATCGCCCGTCATCCGGCCCCATTCACGAACGGTCCGGAAGGCGGGCATCCCTGCCCGCCACTCATGTCATCTCCCGTTACAGCGTCACACCGACGATCTGGACCTCGCTGATGCTGTTCCAGGTGTTCTGCGAGTTGCAGTGCCCAACGATGCGGACGTAGCGGCCGATAGCGCCTTCCAGGGCGTAGCCCTCGAAGTCCGCCGTCGTTCCGCTGCTCTTGTGCCCGCCGAGGACGGTCTGCCAGGTCTGCCCATCGGTGCTGACCTGCACGTCGAACGTCGCCACGCGCTTCTGCCCGTTGTGCCACGCGATGCGGACCTCGCTCAGGACGCTCTGAGTCCCGAGATCGTACTGGATCCACGCCCCATCGCCGTCGGCCGACCAGCGGGTGTTCAGCCGCCCGTCGAGCGTGTTCTCCGGGCCGTTGCCCGTCTCGGCGTGGCTCGCCGTCACCGCCGCGACGGTGAGGACCTCGGGCTCGAGCACCTGCGGGGCCACCGCCACCGTCACCGTCGCCGTCGCGGTTCCGCCGCGGCCATCCTCGATGGTGTAGGTGAAGGTGTCCGTCCCGGACCACCCGGCCGTGGGCGTGTAAGTGAACCCGCCCGCGTCGTTGAGTGCAACCAGGCCGTTGGCGCCCTGCGTGTAGGCCTGGATCGCCAGGGCGTCCCCGTCCGCGTCGCTGTCGTTGGCGAGCACATCGATGGTGACGGCCTTGCCCTGGATGGTCGCGGCCGCGTCATCGACGGCCTCGGGCGCGGTGTTCACCACCTGTACCTCGGTCCCGACGAGCTGCACCTCGGTGATGCTGTTCCACGCGTTCTGCGTGTTGCAGTGCCCAACGAGGCGGACGTAGCGGCCGATGGCGCCTTCCAGGGCGTAGCCCTCGAAGTCCGCCGTCGTCCCGCTGCTCTTGTGACCGCTGAGAACGGTCTGCCAGGCCTGCCCGTCGGTGCTGACCTGCACGTCGAACGTCGCCACGCGCTTCTGCCCGTTGTGCCACGCGATGCGGACCTCGCTCACGTTCATGTCCGCACCGAGGTCGTACTGGATCCACGCCCCATCGCCGTCGGCCGACCAGCGGGTGGTCATGCTCCCGTCGATGGTGTTCTCCGGGCCATTGCCCGTTTCGGCGTGGCTCGCCGTCACGCCCGCCACCGTCAACACGCCCGGTTCGGGCTGCTCGGTGGAGGCCTTGGTGACCTCGACGGTCACCGTCGCCGTCGCCATCGCCCCAGCGGGATCGGCGACGGTGTAGGTGAACGTGTCGGTCCCGATGAACCCGGCGCGGGGAGTGTAGCTGATCTCGCCGCTGTCGGCGATCGCCGCCACCCCGTTCACCGGCTGGGTGAGTTCGACCACCGTCAGCACATCGCCATCGGCGTCGCTGTCGTTGGCCAGCACGTCCAGGGCCACCGGGGTGTCCTGCGTCGTCTGGAACGCGTCGTCCGCGGCGATGGGGGCGACGTTCAGGGCGTCCACGATCAGATCGACCGTGGCCTGGGCCGTCCCGCCGTTGCCGTCGCTGACGACGTACGTGAAGCTGTCCGTCCCAGCCCACCCCGTGCCGGGGGTGTAGACCAGCCCGCCCGACTCATCGGTCGTCACCGTCCCGTAGGTGCCCTGCGTGAAGGAATCCACGTAGAGCACGTCGCCATCGGCATCGGTGTCGTTGGCCAGCACGTCGATGGTGACCGGCGTGTCCTTCACCGTCGTCGCGACGTCATCGACCGCCACCGGAGCCGTGTTGACGGGGGGGTCCACCGCCGCGTCGAGCCCGACCAACTGCACCTCGGAGATGCTGTTCCACGCGTTCTCCGTGTTGCCGTGCCCGACGATTCGGACGTGGCGGCCAACCGCGTCCTGGCAGGCGAAGCCCACGAAGTCCCCGGTCGTCCCGCAGCTCTCGCCGCTGTAGACCGTCTCCCAGGCCTGCCCGTCGCGGCTGACCTGCACCTCGAACGTCGCCGCCCGCCGGAACCCGGCGTGCCAGGCGATCCGCGCCTCGGTCACGTGCATGTCGCCGCCGAGGTCGTACTGGATCCACGCCCCGTCGCCCTCGGCCGACCAGCGGGTGTCCAGTTTCCCGTCCAGCGTGTTCTCCGGGCCGTTGCCCACCTGGAAGGTGCTCGCCGTGACGCCCACGACGTCCAGGATGCGGGCCTCGGGAGCGGCCGCTGTGACGGTGATCGTCACCGTCGCGGTGGCCGTTTCGCCCTTGCCGTCGCTGACGGTGTAGGTGAAGCTGTCCATCCCGACCCAGTCCGCCGCGGGCGTGTAGATGAACCCGTTCTTGTAGACGACCGAGCCGTGAGCGGGATCGCTGTGGGCGGTCACGCTCAGGGCGTCCCCGTCGGGGTCGGTGTCGTTGGCGAGGACGTCGATGGCCACGGGCCGATTGGCCGTCGTGGTGGCGGCGTCATCGGCGGCGACGGGGGCCGCGTTCTGCGGCGGGGGCGGCGCCGTCGCCGCGAGCCCGAGGATCTGCACCTCGGTGATGCTGTTCCAATCGCTCACGGAGTTCCCGTGCCCGACGATCCGCACGAAGCGCCCGACGGGGTTGGCGAGGGCGTAGGGCTCGAAGTCGGCGGTCGTCCCGCTGCTGGCGCCCGAGAACACCGTCTCCCACGCCTGCCCGTCCACGCTGGCCTGCAGGTCGAACGTGCTGGTCCGCTTATCCCCGGAGTACCAGGCGATGCGAACCTCGCTGAGTTCCTTCGTCCCGCCGAGGTCGTACTGGATCCACGCCCCGTCGCCCTGGGCGGACCAGCGGGTGGCCAGGTTCCCGTCGAGGGTGTTCTCCGGGCCGTTGCCCGCCTCGGCGGCGCTGGCCTCGACGGCGGTGGGGGCGAGGACCTCGGGGGTGGCGACGAACTCGGTGACGCGGACGGCGACGGTGGCCGTCGAGGTCCCGCCCATCCCGTCGGCGATGGTGTAGGCGAACGCGTCGTCGCCCATCCACCCGGCCTTGGGGGTGTAGACGATCTTGCCGTCCTGAAGGACCGCCGTCCCGTTGGCGGGGGCGGTGACGTTGGTAATCGTCAGGGCGATCCCATCAGGGTTGGCGTCATTGGCGAGGACGTCGATGGTGACGGGGATGTCGACCATGGTCTTGGCGACGTCGTTGACGGCGGTGGCGGGGTCGGCGACGGGGGCGACGATGATGCTCACCGTCGCGGGGGCCGACTCGACCTTCCCGTCATGGGCGATGTACGTGAAGGTGTCCGTCCCGTTCCAGTTGGCGTTGGGCGTGTAGGTGAACGCGCCCGCGGGGGTCATGGTGACCGTCCCATGGGCCGGGCCGGTCTTCACCGCGAACGTCAGCGGGTCCCCGTCGGGGTCGCTGCCGCTCGCCGTGCCCTGCACCGACTCGTCCTCGTTCACGCGGGCGACGACGTCGACCGCGATCGGGGTGCCGTTCCCGGGCACGACCACCCCGCCCCCGGTGACCAGCTCGACGGCCCCGATGTCCAGGCCCTTCCCGGACGGGCGGGGCATGGCGAAGAAGTCCTGGTTCAGCTCGATCCCGTAGAGGCTCTTGAACGTGTTGGTGTGGTGCGCCCACGTGCTGGCGGTATCGACCGCCGGGCTGCCCGCCTGCAGGCGGACGTCGTTCTTCGCCATGTTCACGAGGAGGGGGTCGGCGATCATCGAGCCCTGCCCGTCCCCGGTGGACTTGACCCAGTCGGCGACGGTGTTGTACGTGCCCGAGCCCCAGCGGATGCGGACCGTTCCGCCCGGCTGGTAGAACAGGTTGTTGTACGCGAGGGAGTTCGCGGGGATGGTGGAGTTCTCCGCCGCCACGTGCCGCGAGCCCGACAGGTTGAGGTTGGCGACGATGTTGTTGACGAAGCTCATCGCCGGGAGGCTGTTGGGGCTGTTGAACCCCGCGTCGACGCGGTAGATGGTGTTGCCCACCACGTTCAGCTCGCCCTGGGCCCAGGTGATGATGGCCGCGCCGCTCGACCAGGCGCTGCTGGGGTTGGATCCGGGGGCGCTGATGTCGTGGATCACGTTCCCGACGATCCACCCGCGGGTGGACCCGTTCGTTCGGATCCCGTTGTAGCTGTTGTAGATCTCGTTGTTGATGATCCAGACGTCCGCGGGGTTGTAGTGCACCACGATCGCGGTTCCGTCCGACCCGCTGTGCGCGAAGTTCGTGGGCTTGTACCCGTAGAAGCGGTTGTCGGAGATGATCACGTCGCGGGCCTGCTTGATGTCGACGGCGTTCTCGCCGTCCGCATAGTAGACGTTGCGCCCGATGTAGATCCAGCGGGCCCACGTGTCGAAGGCGGTGTTGTTGGAGTTGATCTGGACCGAGTCCCCGCCGTGCCCGTGGCTGTGGTTGTCGACGATCCAGACGCGCTGCGAGCCCTGCCCCGCCCATACGCCGTGGAAATCGTTCTCGTCGTGGTAGTTCGGGTCCCCGTTGTCGTGGAAGTAGTTGTTGTACAGGACCACGTCACGCCCTGACCCCACCGCGAAGACGGTGGCGTAGGTCGGGGGCAGGCCGTACATCTCGGTGTTCCGCAGCGCGACGTGATGGTTCACGCCGAACGGGTCGCCCGAGAACGTCTTCAGGCCCGTCCAGACCTCCTTGAACTTGAGGTTCTCGATGATCATGTACTCGCCGCGCACCCGGATCGACATCTTCTGGAAGAGCGGCATGGCGTCGGGGGAGTACCCGCGGATGAACACCGGCTTGTCGGCCGTGCCCTTCCCGCTGAAGTACGAGAAACTCCCACCGTAGGTGTAAGGCCCGCCGTGGATTTCGACCACGCTGCCCGCGGGAAGATCCCACGGAACGGTCAGACGGGGCTTCTCGGCGGTCCCGAAGGGGTTGCTGGTGTCCGTCGCGCCCGCCTTGGTGTTGTCGACGTAGTGCGTATACGGACCGTTGCCCGCGTCCTTATACGCCTGCAGCCCACTGCCGTAATTGAACGTCTTGCCCGCGTACATGTAGTGGGACTGGTTGATCCCGAACGCCGGGGCGGGCGTACCCGTCGGGGCGATCCACTCGCCCTCGCGGACCAGCCGCACGCCGTCGGCCACCAGCACCTTCCCGTCCGCCCCCGTCAGCGCGACGGAGAGGGTGTTCCCGCGGACGAGGTACTGCCCGCCCACGTACTCCCACGATACGCCATGCTGAACCAGGTCGTCCGGGGCCAACTGCTGGTTGAGCGTGACGACGCCCTTGCTCTCCGCGTGCCCATCGGGCTCGATATTGGTGACGGCAAAATTCGCCGCCGCCGTCCGGTCCGCCCCGGCGACCCACGTCGCGGCCAGGCGGTAGTTGAATCCGGGCTGCAGCCCGTCAAAGGTCCAGGTGGCCTTGTTGCCCGATGTGGCAACCGCCTGGACGTGATCGCCCTCCAGGCCCGTCGAGCCGACCCGTGACCACGTCCCCGCGGTCACGAACCCGGCGCCTCCGTCGTCGATGAGCTGCGGGAGCCCCATGGGGTCCGCACTAAGCATCAGTCGCGACTCCAGCCCTTCGAGAATCGGTCGTTCCATTCGTTGTCTCCTTCCCCCCGTGTACTCGTTGAATCCGTCCAGAAGAGATTGCTTGCCGATTGGCAGGGACAAACGGATGCACATGCATCCGAACTACGCAGGGATGCGAAGCGGGCATCGTGGCGCGCTTCGCGGGGCGGCGTAAGAGAATCCCCGTGAGGGGATGAGAGATTGACTTAGGCTGAGGGGCACAGTTGGATCCGTCTTTCGTGTTGATCCGGGTTCGCGATGTTGGCCCGGCCCGCTCCGCCGTGCCGGGCACGGGGGGAGGGCGGGAACCGCCTCGTCACCTCGTCGTTGCCGAGATCACCTCAAGCCGCGACCGACCACGTCCACTCCATCCCGATCCTTTTGCCACCCGGCGGCCGGCAGGCCCCCGGGGGTGGCGCACGATGCCCGCCGCGGCCTGGGGGGCCGTTCGGCGGCAGCTCGCATCGATATATGCAGCCTCGTACATGCCCTTCACCTTACCGATCGCCATGGGGGCGATTCAACCCCCCCCAGCAGTTTTTTTCCGATGCCATCCTAGGGAACCCCCCGATGCCTCCCTCATACGCCGCCCGACAGCCCGCAGGGGAGATGCCCCCACAAAGGGGGGGACTCCCCGCTTTTCCTAAGGATTTCGCAGGTTTTTGGACTCCGGTCCTCCCCCGCCCGAGCCCCCGCGCTCCCCTCCTTCCCCCTGCGGGCCCCGGACGACTTCGTATGCACAATCCGGTTATTTCCCTATGTGTTCATAGGGTGATTTCCCTATCTGTCCATGCGACTTCCTCGGACGGACGCGTCGGAGGAGGGAACCAGGAACGGCGAATCAGGAGCCGGGGACCGAATCATCCGCGTTCCACTTATGTCGGGGGGGGGGGCCGTGGTTTGCGGAGCGCAGCGGAGCAACCACGTCAGACCGACGCTGCCCGAGAATTGACTGGGATGCGTATCACCGGACCGGGCGTGCGGTCGGCGGATCGCAACGGAAGCGGCGGCCGGGGGGGGGGCGAACACCGGAGGGCCCTCCCGCGCATTAGGAAGGCCCGCGGGACCGCCCCATCGGGGGGCCCGCGGGCCTTCTTCGCGAGAGGTCCGCAGCGGGGGAACTCGCTACAGGCTCCACCACTCCAGGTCGATGTCGGGGAAGATGATGTCGTGCAGGTCCGCGTCGTGGATCTCGAACTGCTCGACCTCGCTGAGCTTGCCCAGGTACTCCAGGTCGGAGGCGAGTTTCTCGGCGATGTCGGCGAGGCTCTCGAAGCGGGCGACGTGCTGCATGAACCGCTTGATGCCGTAGTCCACCGCCTGCCCGCGGGAGACGGCGAAAATCCAGTCGCTCGCCTGCAGGAGCAGCAGTTCGCGGGCGGCCTTCTCCAGCAGTTCGCGGATGCGGGCCTGCTTGCGCCACGGGAGCGTGTACGTCAGCTTCCCGAAGATCGCCTCGCAGCGGTACTCGATCTCCCACATCCAGGCGATGCGGTCGTTGGCCCAGACGCGGTGGTCCCCGCCCTCGCCCCAGGAGCCCTCGGGCAGGCTGGCGGCGACGCGGGGCGGGTGGCGGTCGAGGTACTCCTGCGTCGTGCACAGATCGATCTCGGGGTCGGAGTTGAGCGTGAGCAGCACGTCGCGGAGGAACCGCGGGCCCTCGAACCACCAGTGCCCGAAGAGTTCCGCGTCGAAGCACGCCGTCACCACGCCCTCGCGCCCCGTGGTGTCGCGGTACCACCGCAGGCGGTTGCGGACCTCGTTGCAGAAGTGCATGGCGTGCTGGTGGATCTTGCCCGCGAGGTCGTCGGGGTAGTACGGGTCCTTCGCCCCGAGGTCGCTCTTGGCGTTGGTGACCTTCCAATACCGCAGCCCGCGCTTCTCCCCGTGGCGCTTGTGGAACTCGAGGTACACCCCGTCGGCGGGGTATCCGATGGACCCCGACCACACCTGCTCGCAGATGAACGGGTCGCGCCCGAAGGCTGAGACGGGCTGCACGCCGTCGAACCCGCTGGAGCACATGAGGGGCTCGTGAACGTCCGTGTGCTGGCGCCACGCCTCGTCCCCGCCGCGCCAGTCCCCCCCGTTGCGGACCCACTGAGGGGCCGCGCCTTCGATGAGGTGGTGCTCGACGAAGAAGTGGTCCGTGCCCTCGCGGGCGAGGATCCGCTCGACCCCCTGGCGGTCGCGCGTGCCCCCCCACGAGACGGGGGGGGTCCACAGGCCCGCGGGGCGGTAGGCGCACTCGGGCAGCCAGAGGCCCTTGGGCTCCCAGCCCAGGATCCGCCGCGAGCTGTGCTTGCCCGCCCGCAACTGCGCGACGATCGAGGAGTCCTCGATCATCAGCGGGAAGTACGCGTGCGTCGCCGCCGACGTGAGGATCTCGATGAACCCGTCCTTCGCGTGCTGGGCGTAGGCCTGGGGGATGTCCTCGTCCATCTCCGCGAACTGCTGGGCGAGGCCCGTGTAGAACTCCTCCCAGCGCGTGGCGAGGTAGGCGAGGTGCAGGTCGTTGCGGGACTCGAAGTCCTTGCGGTCCGACCGCGCGCGGTCGACGCGGTCGGCGAGGTAGTGCTTGAAGCCCTGGCGGAAGTGATCGCAGGCGAGCTGCTCCAGCAGCACGGGCGTCAGGCCGATCGTCACCCGCGGATTGCCGTACAGGAACCGGCACTCCCCGAGCATCGACAGCAGCGGCAGGTACGTCTCCGCCGCCGCCTCGTACAGCCAGTCCTCCCCGTGCGGCCACACCCCGTGCCGAAGCACGTACGGCAGGTGGCCGTGCAGAACCAGACAGAAACTGCCGGTCGCCATCGAGTGTCCTTCCTTTTCTTGGGCGGCCCGGCCCGCGAGGGGCGACGGGCGCGGCGGTTAACGGGGAAGTATATCGGGCGGGGGCCCCAATGGCACGGACAGACCCGCAAGATTGTGCCCGCCAGGGGGAACCGCGGACGGCGGGTTAAGGGCTCCACGAATGGGGGGGCAGCCTTGCGGGCATGGCGTCGGCGATTCCTCCCCCTCCGCGGGTTGCAGTTCCCCGCGGGATCTGCCAGAATACGCACCCGCCCGCGAGGCGGCGCCCACGTCTCCATGAGTACAGCCATCGCAACAGCTTCGGCGAAGGTACACGCCGATGATCGGCCGTCCGGCGCTGCGCGCCGTTGGCGGGTCTGGGTCTGTGCGGCCGTGCTGGTCCTGGGGGGCCTCGCCGCCTGGTCCAACAGCTTCCAGGGGCGGTTCTTCGAGTACGACGACGTCGACTCCATCCGCGACAACCCCCAGATCCGCCGCCTCTGGCCGCTGCGGGACGCGTTCTCGATGGGCCTCTGGGGCACCGGGGCCACCGTCGACGCCCGCCCCGTCCTGAGCTTCTCCTTCGCCCTCAACCACGCGGCCTCGGGGCTCGAGCCCTGGAGCTACCACGCCGCCAACCTCGCCATCCACCTCGCCGCCGGACTGACGCTGCTGGGCGTCCTCCGCCGCACGCTGCGGGTGGTGGGGGTCGACGGCCCCGACGGTGCGCGGGCGACGTGGCTCGCCGGGGCCATCGCCCTCCTCTGGACCCTCCATCCCCTGCAGACCGAGAGCGTCACCTACACCGTCCAGCGGGCCGAGTCGCTCATGGGCCTCTGGTACCTGCTGACGCTCTACGCTTCCATCCGCGCCTTCACCGCCCCCGCCCGCCGCCTCCCCTGGTACGCCGCCGCCGTCGCCTGCTTCCTCCTGGGCGTGGGGACCAAGGAGGTTATCGCCTCCGCCCCCGTCCTCGTGTTCCTCTACGACGCCCTCTTCGTCAGCCACTCCTTCCGCACCGCCCTCCGCCGCCGCTGGGCGTTCTACCTGGCCCTCGCCGGCGGCTGGATCCTCCAGGGATTCCTCGTCTTCACGTGGGTCTGGGGCGACCAGGGCGTCGATCCGCTCCCCTACCTCCTCACGCAGCCGGGCGTCCTCCTCCAGTACGTGCGCCTGACGTTCTGGCCCTACGGGCTGGTCTTCGACTACCAGCCGGAACTCGTGAAGGACATCCGCGAGGCCCTCTTCCCGTCCCTCGTCGTCGCGGGCGGTCTGCTCGTCACCCTCTGGGGCCTCGCCCGCAAACGGTGGTACGGGTTCGCGGGAGCGTGGTTCTTCCTCATCCTCGCACCGTCCTCCAGCTTCATCCCCACCATGAACCCCATGAACGAGCACCGCATGTACCTGCCCCTGGCGGCCGTGCTGGCGATGGCGGTCCTGGGAGGCGACTGGGTCCTCCGCCGCCTGCCCCTGCATCCGCGGGCGGCAATGGCGGGGGGAGCGCTGCTTGTGCTCGCCGCCGCCGCCCTGCTGGGGGTGCGGACGTACCAGCGCAACCGCGTCTGGCAGACGCCGCTGTCGTACTGGACCGACAACCTCGCCAAGGACACCGACAACTTCCCGGCGACGATGAACCTCGGGGTCGCCTACGCCCGCCGCGGGGAGTTGCGGGGGGCGGTGCGGCAGTTCAGCAAGGCCCTCGAGATGGCCCCCGGGCACCCGCAGGTCCTCCAGAACCTCGCCAACGCCTACGCCCAGATGGGCCGCCGCGCCACGGCCATCCGGCACTACCGGGCGGCGCTGGCGAGGGGGCTGGACACGCCGCGCCTCCACTACAACCTGGGCGAAACCCTCGCCCTCGCCCACCGCACCCCCGAGGCCATCGCCCACCTCCGCCGCTCCGTCGCCCTGGACCCCGACTACGTCAACTCGCTCGAACTCCTCGCGTGGCTGCTGGCGACCGCCGGCGACCCGGGGCTCGCCGATGGCCCCGCCGCCGTCGCCCTCGCCCAACGCGCCCGCGACCTCACGCACGGGCAGGACCCGGGCGTGCTCGATACCCTCGCCGCCGCCCACGCCCAGAGCGGGCGATTCGACCTCGCCCTCGCCGCCTGCCGCCAAGCCCTGGCCGTCCTGGGGCCCGAGCCCCCCGACACACCCCTGCTGCAGGGGCTCCGCCGACACATCGCGCTGTACGAGGCGCACCAGCCCTGCCGCGAGCTGCCCCGCATCTCCGTCTCCACCGCCGCCGCCCCCCCGCCGATGCGGGATTAGCCGACTTGCCCCGCGGGGACCCGACAGGCATAATGCCCCCGCGGACCCATAGACGGTTCCGCCGCGCCTCCGGACGCACAACCCCACGAGGATCGCCAACGATGGACTCAGACGTGCTCGACCTGTCCCCGCAGACCGCCCCACCCGCGGCGGGGGCGTGTGCCGCGCCCGCGGCGGGTGAGGCTTCCGCACCGGCGGGGGCAGGTGAACGGGTTCCCTCCCGCCTGCGAACCGCCCTCGTCCTCCTCGCCGCCGCCCTGTTCATCCTCTCCGCGCGCCTCTGGATCGTGCACGATTACGCCTCGCCCATCCCCTTCTGGGACGACTGGGACGCGATCGGGGAGGACGTCCTGCGGCCCGCGATCCGCGGGGACCTGTCGGTCCAGGACCTGATCGCCCCCCACAACGAGCACCGCATGCTGCTCACCCGTCTGCTCGCCCTGGGCCTCTTCCACGCCAACTCCGGTCAGTGGGACCCGCTGCTGCACCTCTCCGCCAACGCGCTGCTGCACACGCTGTCGGCGGTGCTGCTGATGGGCATCCTCGTGCGCCTGCTGCACCGCCAGCGCCTGTGGTGGATCGTCCTGTCGGTCGTCGTCGCCTGGGGCATCCCGTTCGGATGGGAGGCGGCGACGTGGGCGGTGTGCTCGCAGTGGTACTTCCTGGTCCTGCTGGGCCTGCTCGCCCTCTGGGGCCTGATCCTGCATCGCCCTCTCCACCCCTGGTGGATCCTCGGGGCCCTCAGCGCGATCCTGGCCTGCTTCACCCTCGCGTCGGGCATGCTGATCGGGGCGGCGGTGCTGGGAATCCAGGCGTACCGCCTGCTCTCCGAACGCCGCCGCGCTCACCTGCCCTCGCTGCTGGTGGGGGCGGCGGCGTGCGTGGCGGGGGTGGTGCTGTACTCGTCCGTGGAGCAGCATGAGTCCTACACGGCCGGGGGGATCCGAGACTTCGTCGGGGCGCTCGACAAGACGCTCGCCTGGCCGCTCAGCGAGGTCGACTACGCGGGGCTGCTGGTGTACTCGCCCGTCCTGGGCCTGCTGGCGATGTGGCTGCTGTACCGCCACGTCCCGCAGTGGTTCCGCTCCGCAGCGGCCGATACGAACCCCACTCCGCCGCCCCCCCCCGCGAGCGCCCTTTCCACCGCCCCCGACGGCCGCCCCCAGGCCGTCGCCGCCCCCCCCCCGCGCTTCACGGAGTTGGAGCGGGCGTGCCTGTTCGTCCTGGCGGTGGGGCTGTGGATGATCCTGCAGGCGGTGGTGCTGGCGTACGGGCGGGGCGCGGATGCCTCCCGCCCCGCCTCGCGATACCTCGACGCGATCGTGCCCGGGCTGGTGATCAACCTCATGGCGCTGCCGCTGCTGGGGCGGCTGGGGTCGCTGGCGAGACTGCGCCTGCGAGGGGCGGTGACGGGCTGGGCGGTGGTGTGGCTGGTCGCGGTGACGCTGGGGCTGACGCACGAGAGCATGACGGCCGTCCCGGGCGGGTTGGCGCTGCGGCGGGCGTCGGGGGCGCTGCAGCAGGAGAACTGCCGACAGTTCCTGATCCGAGGCGTCCCCCTGCCGGAACTCCAGCACACCCCCTACACCAACCTTCCCTACCCCGTCCCGCACGTCCTCCAAAGCTTCCTGCAGAACCCGCACCTGCGGCGGATCCTGCCGCCCGAGCTGCGCAGCTCCCCGATACCTCGCCCCCCCGACCCCAACACTGCCGTCTTCCGCGTCGGGGCGGGCTCGACGTTTGCGGGGCTCGCGGGGGGCGAGGAGTTCCTGGGCTCGTTCCACGTGGACCCCAACGACGACACGGCCGCGGGCAAGCCGGTGGGTACGTTCCGCGGCGAGCCCATCGTCCTCGATCCGCCCCTGCCGATGGTGACCTTCCAGTACCTGGGCAGGCCGGAGCGTGAGGGCCTGTCCATCCGCCTCCAGCCGGTGGACGGCCCGGAGGTCCCGGAGCTGCCGCTCAACGGCAAGCGGAGCCATTGGCAGAGGGCGTACGCGCCCGCCCCCCCGGGGCCCTTCCGCCTGGTCGTCACCGACGAGCGGACCGACGAGGGCATCGGCTTCACCTGGCCCGTCGGGATGGGACGCCTGTCGTGGGGGATCCGCCTCCTGCTGCCCTTCACGCCCTGGCTGCTGCTGGGATCGCTGGCGGGACTGCTGGCGACGGGCCGCTGGGAGACTGCCCGACGGTTCGTGCACGTCCGCGTGTAGGCGTTGCGCGCTTGACCCGTCGTCGCGGGGGGGTATACTGCCTCAGTCGGATTCGGGACGGCTCCCCGCAGGCCTTCGAGGCCGGTTCGAGCCTTCGCGAACGGGTTTCTTCACGGCAGCGAGGAGCAGGCATGGATCTGAATGCGTTCATGAACGATATGTCCGAGGGTTTCGACGAGGCGCAGTACCTGGAGGCCAACCCCGACGTCGCCAAAGCCTTGGGGGGCTCGGTGGTCAAGAGCGGGTTCCAGCACTACATGCTCTTCGGATACCACGAGGGGCGCCCCGGCGTGTCGGGCGAGTTCCGCGCCAAGCTCGAGAACGTCTTCAGCAGCGGCGTACTTGATAAGGTCGTCTCCCCGCCCCCCCACCTGCGAAAACGCGTCCACGGCAGCGAGGCCATGCTGGGCTTCGAGCACCTTGGAACCCTCATCGCCGACGACCTCCATGACGCGATCCGCCAGCACTACACCGCCCCCCGCCCCTCCCGCCGCCAAATCCTCGACTTCGGGTGCGGGTGCGGGCGCGTGGTCAAGTACCTCCACGGGCTCCTCCAGGACGACAGCCAGTTCTACGGGGTGGACATCGATCCCGAGTCCATCCAGTGGTGCCGGCAGAACCTCTCCAGCATCGGAGAGTTCAGCGTCAACAACCACCTGCCCCCCTTCGACTTCGAGGCGGGCAAGTTCGACATGGTGTACTCGATCTCGGTCTTCACGCACCTGCCCGAGGACATGCAGTACGCGTGGCTGGAGGAACTCCATCGCGTGACGTGCAAGGGCGGGACCCTCTTCCTGACCGTTCACGGCGAGCACATCTTCCCGGTGGGCGACGAGCACCCCGAGCGTCAGAAGCTCAAGGCGGAGGGGTTCGGCTACTACCTCGGGAAGGGAACCGAAGGGCTGCCCGACTTCTACCAGACCGCGTGGCACACCGAGGAGTACATCCACAAGAACTGGACCAAGTACTTCGAGATCATCGAGATCCGCCAGCGAGGAATCGCCTCCAACCAGGACCTCGTCATCTGCCGCCGGCACTGATCGGAAGATCGGGAACCGTATACACCAGCCCCAGCGGGCGGTAGGCGGTCCGCCGCCGCGACACCAGCAGCAGCCCGATCTCGTACGTCCCGGGGGGAACGTGGAAGCTGTCCAGGAACGCGTCGAACCCCGACCAGTCGTACCGGCCCGGACGGCCCAGGATCTCCGAGATGTCCGGGCGGGGCAGGCGAAACGTGTTCAGCCGCCAAGCCCCCCTCTCCGACGACAGCACCACGTACGTGGCGACCTTTGACGACCGCATCCCCGGAATCACCGCCCAACCCGCCAGGCGCACCCGCGGATACCAGTCGATCGCGTACATCAGGCCCGTGTTATCGGTGGGCGGCGGCAGCGAGACGCGCACGGGCTGGCACAACTCCGACGCATCGGGCCCGTCGTACGTCCCCAACTCGGCCGCCCGGTCCAGGATCGCCTTGCCCCGCAGGAACCATTCGCGGTTCCCCAGCGGCCCGAAGGAGAGTTCGAACGCCCGCCCCCTCTGCCACGCCGCCAACGTGTTCAACTGGTACGCCCTGGCCATCGAGAACGTGTCGTTCCGCAGTAAAGGGAAAGCATGGACGCAGAAGAGCGCCATCGCCCCCGCCACCGCCATCGCCGCCACGACGTTCCTTTTCCACTGCCCCGCAAGCGAGGACACGACCCACAGGTACGCGACCACGCACCCCAGGATCGAGTACATCGTGTACCGGGACGACAACGCCTGCTCCACCCCGAACCCCGCCCGGACCGCGCTCGCCGCCCCCGCCGTCAGCAGCACGTACCCCGCCAGCAGCGCCAGCACCCCGCACCCCCGCGGACGAACCACGCAGACCGCCAAAGCAGCCGACAGGATCGTTCCGATCCCGATGGCGAGGGGAACCCAGCCCCCGATGCCCCCCAGGAACGCGAGGAAGTAGGGGACCGCCCGCAGGGCGATATCCAGCGGTCCGCCCGAGAGCTTCGGATGCTCCGGAACGGGAACGAAGGCCACGAGGCACACATACGCCGCCGCGCCCGCCCCCATCGCGAACACCGCCGCCGAGACCCACCGGCGGCGAAACAGCAGGGATCCGACCCCCAACGGAAGCAGCGGCAGCCCGCTGCCGGAACTGAGGATCGCGACGGCCGCCACGGGGGTCGCCAACCACGGCGCCCTGCCCGACAGCAACACCACGCACACCACCGCCAGCAGCAACGCCCAGTAGTTCTGGATCGACGCCATCGCCCAGAACATGTTTTCCTGGTGCGTGAACGCCAGCAGGGCGAAGGGGATCGGCAGGAGGTAGCGGGGCGGCAGGTTCAGCCTCCGCACCCCTACGTAGAGCAGGACCAGCACACACAGCACCATCCCCGCGTTCCCGAACAGCATCGCCTGGCGGAAGTTCACCTCCCCGAGCAACCGCCACTGCCCCAGGAAGGCCCCCCGCGTCAGGACGATGCGGTGCTCCAGGTGCTGCGAGAGCAGCAGGCGGACCTGGTCCTCGACGCCGGCGGCGGCGTGGTGGGCGTCGAGGTACTCCAGCATGGCGTAGTCGTCCTGCACGGGAACGTTGTAGGAGAAGTGGAATACGACGTAGCCGTACAGCACCAGCGGCGCCAGCAGCAGCGCCCATACCCCCACCGCTTGCAGCCACCGACAGTCCCGCCGCATCTCAAGGCGACGCGAATCCGCAAGATCACCCGGGAGAGACTGACACTGTGGTGCAGCCGTGTCTGCGGCCGTGGACAACCGATCAACTCCTTTGCGTACGCGGGCGAGTGTTCAACAACCAACTCAGCCGCCCACAGCACCGCGGGCTGGCCCCGGAGGGAGGCGGCAGGACGTGCCCTCGCCATGGTGCCCAACGGCCCTCCCTACGACAATCGACATCCTAGAGGGCGCTGGCGCGCGAGTCAACACGGTCGCCCAGCAAAGATCTTTCGTATCCTTGAGATTTTTCCCATTTCCTCTCCGCTGTTCTCCTGGCCCGGGGCCGGCAGGAGCACACAACCATCTAATCCGATTTACACGCGAGAGCTAAGACTGGCGCGGCCCTGCCATTGCCTGCGGAGGCGAAAGGAGTCGCCCCAACCGTCAAGGTGGCAAGCCAGCGTCCGGCGAGGGCGAGGGGGTCCCGGCCCCCCTCAGTCCCTTAGCGCCCAAGGGGCTGGACGCCAGGAAGACCGGAGATGGGGGGGCTGGCCCTGTGAGCGACCTCCGCAGTGCTGTTTTGGCGAGGCGTCGGCCGGGCGTTTTCGTATAATGCGAGTAACGCCAAGAGAATGAAGGAGCACCATGCCCTCCCGAGTCGCCGTCATCCGAACAACGCCCCAGACCGTTGTCGCCGATACCCGCCGCGCCATGCAGCTCGCCGGGGCAGCCGCCGCGCTCGACCCCGCCGCCACCACCATCCTCAAGAACAACCTCTCGTGGCACCTGATGTACCCCAGCGCCAACACCACGCCCTGGCAGTTGGAGGGGACGATCCTGGGCCTCCGCGACGCCGGGCTCACCGACCTCGTCTGCGTCGAGAACGAGACCGTCGTCACCAACGCCTTCAAGGGCGAGCGGCTGAACAAGCAGCGCCCGGTCTGCGAGCACTACGGCGTGCCCATCAAGTACAACTTCCGCCGCCAGGACATGCGGTGGCAGGTCTATGAGCCCCAGGCCCAGATGCTCGTCCTGGACCGCATCTTCCCCAAGGGCATCCGCATCCCGGACTTCTTCCACGGCAAGAACGTGGTGCATCTGCCCACCACCAAGTGCCACATCTACACCAACACCACCGGGGCGATGAAGAACGCCTTCGGAGGCCTGCTCGCCAACCGCCGCCACTACTGCCACTCCCGCATCCATGAAACGCTCGTGGACCTGCTGGCCATCCAGAAGGAGATCCACAAGGGCATCTTCACGGTGATGGACGGGACGACGGCCGGCAATGGGCCCGGGCCGCGAACCATGATCCCCGTCGCCAAGAACGTCCTGCTGGCGAGCGACGACTGCGTCGCCATCGACGCCGTCGCGGCGAAAATGATGGGCTTCGAGCCCATGGACTACGCCTTCATCCGCCTGGCGCACGAGCGCGGGCTGGGCACGGGGCGCATCGACGAAATCGAGATCGTCGGGGACGTCGACGCCAAGACCGAGAACTGGGGCTTTTGCACCGGGGACAACGCGGCCAGCAGCATCGGCAAGCTCTTCTGGTTCGGGCCCATGCGGTGGCTGCAGTGGCTCATGTTCCACACGCCCATCGTCTACTCGTTCATCCTGGGGTCGGCGCTGTACCACGACCGCGTGTGGTACCCCACCAAGGGCAAGGCGGTCGTGAACGAGTGGCTGGCGAACTCCCCCTGGGGCCGCCTCTTCGCCGACTACCGCATCGGGGAGTCCGGCCAGGCGAACCTGGCGGGGACGGTCCCGTCCGAACAGCGGCGGGGGTGAAAGCGATCAGCTTTCCGCCATCAGCGATCAGCTATCAGCCATCAGCTTTCGGCGTTGGACGTGGTTGCTTCGCTTCGCTCCGCAAGCCACGGCACCCAGCGCAAGGGGCCAAGCTGAAAGCTGATCGCTGATCGCTGATGGCTGATCGCTAAGAGCTGATCGCTTCCCGCTCCCCCTACTGCGGATGCCGCGCCCTCGCCACCAGCTCCATCGCGTGCGTGTACAGCTCCGTCACGTGCCCCCAGTCCACCACGTCCCACCAGGCGTGGACGTAGTCGATGCGGCGGTGCTGGTACTGGAGGTAGTAGGCATGCTCCCAGAGGTCGAGCCCCAGGATCGGCCGCAGGCCCAGCATGATCGGGGGGTCCTGGTTGGGGGTGCTGGTGAGTTCGAGCGAGCCGTTGGCGTCCACGCACGCCCACGCCCACCCGCTGCCGAATCTCCGCATGGCGACCTCGGAGAAGCGCTCGCGGAAGCGGGTCACCCCGCCGAACTCCGCCTCGAGGACCTGGCCCAGCAGGCCCGTTGGCTCGCCCCCGCCACTGGGGCTCATGACCCGCCAGAACAGGCAGTGGTTGAGGTGCGCCCCGCCATAGTTCCGCACGTCCTGCCGGATGTCCTCGGGCACGCGGCGGATGTCGAGCAGGATGTCCTCCAGCGGGGTCTCGCGGAGGAACTCCGACCGCCCCAGCAGGCGGTTGAGCGTGGCGAGGTAGGCGGCGTGGTGGCGGGTATGGTGCAACTCCATCGTACGGGCGTCGATCACGGGTTCCAGGGCGTCGTAAGCGTATGGCAGTGCGGGCAGCGTGTGCGGCATTCAATCCTCTCCATGCTTGCGGGTACGGCCTCTGGACCCACACCACTATAGGCGCACCGCCGGAGCGTCTGCGCGGTGGGTCTCATTCCCCCGTCAGCAAGTACCACGCCACGGACAGGCCCAGAATGACCCCGGCGAGGATGGAGAGGATACGGTTGGGGCGGGTGGTGCAGGAGGTGGTGGAGCAGACGCGAGCAAACGAGAGCCCAAACCCGAGCAGACCGCCCAGGCCCGCCCCGAGAAGCATTCCGACAACCAACGGCATAGAGGCGCCTCATCCGGGCGGTCCGCCACAACGCAGGTTGGGAAGGACGACGCCCGCGGACCGTGCTACAGATCCCCGGCGTGCTGGTACACGCACTCCACCAGGGGCCGCACCGCCGGATGCGCGATCCGGCAGATGACTTTGCGGCCATCGCGGACCCGCTCCACGATCCGATGGGCCGCCAGAATGCCCAGGTGCTGGGATACGGCATTGGGGGCGAGGCGCACCGTGTCCGCCACCTCACCGACCGAGAGGTCGCCCTGCAGCAGCAGATTCACGATCCGCAGCCGGTCCACGTGACCCAGCACGCGAAACACGGGTGCGACGCCTCCCAGCACCTTGTCGTTGGCCGCAGCCTGTTGATTCTTCCGCAAGCGATTCATGCCCCACAGCCTACCCCCCCCGCCCCATCCCTGACAAGTGCTTTGTTAGTCGAGTCAAGAAAAAACATTCATGGACAAAAATGTGACGACTGCGCTAAGCTCGGCCTTTGCACTTCCCGCTCCGTGGGCCCGTTGTGTACCATGGCGGAATGGACTGGCACTTTCTTCGAGAGTTCTTCCGCGAACCCCACCGCGTCGGGGCCGTCGCGCCCAGCTCCCCTGTCCTCGGACGGGAGATCGTCTCGGGCGTGGGGCTGGAGGCGGCCGGGGTCGTCATCGAGTATGGCCCGGGCACCGGGGCGTTCACCGCCCAGATCCTTCCCCGCCTCCGCCCCGGGGCCGTCTACCTCGCCATCGAACGCAACCCCTCCCTCGCCGACAGCTTCCGCAAACGCTTCCCCGGAGTCCCCCTGATGGAGGGCTGCGTCGAGAACGTCGCCACCATGCTCCAATCCGCCGGGGCCGACCGGGCGGACTGCATCATCAGCGGCCTGCCCTGGGCCGCCTTCGACGCGGACCTCCAGGACCGCCTCCTGGGGGCGACTCTCGACGTCCTGTGCCCCGGGGGAACCTTCGCCACCTTCGCCTACCTCCAGGGCCTGCTCCTCCCGGCCGGGAAGCGGTTCAAGCACAAGCTCCGCCAGCACTTCGCCCGCGTCACCCGCTCGCCCGTGGTCTGGCGGAACCTGCCCCCGGCGTTCGTGTACCGCTGCGAGAAGTGAGCGAGAGCTATCAGCTCTCAGCTTTAAGGCGGGTGCCGTGGTTTGCGGATCGCAGCGATCGGGTAGCCGAGGGCGGTTGCCCGCCCCCGGCCCCCTCAGATCCGGACGTGCGGGACTACCGCATCCGGCTCCTGTGGGCATGGATTCGC
>JAWLCQ010000066.1:0-22585 GCA_041687095.1 Phycisphaerae bacterium | reverse complement strand
CGCGAACCCGGACATCGACGCCGCCATCACCAGCGGGGCGCTGACCAACGCCTTCACGCACTACCTCCGCTGGGGCATGAATGAGGGCCGCTCGGCCTCGCCGTTCTTCGATGAGGCGTGGTATCGCAGCCAGTACCCCGAGGTCGCCGCCGCCATCGCCGCCGGCGCCTGCCGCGGCGGCCTGGAGCACTTCCTCCTCTGGGGCCGCTCCGAGGGCCGCGCCTGCTTGGGCGGATAGGTGGCGGGCGGATCGTCGGTAACGGGCGCGCCTAGCTCGGCCTTGAACTTGGCCAGGAAGGCGTCGCAGGGAATCCGGCGACACCTTATGAATTGCGAGCGCGCTCGGCCGAACGGCCGCTTGGGTCCGGGTGGGCCGTGGGACGATGGGCCGGGGGCGAGGGATCGGGGGCTGGAAAACACGCGGCGTGCTTGGTATCCATCGAACCCGAAGGAGCCCCCGGGGCCTGTACCGGGGGCTCCGCTGCGATCCGCCCCCGGCTATTCTCCCTCGCCCCTACGGGGCGAAGAAGCCGCCTGGGTCCAGGTCGCATCGTGCGGGAAAGCCACGCGGGGATGTGTGGAACAACGAGGCCTCCTGCCCCCCCCCTCCTGCGACGGGTGCCTCCTGCCCCCCACCTCCTGCGACGGGGGTCTCCTGACCCCCACCTCCAGCGACGGGGGTCTCCTGACCCCCGGCGTCCGGGAGGGGCGAGGGACGGTGCCGCGTCAGCGCCGTTGGAGCGCCCCCTTCGCCCGCGCAGCGGGCGACAGACCCTTCCCCCAACGGGACAAGCTCCCCTCGGGGAGTTTGCCCCGTTGGGAAGGATGTCCCGAGCGAAGGCGAGGGACAGATGAGGGGGCCCTGGGCAGACCGGCGGGGGCCCCTTGCGCGCGGATCGTGGAACGAACGCCGAAGGACCACGACGCCCCGCCACCCGACCACCGGCCGCCGGGGGACGATCCCGCACAGCGGTTGACGCATCAGGCGGCCGGGCGTAGGATTCGACGGCGCGGGACGGCCTCACACGTAGTGCCCCCGCGCCTACCGCGTCCCGTGACGCAGCGGGGGAAGCAAGAAAGAGCAACCGCCCCCCAGTATTCCGAGAGGAAGAAGCGCGAGTTGTGGTATCTGTCCCTGATGCTGTGTCCTGATGCTGTGTCCCTGATGCTGGGGACGATGGATCAGGGGAAGTCGAAACTTGACTCCTTCGTGGCAGCGAGGATAATCGCGGTGGAGGTATCACCGTCATGAAGATCTACCTGGTTGAGAATCCTCACAAGGCCATCGAGAAAGAACTGGACCGCTGGGTGCTGCTCCGCGCCGTGGTCATGGCCATGGACGAAAGGTGCGCTCGCAGCATCGTCCGCGAGGCCCTCGACGGCCGGCCGGTCTGGGCCGGCTACGCCGACTCCGCGCGGGTCGCCCGCGTGGTGCCCCCGGACGTCGTTTTCGACGAGAACGGCGTTGTCTGCACGCTCCTTGGCGAGACCCCGCCGGGCACCATGCAGCGGTCCCGCGTGGTCTCCATCGAGTTCCACGACCCCGTCCCCTTCGAGGGGGAGGAGCCGCCGGCGGACCTGGAGGATTCGGAGTGGGACGGCGCTGATTAATAACCGGGAACGTCCCCTTGTCGGCTCCCACTGACATACCTTCTTCTGCAAGGCGATTCGCATGCGACAACATGACGGTCTTATGCAACGCTCAGTAATATCCTGTTGCTTGCTGTTCAGTTGCCGAGAGTCTGTCGGATACTCTGGGCATTCCAGGATTGCCCATTGAAGTCTCCCGCAGCGGCCGTTACCCTGGCTGTCGGCAAGTCCGGGCAGGCATGCGGGAGAACAGTGTTGATTGGCGCCATTCCGGGACAGGATGCGGGGACACCATTGCTCGTGCAACAGTCCCCGCTGACATCGCGGCCCACAAGGAGCTGAGAATGAGCGGGAAATACAACGGACAGGATCGTAAGATGCAGCTCCCCATTGTGATATCGGCAATCGTTTGCCTTCTGCTTGTGGCTGCGGCGATGGCGGTGGGATGGCGTCTTGGGGTCGACCATTGCAGGGGCACCTTCGAAGCAAGCATCAAAGAAGTGACTGGCGGCCTTCGGCAGGATCTGGACGGGCTTGCACGTGGGGTCGACCATTGCAGGGGCACCTTCGAAGCAAGCATCAAAGAAGTGACTGGTGGCCTTCGGCAGGATCTGGACGGGCTTGCACGCGCAGTGGACGTCCAGATCTCCATGCTCAGCAAAGCGACGGGCGAGCCGGTTCCGACGACCCGCCTTGATTCTGTCACGCCCGATCTGGAGCGAATTGGGAAGGCGTTGAAGGATCCAGCCAAGTGGCCCCTAGCCGATAGGGACATACTGGATCTCCGGAAACAACTCCTGGAACTCGCCAATCGTCTCTCTTGGTGGGGGCAGATGGAAGTGGCGCCGGAGCTCGACTCCCTTCGCTGGCACATGGAAGCCGCGACGGCCTGTCGCGACGCGAACATGCTGTACAGCGAGTCAGTCGCCGAAGCGGACACCCAGCAGATCGATGAGTGTTTGACCGGTGTGGAGTACCTGCTTACCACCGCCCCGGAGGATGTCTCCAGCCACGTGTTAGGATTGCTCGATAATCACCAGGCTAAGCTTCGCGAGGTACGGCTCCGTATAGAGCAGACGGAGGTGCTGGCCCAGGCGAGGGAGGCACTGTACAACAGAGGTGATGCAGCCTTGGCTTTGGCGCGGGTAGATCAGATCCTCGGTGGCTCCGATGCCCCCCCCGCAGACGAGCGGGAGCTTCAGGAAGTTCAGGGCGTGATTAAGCCGAGAATGGAGACGCCCTCGTCCCCCGACGGCGAGGGGGGACTCCGGGAAGTCCAGGAAGAACTCCGGAGGGCTGTTGTGAATCGCCACTACAGTCAGACCCTCGATCTCCTATCTCAAAAGTTGTCCCGCACTTGCGAGTTGCCGGACGTATCAAGTCGGGCGGCGACCGTGGCATCTTTGCACGCGCAGGTGTGTCAGCTTCGAGTGGACATGGCCGTTGACGGCGCCGGCTCGGCTCCGCTTGATCAGTGGGCAGACCTGGCAGGCAAGACGGCGGGGCGGCTCCAAGAGCTCCACAGATCGTCCGCGGCCGAAACTGCCCAACGTCGGCGCAGCTACCAGGCTTGGGCTCTGAAGCACATTTCCGTCTTCGAGCAGGACTTTGATCGGGAGCGGAATGAGGCGGACGGGCGATCCCGTATGGGAGAGACGTGGCACACACACAATTACGAACACGTCTACGAGTCCATGCTAACGCATCTCATGCCCATTGACGTACGACTGCTCGAACTTCCAGTCCTGGATCGGTTCAGCAAGGCGTGGCAGATGGGCTGGACGAAACTAGAGGATCACGAAGGCGGAAGACTGCAAGTCGAGTTGGCTTCGAAATCCGCAGAGGTCGAGAAACACAACGAATGGTCTGCGGACTGAGGGAGAGACTTTGATGGCCACAGGTAGCCAGAGCAGGCGTGCACAAGGTGCTGTGCTGTTGCTTCTCCTCGCGACGGGAGCCTCGGAGGTATTAGGGCAGGCCCTCTCACTCGACACCCTCCCCCGGGGCGCACCCTATTCGCAGATTCGCGCGTGGCACTTGCAGGCGTTATCTGGTAATCCGAGTCGCTCACAACGTCTCGACCTCATGCGGGGCGTCATCCGTGCGGGGCCTTTGGGGCAGCGAGGCCTAGACCAGGTCTTCAAGAATTTTGAGGGAGCGCATAGTATCGATCCGACTATCCCGGGCGTTGAGAAGGCGGCCAGGCTAAGCGCATCGAGTAACAGCAATGTAGCTAAGGGGTATCGACGGGCTCTCCTCTACGCCGTTCAGGCTCACAATGACCGGCGTTTTCACTTGGTGGCCATGGAGCAGATGGAATATGGGCGTGGGGGGAGCATCCTCACGGACAAGGACATAGTGCTTAAGCATAGCCCGAGCGGATTGAGTGTTCGGATTGAGGTGAAGGAGGTCACTCCCGCCGCGCAACGAGCAAACGTGGCAAAATACAAGGTGCAGATCGACAAGATGGCTGCCGCAGGAAAACGGACTGGGCAGATGCAGGTCTACACCAACCGGAACGAGGTGATTCCCGAACTGCGGCAGTATGCGGAGCGGAGGGGAGTGATTGTCTTCGAGAGAGTCAGTGCGGGAAGAGCGGGCGAGCGGCCTGGCAATATGAGGATGCAGGATGTTCTCTCGAAGGTGGACTCCCATGGCAAGGTGATCGCCCGTTCCAATGCTGTTATGGCGGGCGCTCAAGTGGGTTTCGGAGCGGCCATGATGTACCAGTCGTTTCCCGGACTTCGGAGAGAACTGCTGGTCTCTCTCGATCCTACGGCCTGCACCGTCGGAAGCGTGCTTCGCACGGGAAGGCATGCATCTGTCTTCGCAGGCGGCGCTGGCTTGGTCGTCTCGGGGGCTGGAAGGGCAGCCATGGTGCTTTCGGAGGGCGCGGCCGTATCTCGATGGATAGCTGGCGCAGCCAAGGCGGGGCCGTACGTCGCGGTGGCGATGCTGGTAATGTCAGAAGCCTTCTTGGTTGCGGAATGGCAGGCGGGGGAGATGACGGACCGGCAGTTCGCCTCCGCGCAAGCATCTCTGGCCGGCTCGATTGGCGGAGGGTTGGCCGGCGCGTGGCTCGGAGCGAAAGCCTTGGGATCTGCCGGAGCGGCTATCGGGTTTGCTGTCGGCGGTCCTCCCGGCCTTGCCATTGGGGGGGTGATCGGGGTCGGCGTCGGCGGGGTCGCCGGTGGTTTTGGCGGCAGCTATGCAGGCAACTACTTGGCGAACGCCGCCACGTCAGTCTACTACGCCATCGGGGACGAAGAGCGCAGTCGCGAGGCGGATCGGCGCGTCCTTGAGGCACTGCAAGCTAGGTATGCGACGTTGGGGCCGTAGGGCCACCGCAAGCACTGAATCCGGCGACGCCTTACGAATCATGGGCGGGCTCGGTCGAACCGCCCTCTGGGTCCCTGCGGCCGTGGGACGGTGGGCCGGGGGCGAGGGATCGGGGGCGGGAAAACACGGGGCGTCCCGGGTATCCATCGAACCCGAAGGAGTCCCCGGCGCCGGGTCGCCGGGGGCCGGGTGCCGTGGTTTGCGTAGCGTAGCGGCTTGCCCCGACGTAGCCTTGGCGAAGACGGGAGCAACCACGTTCCGCGGACGGACGGTTCCCACGGAACTCGCGGCCGTGTTCGACGTGGTTGCTGCGGCCTTCCAGGCCTCCGCAAACCACGGCACCCGGCGGCCAAGTCGGGGCCGCCGGAATCCGGCGACACCTTACGAAAGACCGGCGGGCGCGGCGGAACCGCTCCTTGCAGCCTGTTTACAAAGTCACATCATGCTTCCTGATGGAGCAGTAGAACAGGAGAGCAGGAGATCGCAGGCGTGTAACACGTTGGCTCTTCAGGAGTTCTATGGATGTCTTGAATCTACTGCTCACCTGTTCTCCTGCTCGCCTGCTCTAGCAGCCCGTTTCTAAACGGGCTGCTTGGGGCTGGGCGGCCGTGGGACGGTGGGCCGGGGACGATGGATCGGGGACTGGAAAACACGCGGCGTCCCTGATATTTCAAAGGGGCCCAGAGGATGCGCGGCGGGAAGTAGGATAGGGTGTCTCGAATGGCAAGAGGATAGGAACCATCCCCATGTACGGGAAGGATTTCCAGAGGAGCAAGCCTTGCGAAACGATATGAGCTGTGGCAAGTGCGAACGCCGTCCGTCCTCACCGATGACCAGGATGCTGAGAAGGCGATCCGTTGGCGCAGTCGCCGTGGTGGCCGTGGGGCTCGCGCTGTGCCTGCTGTGCGTGAGCAGAGTGCTGCCTCTGTCGCACGAGCAGCACGGGACGCGGTCAGGCGTGGCGACAAGCGGTGAGGGGAGCCGCCAGGCCGCTGGTGTGCTTGTCGCTGCAGAGGAAACAGACCGGCCGGGGCATGTGCTCCCGCCTGCGATGGCCGCGGACACCATGGATGGCATTCAGGTGTTCTGTCGATCGTACTACCACATTCCGGATCCGCGCCAGTCGACCATCGAGATCATCTTCACCAACTGCGGAGACCGGGACGTGGAGCTGGGTGACATGTATGGGTTGGGCTTCTCGCAGCACGCTTATCCTCATCCTCTGATCCCCGAGCCCGGTATGACCGGGCCCGACGGCAAGGAGTTGCGTGTTCGCGGGCCCAGCACGTTCGGCTACGTGGAGGAGGGGGCGTGGGAGTGGGTATACGGGGGGCCGAAGCTCGCGGCCGGGGAGTTCGGCATCCTGCGCGGGCGCGGGCGGTTCTCTGGGAAGGTGGTGCCGAGCATGTGGACGGTCGGCGGGCGGTACGCCGTCAAGCATGAAGGAGAGACGCTGTATGAGGAAGCGTTCGAGTTCTCGATGAGCTTCCCGGGCTTTCGGTATCACAAGGATGACGTTCCCATGATAGGCCCACGGCCGTAGCACTACAACGAAAGATGTTAACTGGTTGACTGGTTGACTGGTTGACTGGTTGACTGGTTAACTGGTGACTGGGACAGCAGTTTGCGTGGGCTGCACGCCTGGGACTACCGGAGAGGCTCACCTGATTGCAAGCCATTGCCAATGAACCAGTTAACCAGCTAGCCAGTCCACCAAGCTTCGTTGTAGTGGTAGAGCCTCGCGTGGCGATCGCGAATCGAGGGGACGTGCCCCGCACCGCGTGGGCCGATGGGCGCCCAAGTCGGGGCTGCGGAGGGGCAGGGGGCTGCGGCGCTTGCGCGGGCTGCTGGCGGGGCGGGGTTGTCGCTTGCGTAGCGGGGCAGGTTGCAGATTGTGGCAACTGGACACTTAGTTATAGCGTAAAATAACTATAGAGGGCGGTGCGCGCTGCGGAAAGGTTCGACAGCGGCCGGCGACGATGCGGCAGGACTCGGAATAATCGGAATAGCCTGCGTTGGGTTCGTTTTCGAGGTCCTCTCCCCGTGGGGGACGTCGGTCTCGACACCACCCGAGAATGAGCGGGGATGAACGCAGATGAACGCAGATCAGGAGAAGAAGGATGAGAAGAAGCAGGATAGGCAGTTCTCAGAACCCTCTGCCTTCCAACCGTTTACACTCCGATCCCTTGCATCCCTTGCATCCCTGCCCTCTCCGTATCTGCGTTCATCCGTCTACGCTTCGCTTCGTCGCGACGAGTCTGCGTTCATCCCCGCTCATTCTCCGGGATGTGCAGATGCCCTTGGCGCGGGGAGAGGGGTGGGAGGGCTTGGGCGAGGGCGGACTGGCGGGAGAGTTCAAAATCGGAATAACCTGCGCTGGGTTCGTTTTCGAGGATAGGGAGGAGGCGCGATGGGTTTGTTCTGCAGGGCGGTGCGAGTGGGACCGCGAAAGGGGGACAGGCACCTTGGGGCGAACGGCATGCCCCTGCGGAGCCAGTCCCCGTTTCGCTTGCCCGCGGCTTTGTTTTGCACGGTCGGGGCTGTCCGGGGCCCTGGCGTTTCTAGGAGCCTGTTTGCAAAGTCACACCATGCTTCCTGATGGAGCAGTAGAACAGGAGAGCAGGAGACCGCAGGCGTGTAACACGTTGGCTCTTCAGGAGTTCCATGGATGTCTTGGATCTGCTGCTCACCTGTTCTCCTGCTCGCCTGCTCTAGCAGCCCGTTTCTAAACGGGCTGCTAGGCCCTCCGGTAGGGGGCGGGGTCGGTGAGGCCGGCGTCGGCGAAGCCGCGGAGGCGGAGGCGGCAGGAGTCGCAGTGGCCGCAGGCGGCGCCGTCGGGGGCGGGGTCGTAGCAGCTGTGCGTCAGGCCGTAGTCCACGCCCAGGTCCGTTCCGGTGCGGATGATGTCGGACTTGGTCATGCGGAGGAGGGGGGCGTGGATGGTGTAGTGCCCGAGCCCGTTGGCGGCGGCGGCGGTGGCGAGGTTGGCGAGGCGCTGGAAGGCGGCGATGAACTCGGGGCGGCAGTCGGGGTAGCCGCTGTAGTCCACCGCGTTGACGCCGATGAAGATGTCGAACGCCCCGAGCACCTCCGCGTACCCCAGGGCGATGGACAGCAGGATGGTGTTGCGGGCGGGGACGTAGGTGACGGGGATGGAGTCGTCGTCGCGGCGGTCCTTGGGGACGTCGATGCGGTCGGTGAGGGCCGAGTGCCCGAAGCCGCCCTCGGCCGACAGGTCGAGGGTGACGAGGCGGTGGTCGGCGGATCCGAGGGCGGTGGCGACGCGGCGGGCGGCGAGCAGTTCGTGGTGGTGGCGCTGCCCGTAGTCGAAGCTCAGCGCATGGCAGGCGAACCCGCCGGCGCGGGCGATGGCGAGCGTCGTCGCCGAGTCCAGCCCGCCGGACAGGAGCACGACGGCGGGGGGGAGGTCTGTGGCGTTCATGGTGGCAACGATAGCCCGTCGGAGGGTATAATTCAAACCGCCAATGCATGAGGACGCAACCATCATGGTGGATACCGGGATCCTGGAGACGTTTGATAACCCCCGCCCGCAGCGGGACTACGTGATCCTGCACGCGGCCCCGGAGTTCACGTCGGTCTGCCCCAAGACCGGCCAGCCGGACTACGCCACGATCGAGATCGAGTACGTCCCCGACGGTCTGTGCGTGGAACTCAAGAGCCTGAAGTTCTACCTGCAGGCGTACCGCAACGTGGGGGTGTTCTACGAGGCGGTGATCAACCAGATCCTCGACGACCTCGTGGGCGTGCTGCGCCCGCGGCGGATGCGGGTCACCGGGCGCTTCACGCCACGCGGGGGCATGCACTCGGTGGTGACGGCCGAGCACGCGGGCGAGGCGTCGGGCGGAGGGGGCCGATGAGCACGGGCAAGCGGGAGGCGCTGCTGTTGGTGCTCGTGCTGGGCGTGATGGGCCTGGCGGGGGTGGGGATCTGGCAGACGCGGGGGATCGAACGTCCCGTGCTGGTGCAGTTCACGCACCAGCCCTGGGGCATCATGGGCACCGACACCCGCCTGCACGCCGTCGTCCCCGCGGACTTCAGCGAGGAGGCGGAGGAAGGCCTCCGCCTTGCCGAGAAGGCCCTTCGCGACGTGCAGATGCGGATGGACCCGCGGCTGTACGGCAGCGAGATCCACCTCATCAACACCGCCGAGCCCGGGGAGTTCGTGCCGCTGTCCCCCGAGACCGCCGAAGTCCTCCTGCTCTGCCGCGACCTGTACGACCAGACCGGCGGGGCGTTCGACGTCACCGTCGGGGGCCTCCTGCAGGCCTGGTCCGCCGCCCGCGACGAGCACCGCATGCCCACGTCCGACGAACTCCTCGCCGCCCGCGACGCGTCGAACTGGGCGGGCGTGGCCGTCGTCCCCACGGGGGCCGTCAACCACACCGGGACCGTCCAGTTCGACCTGGGCGGGATCGCGAAGGGGTACGGCATTGATCGGGCGGTTGTGGCGCTGCAGCGGATCGGGTGCCACGGCGGATTGGTGGACGTGGGCGGGGACCTCCGCTGCTTCGGGGAGCCCCCGCAGCGCACCCACTGGACCGTCGCCGTCCGCAACCCCTTCGCGGACGAGGCGGGCGAACCGCTCGCCTACCTCAAGCTCAACGACGCCGCCGTCTGCACCAGCGGCAACTACCAGCGGTTCTACGAGATCGAGGGCGTGCGGTACTCGCACATCATCGACCCCCGCCCCGGGCCCCGCATGGGTCAGGCCCTGGAGCCCGACGTCACCCCCGCCTCCGTGACGGTCATCGCCCCGACGACGGCCGTGGCCGATGCGTGGGCGACCGCCCTGAGCGTCCTGGGCCCCGAGGGGCTCGGCCTCCTCCCCGAGGCGTCGGGCATCGAGGCGATGATCGTCACCGGCACGCCCGACAAGCCCCAGTACGTCTGGACGCCGGGCTTCGCTCCGTTCTTCCTGGACGCGCCCCCGCCCGGGGGGCGGGTGTGGACCGCCCAGGCCGGGGCGAGCCCCCGCCCCCGCCGGAACGCCGCCGACGGGCGGGCCGATCACGAATCGCCCCTCGCGGACGGCGGGTTCGCGCCCTTTGCCCTCCGCCCTCCCGCTCCCCGGGGCGGGGGGGAGCGGTAGCGTGGCCCGTCCGGTGCGGAAACCGGCCAAGGGGTGGTGGCCGCGGTTCGTCCGCGTGATGTGGACGGTGGCGGCCTTCTTCCTGGTGGGGTACGTGTCCGTGCTGGTGCTGTACCCCGCCGTTCCGGACCAGCGCACGCTGGGGCCCAGCGTGGGGATGGGCCTGGCGGGGGCGCTGATGGTCCCGTTCGGCCTGCGGGCGAAGAGCATCCGCCGCGGGGCCCTGCGGGGCGTGCTCCTCGGAACGGTCGCGGGGCTGGCGATGACGGGCGCGATGACGCTCATGGTCCGCCAGGGCCTGGTCGCCGAGCGCATGTACGAGATGATGCAGCAGGCCACCACCGCCCCCGCCGAGGGGGCCGCCCCAACCGCCGCGGTCGCCGCGCCTCCCGCCCCCGCCCCGCCCGATCCCTCCCGGTCCACCCCGGGGTCGGGCGCGACGCCCGCGACGGGCCCGGCGACGAGCCAGCCGGCGCTGCCGTACGTGGACGTCGAGGTGCCCCTGGGGCTCCGCTGGCAGATCGCGGGCCTGTGCCTCGGGGGGGCGGTGACGATCTGCACGGCGGCGGGCGCCTTCGGGGCCGCCGTCGCCCGCCGCCGCCGCCGCCGCATCGATGCCGAGTGGGACTCCCCCTTCCGCCAAGAGTAGCGCACTATCATTCGCCACCGGAAGGGCAAAGGAGCACGCATGGCTGGGGACTCCCTTAACGAGGTGATCGCGCTGCACGCGCTGGGCCGCTCGCACGAGGCCATCCGCCTGTGCCAGTCCCTGCTGCTCCAGCGGCCCGACGATCCGAACGTGCTGTACCTGCTGGCGGGCCTGGCGTACGAGACCGGCGACGACGCCGAAGCCCTCCGCCGCGCCACCGAAACCCTCCGCGCCGGGGCCGAAGTGCCCGAGGTCCACAACCTCATGGGCCTCGCCCACCTGCGGCAGAGCCGCCCCGCGGACGCGGAATCCTCCTTCGGGCGGTGCGTGGCGCTGAACCCGGACTTCGCCCCGGGGTGGCTGGGGCTGGGGCAGGCCCTGCACGCGCAGCAGCGGACGAGCGAGGCCCTCACCGCCCTCCGCAAGTCCGCCGAACTCGCCCCCGCGCACGCCCCCACCTTCGTCTCGCTCGCCGATGCCCTGCAGACCCTCGGGCGCCTCCACGACGCGCTCCCCGAGTACCGCCGCGCCCTGGCGATCGATCCGGCGCTGGCGTCGGCGAGGTACGGGCTGGGCTGCGCGCAGCTCTCACTGGGCCTGTCCGCCGACGCGGCCGAGAGCTTCGCCGCCGTCCTGGAGGCCTTCCCCGCCGCGGTCCCGGCGCGGCACAACCTGGGGCGGGCGCTGCTCGAGACCGGCCGCGTCAGCCAGGCCCTCGCCGCCTTCCGCGCCGCGGCGGCCGCGGCGCCCGATCCCCAGCCGCGGGTGGCGATGGCGACGGCGATCCCGGGCGACCCCGCCGCCGACCACCCCGCCATCCTCGCCGCTCGCCGCACGGCGGGGGCGATCTGGCCGCAGTTGCTGGCCGCCCGGCCGCGCTCGGTGGGGGACGGCCTCGATCCGTCCCCCGACGGTTCGCCCCGCTCCGCGCTCGATCGGCCCCTGCGGATCGGATACCTGTCGGCCTTCTTCGACAAGCCCAACTGGATGAAGCCCGTCTGGGCCCTCATCAACCGCCACGACCGCGGGCGGTTCGCGGTGCACCTGTTCTCCGACGTGCCCCCCGCCGGTGCGGACTCGCCCTATCGCCCGCACGCCACCGACACCATCCACGCCACCTCCCACCTCGACAACGCCCGCCTCGCCGCCGCCATCGCCGCCGCGAAGATCGACGTGCTGGTGGACCTCAACGCCTTCAGCGCCACCGAGCGGCTGGGGGTGCTCCCGCTGCGGGCGGCCCCGGTGGCGGTGGGGTGGTTCAACTGGTACGCCACCAGCGGGATGGACGGGGTGGACGCGCTGATCGGGGATCGGCACGTCGTGCGTCCCGAGGAGGAGCCCTTCTACTCCGAACGCATCGTCCGCGTGGAGGGCACGTACCTGACGTTCGAGGTCGCCTACCCGGTCCCCGACGTCGCCCCCCCGCCCTGTACGGGCGGGGGGGGGTTCACCTTCGGGTCGCTCGCCTCGCTGTACAAGCTCACCCCGGAGGTGCTCGACGCGTGGGCCCAGGTTCTGCGGCGATGCCCGGTGGCCCGGCTGCTGGTGCGCAACACGGGGTTGTCGGCGGAGTGCAACCGGCGGTACCTGGCGGGGGCGCTGATGGAGCGGGGGATCGAGGAGGGGCGGTTCGAGCTGCTGGGGCAGGCGCCGCACGAGGAGTTCCTGCGGACGTACGACCGGATCGACGTCGCCCTCGACCCGTTCCCGTACAACGGGGGCACGACGACGACGGAGGCGATCTGGCAGGGCGTCCCGGTGCTCACGTTCGACGGGGACCGCTGGGCGTCGCGGACGAGCGCGTCGCTGCTGCGGGAGGGGGGCCTGGGCGAGTTCGTCGCCCCGGACCTGGCGGGGCACGTCGAGCAGGCCGTCGCCCTCGCCGCCGACCCCGCCACCCCCGACCGCCTCGCCGACCTCCGCCCCACGATGCGCGACCGCCTCCTCGCCTCCCCCGCCACCGCCTGCGACGCCTTCACCCGCCGCATGGAAACCCTCTACCTCGACCTGCTCGCCTCCCCGCCCGCCCGGGCGTGATCCGCCTTTCCGTCAGCGGGGATGAACGCAGAGGAACGCGGATGCGGAAAGAGCGGGGATGCGGGGGGAAGGGGGTGAGAGGTTAGAGGTGAGAGGTGAGAGGTTAGAGTCCGGAGGGACGCCGCCTGCGAGCACTCTCACCTCTCACCTCTCACCTCTAACTTTCCATCGGCGTTCATCCCCGCGTCCCGGGGATTCCGCGCACCGATCCCGCGCAGGGTTGAACACGCACCGCGCGGGACCGTACACTGCCCGGATACGACGCATCCCAGATCATTCGCAGGCAGTGTCGATTGGACGTGGTTGCTCCGCTTCGCTCCGCAAACCACGGCACCCGCCCGTGAATTGGCTGGAACGCCCATAAGGAGCTTCACCATGGCCGAGACCATCCGTGCGAACAGTACCTTCCACTTCCTGTCCCCCGTCCGCCTGCACTTCGAGCGTGGGGGCATTGAGAAGCTGGGCGAGTTCGCCGGCGATGCCAAGAGCGTCCTGATCGTCATCGGGCAGGGCTCGGCGAGGCGGAGCGGGCTGCTGGGCCGCGTGGTGAAGGCCCTGGGCGACCGGCAGACGACGGTCTTCGACGGGGTCGAGCCCAACCCCTCCATCGCCACGTGCGAGAAGGGCGCACTGGCCGCCCGCGCCGCCCGCGCCGACCTGGTCATCGGTCTGGGCGGGGGCAGCGCCATGGACGCCGCGAAGGTGATGGCCGCCCTCGCCCCCAACAGCGGGTCCTTCCGCGAGGAGTTCGGCAAGCCCGCCTACGCCAACCCGCCCCTCCGCACCTTCGCCATCCCCACCACCTGCGGGACCGGCAGCGAGGCCAACCACTTCGCCATCATTACCGACCACGACGCGGACGATAAGATCAACTTCTCCTCCCGCCAGACCTACCCCGAACTGAGCATCCTCGATCCCAGCGTCCTGGACTCGCTCCCTCGCGAGGTGCTGGTGTACACCGCCTTCGACGCGTTCAGCCACGCGTTCGAGGGGTACACCTCGCTGTGGTGCACGCCGCTGGGCAATGCGCTGGCGCTGGAGGCGATGGGGCTCATTGTCCCCGCCCTGCCCCTCGCCGCCGCCGGAGACCCCGACGCCAAGGCCAACCTCCTGTACGCCTCGGCGATCGCGGGGGTGGTCATCGCCCACAGCGGGACCACCATGCTCCACGCCCTGGGGTACTACCTGACGCTCCACCACGGGGTCCCGCACGGGCTCTCCAACGCCGTCGGAATGCCCCTGCTGATGACCCACCTCCAGCAGGCCGCCCCGGAGAAGCTCGCGCAGATCCTCCCGCTGTTCCCCGCCGGGGAGAGCCGCGGGATCGCGGCGGTGGACGACTACCTCCGCGCCCTCGACGTCGAGCCCCGCTTCGCCGCCCACGGGGCGACCGAAGCGGACCTCGAGCCCTGGGCCCACTACACCGTCAACAAGAACATCACCCCCCGCACCGCCGGTGCGCCCGATAAGGGGCAGGTGATCGAGCTGCTGCGGCAGTTCATGTAGGCGGCCTCCATGTCCACGCGCCCGGCGCCGGGTGCCGTGGTGTGCGGAGCGAAGCGGCTTGCCGCGGCGTAGTCTTGGCGGAGCCGGGAGCAACCACGTCCAATCGGCGATGCCCCGGAATTGCCTGAAAAGCAATGGAAAGAAGGCTGCGACTCACGAGAACCTGGGTTGCGAATCAGGAGGCGTCACGGTTCCGAACGGAGCATGTCGTGAAACGCTCGCGGTGAGAGAGTCGGCATGCCTCACGAGATGGCCTTGAAGACGTCCTCGTCGGTCAGAAGGCCTTGGGCCTCGGCGAATGGGAGGGCACGGCGGCGGAGGGCGTGGAACTTCGCGACGGCGACATATCGCCGGAGCGAATCGCGCACCACGTCGTCGATCGCACGCTGCTGCTGCTCGCAGACCTGTTCGAGGTCGCGACGGAGCGAGTCCGGGATCTCAATGGTCAGGTTGCTCATACGTTGAATTCTAGCCTCCAAGGGCCGTGCCGGCAATGTCGCCTTTCGTCCCCGGCGGCGAAGGGGTACCATGTGCTTCCATGTCCACGCGCCCGAACATCCTCTTCGTCCTGGTCGACCAGATGCGCTCCACCGCCATGGGCTGCGCAGGGGTGGAGGGCGTGCACACCCCGCACCTCGACCGCCTGGCGGGGGAGGGGACGCGGTTCGTCAACGCCGTCTCCAACACCCCCGCCTGCACCCCCGCGCGGGCCTGCCTGCTGACGGGCAAGCACACGCTGCACCACCGGCTGATCAACAACGATCTGCAGCTCGGGCATGACCACCGCACGCTCGCCCACTGCCTCACCGACGCGGGCTACCGCTGCGGGTACATCGGCAAGTGGCACGTCGACGGGGTCAACCGGGGCGCGTACATCCCGCCCGGTCCGCGGCGGCAGGGCTTTGACGACTTCTGGGCCGGGACCGAGTGCAACCACAACTACTTCGCGGGCTACTACTACGACGACGCGACGCGGCAGCCGGTGTGGTTCGACGGGTACGAGCCCGACGGGCAGACGGACCTGGCCGTGCGGTACCTCCGCCAACGGGCCGCCGAGCGCAGCGACGCATCCGCCGATCCGTTCTGCCTGTTCGTGTCGTACTCGCCCCCGCACTGCCCCTACGAGCAGGTCCCCCAGGAGCACCTCGACCGCTACCCCCCGGAGTCCATCGAACTGCTCCCCAACGCCCGCGACGCGCGGGTGCAGTCGGGCGGGTCGCGCGGCCGCCTGGCGCGGACGGACGACGCGCCCCAGGCGGCCCACGACGCCCGCAAGCGCGAACTCATCGCGGGCTACTACGCGCACGTGACGGCCCTGGACGCGTGCGTGGGGCGGCTGCTGGGGGCGCTGGAGGAGGGGGGGCTCACCGAGGACACGCTCGTCGTGTTCACCAGCGATCACGGGGACATGCTCTTCAGTCACAACCGCGGCTGGAAGGTCAAGCCGTGGCGGGAGTCGGTGGGCATCCCGCTGCTGATGCGGTGGGGCGGGGGCATCCCCTGCGGGCGGACCACGCGCGGGCCGATCTCGCTGGTGGACCTGGCCCCGACGCTGCTGGACCTCGCGGGCGTGCCCGTCCCCCCGGAGATGGACGGGCGGGCGCTGGGGGCGTTCGTGCGGGGCGATGAGTCGGCGAGGGCGGAGAGCGTCTGGATCAACTTCCCCGCCGTCCCCGCGTACTGGGGGATCCCCCCGTGGCGGGGAGTGGTGACGGAGCGGCACACGTACGTCGCCACGCCCGACGGGCCCTGGCTGCTGCACGACGACGTCACCGACCCCTTCCAGATGGACAACCTCGCGCACCGCGTGGAGCATCGCGAGATCGAGCGGAACCTGGACCTGCTGCTGCACGACTGGCTGCGGCGGACGGACGACGACTTCGCCTCCCCGCGGGAGTTCGCCCTCCGCTACGCGCCCGGGTGCAACCTCGAGCGCCTGGAGATGCCCTCCCCCCCGCTGCCGGACGTCATCCGCGAGGGACAAGGGAAGAGGGCGCGAGGGACTGGGCACTAGGGAATAGGCACTAGGGACTAGGTACTAGGGAATAGGCGGAAGAAGACGCAAGCCCCCCGCCCTCCAGACCATCGCATCTCAGGGTTTCCGTGGCATGGGCGTCTCGCCCATGCGTCCCACGGACATCCTGCCCGTGGCGTTCGGCGGAGAGGCCGCCGTGGACTGGGGGTGATTGGGCTCGTAGCAAGCCTCTTCTCACCTCTCCGCAGGGGCGAGACGCCCCTGCGACACACGGGCGAGACGCCCGTGCCACGGAGATGCGATGGCCCAGGCTTCCGGCGCTGTGGGCGTTTCCCCGGGGCGAGCGGTTTGCTACCATAGGGGCATGGCCGAGCGCGACAGCGCAATCTGTCTCCGCACCGCGGACTGGAGCGAGACCTCGCAGGTGGTGCATTTCCTCACGCGAGGGCACGGGCCCGTGCGCGTGGTGGCCAAGGGGTCCAAGCGCTCCAAGAGCAAGTCCGGGGGCGCCATCGACATCCTCAGCGAGGGCGACCTGGTGTTCCTGCCCTCCTCGCGCGAGTCGCTGGGGACGCTCACGGAGTTCCAGGAGACGGTCTCGCACACGCCGCTGCGGCGGTCAGCGCCCACGCTCAACGCCGCCCTGTACCTGATCGAACTCGCCTCCGCCCTCATCGCCGAGGGCGACCCGCACCCCGAGGTCTTCGACCTGCTGCACAACTCCCTCGCCCGCCTCGCCAGCGAGGACGCCCCCGTTGCGGCGGTCGTGGCGTACTTCCAGTGGCGCCTGCTCCGCCGCGTGGGCCTGCTGGGCGACATGGGCGCGTGCGTCTCCTGCGGGGGCGAGATCGGCGGGGCGGAGTTATTCTTCTCCTCCCGCCAGGGCGGGCTGCTGTGCGGGGACTGCGCGGGGCAGGCGCCCGAGAAGTACCGCCTCGACGCCAACGCCCGCGCCGCCATCGCGACCCTCCAGGCCCTGGAGGCCCGCCGGCGGGTCGAGTTCCCCGCCCCCCAGGCCCGCGCCGCCAACCGCCTCCTCGCCTACCACGTCACCGAACAGCTCGGCCGCCCGCCCCGCATGGCCCGCTACGTGCTGGAGGAACCGGGGGGCACGGGCGGGCAGGAGCAGGGCACACCGTGAGCAAGCAGAACCGTTCCCCGCTCCCCGTCGGCGCCCTTGCTCTGCTGGTTCTCTGCGTTGGGGGCTCGGCCCAGACGACGCAACCCGCCGCACCGTCCGCTACGCAGCCCGCCACGCAGCCTACTGCCCGCGCGGAGTGCCTGCACGCGGAGGTGATCCCGTACGGCCCGGGCGGGTTCGTGGTCCGCTGCGGGGTGGAGATCGCGGGGGAGGCGGGGCGGTGGTATGGCGTGACGGTGGGGTTCCGCCGCGACCGCGACACGCCGCTGAAGCGGTCGGACGGCAAGGACTTCATCAAGCCCTGGAACAACCTCTTCCTCCCCGACGCCGGGAAGGCCCGCTGGAGCGATATCCGCCTGGGCGTGGGGCTGCACGAACTGTCGGAGTGCTCCAACCTCCCGCGCGGGGAGCGGACGGCGGTCTACGTGGTCTGCGGCGTGTGGGACTATGACGCCCAGCAGTACCTCGGGGCGGGGTGGGAGCGGCGGGTGCCGCTGCTCCTGTCCGTCGACGAGGACGGGAGCGTGGTGGGCTACTCGCTCTTCAACACCCTCCCCCCGGTCCTGCACGCCCTGTCCACCGAGACGGCCGCGGCGCGCCCGTGCACGCTGGCCCCTGCGCATCTGCGCGTGAAGGAGGGCGTCCGCGCCTATCGCCTCACGGAGGGCGAGCACGCGGGGCGGTTCGTGCTGCTCCGCGGGGTGCGGATCGGGTACGCCCGCGACGCTCGCGGGCACTTCTTCGAGCCCCTCACCTCCTCCGAGCAGGCCCGCGAACTGGCCCTGCTGCCGTATGGCGGGGCGATCGTCGTGGGCGGCGCGGAGCAGTACCGCGCCCTCGCCGCCGTCGCCGCCAAGGCCCCCGGCGCCCCGGCCGATCGCGTCCGCCCGCAGGCGCCCGCGGCGTATGGGGTGACGGTCTTCCCCGAACCCGGACTGGGCTGGCGGGTGCGGGCGCTGCTGCTGCATCTCGAGGATGCCGACGACGTCCGCGAAGGCACGGTCGCCCTGCACGAGTGGGCCCTCGCCGCCGACGGATCGCTGGGGCACACCCTCGAACCGCTGATCCTGCCCCCGTCCTCCGCGGAGGCGCCCGGCGGGGACGACGCGGTCACCACCCGCCCCGCGGCGGACACGCCCGCGACGGGCCCGGCCGCTCCCCCCGCCCCCGAGCGCTCGCTGCTCCGCTTCGCCGACCTCCTCCGCCTGGCCCTGCCCGAGTCGGGGATCGAGACCGTCCCCCGCACGCTGGGGCTCCAGGACCAGACCGTCCAGATCCCCCTGGCGGCGGAGGCGGAATAGGCGCCCCGGGCGGCGTCTCGCGGGCCCTGCCAAAAACTTCGCCTCCGGGGCTTGCGTCCTCGGGGGAAATGCGCGATGGTATGGGGGCACGATCAAGGCTTCGGCAGCCGGGGACGCAGCATATCTCTCCTGTGTCTGCCGGTCGCGGCCGGAAAGCGAAGTTGCGGGGCTTTCCGGGGACCAACGGATCGGGGCTGTGCGGATCGGCGGGATGAGGAAAGGGAGAACCATGACTCGCGTGGGTTGGCTGGGGTTGCTCAAGGTTGCCGCCATCGTCGTCTGCGGTCTGCCGCTGTGCGCCACGGGCGCACCGGCCGAGGAGGTCCTGCGGGAGATCCTCCGGTCCGAGCGGTCGGATGCGGTTCGCGCGGAGCGGCTGTACGAGGCGGCGGGGGAGCAGTTGGCGGGCTCGGCGGAGCGGGCGATGCTCTTCGAGGAGTGCTTGACGTACGCCCTCAAGAGCGGGACGCTCAAGTCGCTGGAGCTGGGCACGAAGGCCTTGGACTACCTGGTCAAGGCCCTGCCCGACCGCGCCGACGACTGGGCCCAGAAGCGTTGCGAGCTGCTGCAGAACCGCGTGCGGACCGAGCCCACCCCCGGAGCGCGGCGGCAGACGTGCCAGGCGCTGGTGGCGGCCCTGCGGGATCTCGGCGACCGCCACGCCGCCGCCGACCGCTGGGAACCGGCCGAGGCCGCCTACAACGAGGCCGGCCGCGTCACCCTCGCCGAACACCTCGGGCCCGTGGTGGACCTGCTGGCGCTGCGGGACCTGGCGGGCCACCGGGCGCGGGCGGCGAAGACGGTGGCCCGCAAGCTCGCCCAGTTGCAGCTTCGCGAGCAGATCGCCATCCGCGAGGAGGTCATCGGCCTGCTGATGGTCGATCTCGACCGTCCCGACCGCGCCGCCGAACTGCTGAACGAGACCATCGGGGTCCCGTGGCGGACGCTGGTCCCCCTCGCCGCCCGCGAGCTGGGCACCCTGGGCGACACCGAGCAGCGCGAGCTGGGCGATGAGTACGCCGACCTCGCCTCCGAGGCCGACCGCGCCATCCGCGCCCCCCTCCTCCGCCGCGCCAAGACCGCCTACGAAGCCTACCTCGCCAAGCACACCGACCCCAACGACCCCAACACCGAAGCCGTCCGCCTCTCCCTCGACGCCGTCTGCCGCTGGCTGCCCGACTACAAGCCCTCCGTCGACACGCTGCCCCGCGACCTGCTCACCTGGGCCGACACGCGGGACAAGCTGACCGGGGAGGAACTGGGCCGCGAACTTCAGCGCAAGTTCACCGAGGTCAACGGCGGCAAGAACGTGCCGATGGAGATCACCTTCGGGTCCCGCGGAACCATCGAGGCCATCACGATCGACAACGTGCCCCACCTCGTGTCGATCACCCCGCTGGCGAAGCTCCGCTTCCGCTCGCTGACCCTGCGGCGGTGCCCGAAGCTCCAGGGCCTCGACGGGGTGCAGGGCGGATCGCTGGGGACGCTGGAGATCGACTCGTGCGCGGCGCTGTCGGGGGACCTGGCGCTGCTGCGGGGGATGGACCTCCGCACGGTCCGCGTGCTGCGCTGCCCGAGGATCGAAAGCCTCAACGGCCTGCAGGGCATGCCCATGGAGATCCTCAACTGCGACGGGCTGTCGGGCATCCGGGACCTGGAGGGCATCTACGGCTGCACGAAGATCCGCTTCCTGATGGTGCCCAACTGCCGCTCGCTGCGGTCGCTGGACGGGATCGACCACCTGGACCTGCGGGTTTTGGATATCTCGAACATCGGGGTGAAGATGATGCGCTCGGACCTCCTGCGGATCCAGAAGTGCTTCCCCAAACTCGAGGAGTTCCGGTACTGATACGCGTTCCACTTAATTCTCGGGTGGGTGCCGTGGTTTGCGGAGCGCAGCGGAGCAACCACGTCAAATCCACGGGGCGCACGGATTACCTGGAATGCGTATGAGGGGCCCCGACCGCCCTGCCCCAACCGCTACTGCCGCCCGCTGGGGGGCGCGGTGGGAGGCGTGACCTTGATCGCGTACTGCAGCAGGCCCGCCCGGACCAGGGCGGGGTGCAGGGCGGGGACCATCTTCCAGCGGAGGGCGAGGACGAAGTCGTAGCTGTCCGGGAGGTACACGGCGTACTCGCGGAGGAAGTCGCCCTCGTACGCATCGACGATCTGCATCAGCCGCGTCAGCCCTCCGCCCCCGTGCGTCAGGTACACGTCGGGCCGGACCGTGTTGGCCGTGTACCGCAGGTCCCACCGCCCGAATGTCGGGTCCAGCCTCCCGTGCCGCGCCAGGTGCCGGTCCGCCAGGCCCACCGGATCGTGGATGTAGTGCCGCGGCAGGAGGTAGCCCGGGCGGCCCAGGGCTTCCGAGCAGATGACCGCCGCCGGGCTGAGTTGATCCTTGATGGCCTCGGTGGCGTTGACGTACTCCTGCACGCTCTGCTCGATCCACCAGCCGTTCTTTGTCCAGCGATGGTTCCGCAGGGGCAGGACCCACCCGCCCAGCAGCAGCACCGCCCCGACGGACACGGTGGCGATGCGGGTCGTTCGCCGCGTCCGCTGCGGTCCCGCGGGCAGGGCCTGGCGCATGCGGGTCAGCGCCAGCCCCAGCGCGATCGAGTACAGGGGGGTGTAGACGACCAGCAGGCGATGGTTGCGCATCCAGTCCCCGCCGTTGTACACGGCGACGACGGCGCTGCCGGCGAGCACCCCCAGCAGCAGCCACCCGCTCAGGCGGCGGGGGCGGAGCAGCGGTAGCAGCAGCGTCCCCAGCACCACCGGAATCGCCGTCAAAGCGAACTCCCCCACGTACTCCAAGCCCAGCAGGAGGATCGGGAACATCGACTCCCACGCGTACGACTCCGGCCGCTTGGCGATCACCGAGTTGGGCAGGAACTCCCCGTAGTACAGCAGCCGCCATAGCGTCACCCCCGCGATCCCCAGCAGCCACGGGCCCAGCACGGCCGCCAGGTCCGTCGCCCGCCGCGTCCCCGCCTCGGGGAGCGTCTGGCGGCGAAGGCCCAGGGCGACGACGAGCAGGACCAGGGGCACGAGGAAGAGGGAGTCCGGGCGGGTCATGAACATCAGCGCCCCGTACACGCCCGCGACCCAGGCGCGGCGGTCGAGGAGCAAGGCCCCGACCATCTGCACCACCAGCAGGGCGTACAGGCCCCCCTCCAGCCCATTGCCGGCCGCCAGCCAGTACCCCGGCAGGACCGCCGTCCCCGCCGCCCCCAGCCAGGCCATCCACGGATCGCCCCCCAGCCGCCGGGCGATCTGCCACGCGCGGAGCAGGGCGAGGGCGGCGAAGAGGAGCCCCGCGACGAAGGCGAAGTGCGCGGGGGAGATCCCGGTGGCGATGGGGAGGGTACACAGGAGGGCCCAGGTCAGGCTGGTGGTCCCCTCGACGCGCTCCCCCGCGTTGAACACCAGGCCATTGCCCTGCACCACGTTCCACGAGTGGCGGTAGGTGATGTAGGCGTCGTCCACGATTCGCGGGTCGGAGAACGCCAGCAGCCCCGCGGCGAGGGCGAGCAGCAGCACGGCCTGCACCGCGAGGGGCGGGAGGCGGAGGCGGGCGGCGAGCGGCCCCGGCGCCTGCGCCCCGGCTGGGGCCTCGGCCGCCGACTCCTGCGCTCGCCGCACCTGCTGTGGCGTCTCGCGTTTGCCCTTCATGAACCGCTCTCACTCCCGAAAACGCGCCCCGGGCCGCCGTAGCCCTCGGCATGGGTGCAGTTTACCATTCCCGGCGACGCGGGGCAACGCGCGCCTGCGATGCCCCACACGCGAGCGACGCCCCAAGCGCGAGCACTGCCCCCCGCGCGAGCGTTGCCCCAAGCGCGAGCGTTGCTCCAAGCGCGAGCGTTGCCTCCATCGCGAGCGTTGGGGGTCTCCTGACCCCCAACGTCTGGGAACGAGCGGAACGTTTCCGCGATAG